>JAPLMX010000223.1 GCA_026386805.1 Phycisphaerae bacterium | reverse complement strand
ACCTCGGGGAGGTGGGGCAAGCGGTGGAGGATGGCATGGAGCGTGTGCAACAGAACGGACAACTCCTGTTCGGGTTCTTGGAGCACACCGGTCTTTTTTTTGAGTGACTTGTCACTGTATTATGCGAAATTCAGTAGGTGGATCACTCTAATTACTGTTCGACAGAAAAGGAGGAACAAATGACGGAGAAGAAGCAGTCCTTTCCGATGCTGCCAGGGGCGCATTGGTGGGCGCTGCGCGACAAGTTCAAGCAGAGCATCCCAGGGGTGGTCACGGATAGTTACCTCGCCGCGACTTTGAACATGCAGCCGAAGTCTGCAAGAGCGAACGTGCTGCCATTCCTTGAGGATCTTGGACTCATCGACAAGGACGGTAAGACACAAGAGTTGGCAAGGGCGTGGCGAGACGATGACCAGTATGCCGATGTCTGCAAGAAGATGCGCGAGCACGTGTATCCGGAGGACCTCCTCTCAGCGGCACCCGACCCAAGTCAGGACAAGACTCCGGCAGATCGTTGGTTTGCCAATCACACAGGAGTGGGCGCAAGCGCTGTACGACGAATGGTTCAGTTGTACACCATTCTGGCCGAGGCGGACGTCTCCAAACGGAAACAGGATGCACCTCCCAAGGAGAAGCCACGGAAGAAAGCAACTGCCAGCCAGAAGACGCAGCGTCCGGGCGCGGCACCAGTCACCCAGCCCGCAATTCAACCGTCAGCTCCTCCACAGGGGTCAACGCACACCACCGAGCAGCCGCAATCGCCGACATTTCCCGGCGTATGCATCAACCTGCAGATTCACATCTCATCGGACGCAACGCCTGACCAGATAGACAAGATATTCGAAAGCATGGCGAAGCACATTTACAGGAAGTGATAGCCGATGAGATCAGTTGCTCGCGAAGCTTTGGATATCGCGAAGCGCATCCAAGCGGATGCGCCGCTACGATATGTGCCGCCTTCTGCGGGAACGCGACCGGCCACTCAGGCTGTATTGCCATTTGCCCTAGTCCAGAACACCCGTGGATACCTTGAACGAGTTGTGCACCAAATCAATGGTTCTTATGAGAAAGGCTGGTTCGACGCGTGCGCCGTCATGATGCGACGCCTCATGGAGACCCTCATCATCGAGTGCTTTGAAGCCCACGGCATTGCGAACAAGATCAGAGACACGCGAACTGGCGACTTCTTCTATCTCTCGGATTTGGTGACCCACGCCCTGGCTGAACCTGCGTGGAATCTGGGGCGCAACACAAAGCGTGCCCTCCCGAACCTGAAGACGGTCGGAGATCAATCTGCCCACAGTCGGCGATACAATGCCCATCGGGAGGATATCGACAAACTCATCCCGGACTTTCGGACGGCGTGCCAGGAACTCATCTATCTGGCAAAACTGAAATAGGGATGTCGAACAACGGCACGGAGCCTATTGGATGAACCCGCGGCGGGTTCACCTCAAGGCTCATGCCGGGCGTTAGGCGACTTCGCACGCGTCCCGTGAACATTGAGCGAAACAATCCATGACCGATAAACTGGAACAATTTGCAGACCGGCTTTTTGCTCCTTTAGGCAGGTTTGTTGTCGAGTTCGAGAACCTTTGCGAAACCACACGGCAAGCTTGCGTGCGAGTCTTTGAACACGCTGGATTACAGAAGCGTGAGATTGCCGAGCTTACGTTCGCGGGTCTTACCGCCACCCCCCTTTTCGACCTTTACGTGTCCCTGACTGCCCAAGCCTTCCGGTTAACCCGACAACAAACGGAGCAACTCAAGGACATCCGGAAGACGGCGCAAGAACTTGTAGCCGTTCGGAACCGAGCGATTCACGGCACTTGGTGCCTCATCGATTTCGCAGACATCGAGCACGGTGCGCCAGACGGTGTGTTGAGCAGTAATCGACGCAGACCGCACGGCTTGGATAGAGATGTCTCATCGCTTTCCCCTAAGCAGTTGATGAGACTCACCGAGCAAGCCAAGGAGCTCAGAGACGCAATCAGGAACTTAAGTCATGCGCTTGAACAAGTCGCCTAACCATGCGCTGCAGCGAACCGCTCCGTGCGTCACGGCACCTGCTTCCGCCGCCGCCTTTCCGCCCACCATGCAGGTGCCGCGCCACACTCCGCGGTCGCTGAGCTTGGGGTCGTTCAACGGCGTGAGGAATCGCGGGGGGATTCTCGGAAGGAAGGCAACGGTATCGGGGAAGCCTATCCAGGCTGTCTACCGAATGGGTAATTGACGTATGCGCACGGCGTGGTCCTCTACGGTGACGGCGCACCCAAGGCGCAGAGCGGCCTCGATTTGGGGGAGAACCTGCCGGAGCCTTTGGGTAACCACGCCGGGGTCTGTGTTCAGAAGGCGGCATAGCGCATGGCTTGCTGGACGTCTTCGGTTTCCAGTTCGGGATAGGCCGCGAGCACGTCTTGCATAGACTTGCCGGCCGCCAGCATTTTCAGGACGACGCTCACGGTGATGCGGGGAAACTAAAGGCACGCGGTACTTTTTCCGGGTTTGCCCGTCCGAGCCATGCGATCTGGTGTGCGAGCTTGATTCTTCAACACCACGGGGAATTCCGGGGGGATTCTCGGAGGAGAGGGAACCGGTAGGGAACGCAACGGTGTCAGGTACATTTCTCGCGAGTCAAACGCGACGCACGTGACGGTTGACGGAAGACCTGGAGCCGTGCAAGCTTGTGCCCGATCCGGGTGACTGCTACTTGTCCATTCCGCTTGCCTGCGGGCCGTGAATGTCGTAGAATAGCGTTGGATCGTCCATGGCAGTCAGGAGTGCCCTATGACCATCAAGCAGAAGGCATGCGAAGTGATCTCGCGGATGCCGGAGGAATCGACCTTCGAGGATATCCAGTACCATCTCTACGTTCTGGAGTGTATTGAGCGAGGCGAGCGAGAGATTGAGGACGGCAAGACCCTGCCCCATGACGAAGTGGAGAGCCGACTCGCGAAATGGCTGAGGTGATCTGGACAATCAAAGCCGTCGCGCAGGTGGAGCAGATCGGTTCGTACATCGAGAGGGACTCTCCCTTCCAAGCTCGTCGGGTAGTCCAACTCATCATCAAGGAGACGCGCAAGCTCAAAGAGCACCCAAGGATTGGCAAGATGATACCCGAGGTGGAGGAAGACCGGTATCGCGAACTCAGAGTCTTCAGCTATCGAATTCTGTATAAGATTCTGGACGAGGAGAAGATCGCCATTGTAGGGGTTGTCCACGGACAGCGGCTGTTCGATTCCCAGTGGCTGCAATGACGCCGGGACTGAAAGTACGTCGCCGGACTCGTCGATTCCTGCTTGCCCAGGAATCGACAGGCGGCGTGTGATGCGCGGGCGGATCACTTGACGATGTGGGTGTGGGCGGCGTCGAACATGCGGATGCCGCCGCGGTCGAGCTGGAGGATGAGGCCCTTCTCGGGGTCCACGCCGATGCAGTTGCCGGTGAAACGGCGTTTGTTGTAGGAAAGAGTGACGCGCTGGCCCAATTGCGTGCTCAGGCGGCTCCAGGTGTCGATGACCTGCTGACCGTTTCGCTCGGCGATCCGCAGCCAGTGGTCGAGGGACGTGAGGACCCTCTTGGCCACGGTCACTCGCTGACACCGAGTCCCGCTGACCAGGTCCAGACTCGTGGCCGTCGTCTGCAAATCCGGCGGAAAGCTGTCCGGCGTCTGGTGGCAGTTGATGCCGATGCCGATGACGTGGATGGCGGAGGGGGAGTCTGACGTTGGAGTTGGTAGGATGGGCTTTAGCCCATGCTGCTCCTGTGCGGCTATGGACGAATCATCCGCATGGGCTAAAGCCCATCCTACGTGACTTGACACTTCGCACTTCAAACTATCCCTTGTCCTTCGGATTTTCGATTCCAGGAGGATGCCGGCGACCTTCTTTCCGTTGAGCAGGATGTCAAGGGCAAGCTTCCATTCAATGCTAAAATCGATAAGGTCGGCGTGGAGCGTTGAAGGCTACAATTCATGTTTCTTCGAGCAGGACAACAATAAGAACGACCCTCGTAGAATCCGTCTGAGACAACATTTTGTGAAGGAGGATGTATCATGTCGAGAAATATGTATGATTCTCAGAGATTCATTTACATGGCCTCCCTTATTCTGGTGCTGGGACTGGCTGCAGGTGTGGCGAATGCCGATATTCGAAGCGGTCTGGTGGGATACTATCCTCTTGATGAAGGGGCGGGCAATATCGCTCACGATATGTCGGGCAGTGGACACGACGGGACCCTTCATAATGGCATAACATGGATTTCGCCAGCACACCAAGGCGGCGGAGTCAACTGTGACGGCACGGCAGCCAGCAGGATTGAACTGGGAACCTGGAATCCGGCACAGGGAACAGGGCAGCTTTCTCTGGCGGTATGGATCCGGTGGGCCGGCGGCGGCGGCACCTATCAAGGCCTGATCGGCAAGAGAAATACCTGGCCCGACACGACGCCGTTCCAGGTCCAGGTCAGGCCGGAAAATGGCGGTACTTTTCGCCTGGAAACAGGAACCTATGCGATCGTTTCACCCAATAACACTCTGAATCCGCTCGTCCACATCTGGGCGCACGTAGCCGCCGCCTTTGACGGAACCACAGCCAGGCTTTATCTCAATGGTCAACAGGTGGCGTCCGGCGCCTTTGCCTTCCATGCTGGAGGCGAAGCCTCCGATATGGGCATAGGCTCTGTGACGGGTGGCGGTGCAGGTTACGACGGCTACGACCAAGTCTTCTCAGGCGGTATTGACGAAGTCGGCATCTACAACCGGGCACTGTCCGCGGAGGAGGTTGCTCTCGTCATGGCCGGCTACCACGCAGACACGGCCTCCAATCCCAGCCCGAAAGATAAGGCCACCGATGTACCCCGGGACGTGGTTCTGGGTTGGGACCCGCTGAAGACGGCGGCGACGCGCGATGTGTACCTGGGGACGGCCTACGCCGATGTCAACAATGCCAGTCGGGCTAATCCGGGGAAAACTCTGGTCAGCCGGGGTCAAACGGCCATGACCTTCGCTCCGGCCGGTCTCGAATACGGCCGGACGTACTACTGGCGGATCGACGAAGTGAATGCGACACCCGATGCCACCATCTTCAAAGGCGCCGTCTGGAGTTTCACGACGGAGCCATTTGTTTATCCCGTCTCGCCTATCACGGCGCGCGCGTCCAGTGCCCAAGCCACCATGAAGCCCGAAAGGACCATCGATGGATCCGGACTCAATGCCAACGACGAACACTCCACCGAATTGACGCAGATGTGGATGAGCACCGGGGCCCAGCCGAACTGGATTCAGTATCAGTTTGACAGAGTGTACAAACTGCACGAACTGTGGGTGTGAAACTCGAATTCGCTGCTCGAGCCGATCATGGATCTGGGCGCCAAGGACGTCAAAATCGAGTATTCGCTGGACGGCAACGCCTGGACCGAGTTGGCGGGGGTCCCGCAATTCGCTCAGGCCCCGGGCCTGCCTACCTACACGCACAACACCACCGTTTCCTTCGGTGGCATCATGGCCATGTACGTCAAGCTGACGATCACGAAGGGTTAGGGCATGACGACACAGGCCAGTCTGAGCGAGGTGCGGTTCTTCTACGTGCCCGTGCAGGCCCGCACGCCCCAGCCGGCCGACAGCGCGACGGGTGTCAGTGTGATGACGGACCTGATCTGGCGGCCCGGCCGCGAGGCCCAGTCGCACGAAGTGTACTTCGGCACGGACCCCAACGCCGTGGCCAAGGGAACCGCGACCGCCCAGACCGTCACCGGCCACAGCTTCACGCCGGCTTCTCTCCTGTATGGCACGACTTACTACTGGCGCGTCGATGAAGTCAACGCCGTCACCTATCCGGGCGACGTTTGGAGCTTCACTACCACGGCGTCTGGTGCCGTCGATGACTTCGAGAGCTATAACAACGACAAGAGTCGCATCTATGACACGTGGATCGATGGTGTGACCGACGGCAAGAGCGGCTCCCAAGTGGGCTACGATGCGGCGCCGTTTGCCGAGCGCACGATTGTTCACGGCGGCGCCCAGTCGCTGCCGCTGCGGTACGACAACACGGCGGCACCGTTCTACTCCGAGGCCAAACGCGATTTTGCGACGGCGCAGAATTGGACGGACAAGGGGGCTGATACCCTGAGGTTGTACCTCCGCGGCACCGCGGGCAACTTTACGGAGACCGCCCAGGGGGAGATGATCATGAGCGCCATCGGGACCGACATCTGGGACACTGCGGACCAGTTCCGCTATGCCTATGAGAACCTGAGTGGAAACGGCTCGATGGTGGTCCGCGTCGGCAGCCTGATTCGCAGCAACGGCTGGGCCAAGGCCGGCGTGATGATCCGCGAGAGCCTCCATCCCGGCTCAAAGCACGCGTTCGTCTGTGTGACGCCGGACTACGGGGTTTCGTTCCAGCAGCGTCCGGAGACTGGCAACGTGATGAGCCAGGTGGCGACGGCCGGGCTGGTCGCCCCGTACTGGGTGAAGTTGACCCGGACCGGCGATGTCTTCACCGCGCAGCGGTCCGCGGACGGCGTCACATGGGTCAATGCCACGACGACCGCATCGGTGACGATCCCGATGGCCAGCAACGTTCTCATCGGTCTGGCCCTGACCAGCCACGATGCGGCGATCTTGACCGCGGCCGAGTTCTCCAGCCTCTCGACGACCGGCAACGTGACCGGTGCGTGGCAGACGGCCGAGATCGGTGCTACCCAACCCAAGGGCAACTCGATCGAGCCGATGTACGTGAGGATCCAGGACAGTGCCGGCGCGAGCGTGACGGTTGTGAACGCCGATGACGCCATCACGCGGCGTCCCACGTGGCGGCAGTGGACGATCCCCTACCGTGATCTGGTCGGAGTGAACCTGAACCGGGTCAAGACGATGTGTATTGGCGTTGGCAATCGCAACGCACCGGCCGCCGACGGCACCGGTGTCGTCTTTATCGACGATATCGTTTTGGGCCGGGGGCTTGCCCAGTAGCGGCACGACTGTAGATCGCCGCGATTGCGTTGGTGGACGCCGGGGCGGATGAGCGTTGCGTCTTGGCCGGCCTTGCCGACGCTTCATCGCCACGGCGTCCTGGCCGTGCGCCGTGTCGTTACGCGGCGGGTGGTAGTGTCTTTACCTCGGATGGGTCACAGGCTACAATACCGCCGTGGATTCCCACACGGGTTCATCAGGTTAAGCACGATGGAGTTGACTATGGTCGATCAGGTGAGAGCGACGCGAAGGCAGTTCCTCAAGGCGGCGGCGTCCACAGTCGCCATGCCGTATGTGATTGTGGGTTCCGCACTGGGAGCCGGGGGCGGAGTTGTTCCCAGCGAGCGCGTGAATATGGGCTTCATTGGCCTGGGCGGCCAAGGGAGCGGCCATCTTCTGGGGGGGGCGTGGACCTACGTGCCCGGCGGGTATGTCGCGCGCGAGGACGTGCAGGTGGTGGCGGTCTGCGATGTACGCCGCGAACGCCGCGATTCCGCGTGGCAGCGGTGCAATCAGATATACGCCGAGCGGTTCAGCCGGCCGGGCTACGACGGTGTGAAGGCATACAATGATTTCCGGGAGGTCATCACACGCGCCGATATCGACGCCGTGCTCCTGGCGCTGCCGTATCATTGGGCGGCACCGATGGCGATCATGGCGATGCGCTGCGGCAAGGATGTTTACTGTGAGAAGCCCATTGGCATTACCGTAGAACAGACCCAGGTCTTGGTGGAGACGGCTCGTCGCTACGGGCGGGTTTACCAGGCGGGGATGCAGCAGCGATCCGAATACGGCGGCAAGTTCCGCCAGGCATGCGAACTGATCCGTAACGGGCGGATTGGGCAACTTAAGGAGGTTTATGCCTACCGCGAGCCGGGGGCTTTCGTGCCCAGTGCGTGGACCTCGGACCGCTCCGTACCCGTGCCGGAGGGGTTCGATTGGGACCTGTGGCTTGGACCGCTGCCGTGGCGTCCGTTCGGCGGGGAGGCGGGTCACACGCTGTCGGGTCTGTTCGTGGGCGACGTGAACTGGAGCCCCCATCACTACGACATCATTCAGTGGACGGTCAACCCGGACATGAAGGCGCCCATCGAGGTGAAGTACATCAAGGGTGCCATTGACTACCATTACGGAAATGGCGTGGTTGTCCATTCGAGCGCCTATCCGGGCGAGCCGGTCGGCCCCGACGGCGGCGCCTGCTTCGTGGGCACGACGGGCCGCATTGCGGTGGACCGCGACAACATCGTGTCTTATCCGGCCAGCGTGCTCAGAGAACCGCTGCGGCCCGACGACCAGCGCGTCTATCGGGCCGACAGCCATTCCGGGAACTTCCTGGAATGCGTCCGTAGTCGCAAGGCGACGATCTGCAATCCCGAGGTCGCGGCTTACACCATGAACGCCATCCTGATCGGCGGTATCTCTCTGGCCCTGAAACGCGATCTTCGCTGGGACCCGGTGAAGCTGCAATTCGCGGGCGATGACACGGCGAATCGATTGCTTTCGTACGCGCCGCGGGCGCCGTGGATCCTGTGAAACACCGCCCAATGAATCCATCACCTGCTGCATGAAAGGTGGCTCATGAAGAACGACTTGCTCAACCAGATACTGTTTGTCGGACTCCTCCTATTGGTTGCTGGCACGGCCGGGGCCGCTACGGAACGGGACCTGATTGCCATTCTGCAATCCAACGCCGGTGCGGTCGAGAAATGCGCAGCTTGCCAGCAGTTGCGGATCTGCGGCACGGCGCAATCCGTAACGGCGCTCGCCGCGGTGCTGGGAGACGAACGGGTGGGCCATGCGGCGCGTTATGCGCTGGAGGGCATGCCGTATGCCGAAGCGAGCGTGGCGCTGCGCGAGGCTCTGGTCAGGACGTCCGGAGCGATCAAAGTGGGTCTGATCGACTCGGTCGGCCGACGGCGGGACACCGCTGCGACGCCGCTGCTCGTTCCGCTGCTCTCCGATGCGGACTCGACGATCGCGGTGGCCGCGGCTTCGGCGCTCGGCTGGATCGGTGACGAGGCGACCACCGCCGGGTTGAACGCGGCGCGGGACAGCCGGCTTCCCGAAGTCAAGAACGCGGTATTGGCGTCCCTTTTGCGCTGCGCGGCAAAGCGTCTGAGTCAAGGAAACAACTCGGAGGCAGCGACGCTCTACCGCAGTATATTGGAGGCCGCGCCGGCGGCGGGAATCCGCAACGCCGCTTGGAGGGGAGTGGCTTTGGCGGACGGCGAGCACCGGACAGAACTTGTTCTCGGGGCACTTACGGGGGACGATAACCAACTGCGGCTCATGGCCATCAAGGTGATACGGGAAACGAAGGAGGATCAGGCACTCAGGGCCGGTCTACGGCAATGGAGGACGCTGAGCGCAGACGCACAGGTGCTTCTGGTTGATGTCCTGGCGGATCGTGGAGATCCGTCTTTTCTGGCGAACGTTCTGGAGGCGTGCCAATCACCGGAAAAGGCGGTGCGCATCGCCGGAATCAAGGCGGTCGGCGCCCTGGGTGACGGGGCGAACGTGGCGTTGTTAACGGAGCGGGCGGCGCGGACCTCGGGCGAAGAGCAGGCGGCGGCCCGCGCGAGTTTCCGGGTGCTACGAGGTAAGAATGTCAACACCGCGATGATCGGGGGCGTAGATGGGGGGGAGACAGCCGCACAAGTCGAGTTGATCCAGGCGCTGGCGGATCGCCACGCCGCAGAGGCGACCCCTGTTCTGCTGCAGACGGCGGCAAGCCACGAAGCATCGGTTCGGACGGCGTCGTACCGGGCGCTGGGGGAGTTGGCCGGGGCCGATGAGACCGAGGCGCTGGTGGCGCTGCTGGCCAAGGCGGCGGGCGGCGAACAGCCGCAGTTGGAGAACGCGATTCTACGCGTGGCGCGTCGGGCGAATGCCACGGCCCAGACCTCGAAGGCGGTCCTGGCGAAACTCGATTCGGTCGGGGATGCGCGGCTCAAGGGTATGATGATCGGGATTCTGGGTCAGCTTGGCGATGCCTCGGCGCTACCGACCCTGCGCCGGGCGCTCAGCGACCCCGATACCGTGATTCGGTATGCGGCGATCGCAGGCCTCGGCCGCTGGCCGGACGCAGCGCCATTGCCCGACCTGCTGCAGATTGCCCGCGACAACAAGAGCGGCGGCAGCCAGATTCGGGCGTTGCGGGCGTACGTCGACCTGGTGGGGGCGGTCGCTTCGATGGAGCCCCAGGAGAAGGTGAAGTGCTACGCGACGGCCATGGGTCTGGCTCCAGACGCGGCGTTGAAGAAGAGGATGCTCGCCGCCCTCGCGAACGTCAAGACGATCGAAGCGATGCAGTTGGCGGCGTCCAGTGTGCAGGATGAGCAAGTCAAGGAAGAAGCGGCTATGGCGACGGTCACGATCGCCAAAGATATTTCTGCCGGCAACGCAAGCCCGGTAAAGGCGGCTCTGGAACGTGTCGTGGCGGCCAATGTCAGGAGTACCACCAAGGAGCAGGCGCAGAAGATCCTCGATGACATCACGGCGACACAGAGCTATCTGATGAATTGGGAAGTCGCCGGGCCGTACCTGGAACAGGGCAAGAACTACTCGCAGTTGTTCGATATTCCCTTCGATCCGGAGAAGCCGAAGGCCAAGGTCGAGTGGCGAAAGATGCCGGTTTCCACCAATGGGCCGCACCCCGCCTATTGCGATCTGCTGAAAGAGCTCAATGGCGGTGAACAGCGGGTCGCGTACCTTCGCACGCAGATCGAGTCGGACGACCTCAAGCCCGTGACGCTGGAGATCTTCAGCGATGACGGCGTCAAGGTGTGGCTCAACGGCAGGGTGATCCACGCAAACAATGTCGCTCGGCCGATCGGGCCCGAGCCGGACCGCGTGACTACCACTCTCGAAAAGGGCACCAACCGCCTGATGCTGAAAGTCACCCAGAACAACCTGCCGTGGGGTGCGATTGTCCGGGTGCGGGAGGCGAAGGTTGTCCCGCCCAAGGTCGGCGAGCGGTTCAAGTTGCACGTCATCAATGCCGACTCGCGTTTCGAAGCGGCAGGGGTCCTCGACGTCAATCGTGACGGCAAGCTGGACATTTTCTGCGGCGGGTTCTGGTATGAGGCCCCGGACTGGAAGCGGCATTTCGTCCGCGACGTGAAGGAAGAGGGCAACTATTTCTACGACTTCGCCAATCTCCCGATGGACGTGGATGGCGACGGCTGGGTAGATATCGCCAACGCCGCTTGGCATAACAAGATGATCTTTTGGGAGCGGAACCCGGGTGCTAAGGGCGGTCCGTGGGAGGTCTTCCCGATCGATACGCCGGGCAATATGGAAACAGCCCTGGCCGTGGACATCAACGGCGATGGTCAGCCTGATGTTCTCCCCAATATCATGTCGGAAGTGGCCTGGTACGAGTTCCATCGGGACGCCTCGGCCCCGGGCGGGGCACGGTGGGAAAAACATCAGTTGCCCAAAGAGGCAGCGGGACACGGCATCGGCGCCGGCGATATCAACAAGGACGGCCGGTGCGATATCGTGGCGCCGAAAGGCTGGCTGGAGCAAACCGCGACGGGTTGGCAATGGCATCCGGAGTTCGACCTCGGGCAAACGAGCATTCCGATCCTCGTACACGACGTGGACGCCGACGGTGACTCGGACATCATCTGGGGCCTGGGCCATGATTATGGCATGTACTGGCTTGAGCAGAAGAATGTAGACGGTCATCGCACGTGGGAGAAGCACCTGATCGACAAGTCCTGGTCGCAGCCGCACTTCATGGTCATGGCCGACCTCGACAACGATGGCAAAGCGGAACTCGTCGCGGGTAAACGCTACTATGCTCACAACGGTCATGACCCGGGGGAAAATGACCCCGAGTGCGCCTATTATTACAAATTCGACGCCGCCACAAAGAACTGGACGCGGCACACGATCCATGAGGGCGGGCGCGTTGGATTCGGGATCAATACCGCCGTGGTGGACATCGACGGCGACGGCGACCTCGACGTTGTCGCCCCCGGCAAGAGCGGGCTGTATCTGCTCGAGAATCTGACCAAGAATTCAAAATGACCAGGCTTATTGTCATGCTGAACGGAGCGTAGCGCAGTGAAGCATCTGGCCCTCTTCGTAGGTCGTGCGTCCTCGCACGACTTCTTTTAGGCGAGGCGGGGACGCTCGCCCTACGAAGAGCAGATCCTTCGCTTCGCTCAGGATGACAGACAGTCGCAAGTTCTTAGGAGCTGCACCTATGTCGAAACCGAAGATCGCGATGATTGGAGCTGGGAGCCTTATCTTCTGCAAGACGCTGACGATGGATATCTTAGCCACGAAGGCCGTCCAGGGCAGCGAAATCTGCCTGATGAACCGGACGAAGCCCAAGCTGGACAAGATGGCGGCTTTTGTCAAAGGTGTCGTCAAGGAGAACAAGCTGCCGGCGCAGGTGACGGCGACCCTGGATCTGCGTCAAGCTCTGGACGGCGCCAGGTACGTGATCAACATGATCCAGGTAGGCGGCGTCGAGGCTTTCCGCATGGACTATGAGATCCCGCTTCGGCACGGTGTGGACCAGTGCATCGCGGACTCCATCGGCCCCGGCGGAGTCTTTCGGGCCTTGCGAACGATCCCGGTATTGGCCGAACTGGCGTCGGACATGAACGAGCTGTGCCCCGAGGCGATCCTCCTGAACTACGCCAACCCAATGGGGGCCAACTGCTCGGCCCTGGGACGGCTGGCGAACGTGCAATTCATCGGTCTCTGTCACGGCGTGCAGACAACCCTCGATCTGATCAGCCGGTACGTGGACGTGTCCAAGGACCAGGTCGATTTCCTCTGCGCCGGCATCAATCACATGGCGTGGTTCCTGTCCCTGCGGGACAAACGCGATGGCCGCGATCTGTACCCGATCCTGCGAAAGAACATCGAAAAGCCCGAGTATTACGTCAACGAGAAAGTCCGGGGCGAGGTCATGCGGCACTTCGGCTACTTCATGACCGAGAGCACCGGGCATTTGTCCGAGTACGTGCCGTGGTTCCGCAGCAGCGAGAGGGCACTGGACCTGTACTGCGATCAGCCCGGTTTCGGCGGGGCGTCCGGGGCCTACTTCAACTACTGCAACATGCTGGCGGAAAAGTACAAGAGCGTGGACTACTTGGCGACGGAATCGAAGAAGATCGAGCGTCGCAGCGTCGAGTACTGCTCCTACATCCTCGAAGCCGCCGAGACGGGCAACATCTTCCGGCTCAACGGCAATGTCCGAAACGACGGGTACATTACAAACCTGCCGCAGGGCTGCTGCGTGGAGGTGCCGATCTTTGTGGATTCCCGCGGGCTTCACCCGATGCGGATCGGCGATCTGCCCTCACAATGTGCGGCCCTGAACCTGAGCAACGTCACGGTCCAGCAACTGGCGGTTGAGGCGGCGCTGACCGGCAATCCGGAACTGGTCATGCAGGCCATCGCCCTGGACCCGCTGACCTCGGCGGTCTGCACCCTGAAGGAGGCTCGCGACATGACCCGCGAGATGCTGGAAGCGCAGCAGCAGTGGTTGCCGGAATTTGGCAGCAAGAAGCTGCCGGCCCGACCGTTGATCGAGGTTCCGGAAGGCACCGTGGCCGTGGAGGTTCCGCTCGATCCGGCCTTGGCTATCGCGAACCGGTTCCAGGAACTGGCGAAGTAGCCGCCCGGTGCCAAAGAGGACACGGTCAAACAAGTTTGGCCGTGCCACCCAAAGGTTCGGCTATCTTGGTCCTGCGAGTTGCTCGGGGATCAGGCAGCCTTGGCACGGGCAGAAGGCCCGGATGTTCGGTTCGGCCGTGCCGGGGGGGACCTCGCAGCCGGGCTGGAGGATGAACCGCCGGCCGCCCATTTCGATGTTCTGGCGGGCGGTGTCGGCCACCTCCTGGGGCGTTCCCTGGAGCAGGACCGCCGTAGGGTCGAAGTTGCCCGCGAGGGTGACATCCGGCCCGACCACTGTTCTTGCCTCATCCAGCGGGACCATCCAATCGACATCGAGGATGTCGCAGCCCGTCTGGGCCATGAAGCGGACGCTGTTGCGGATGTCGCCGCAGATGTGAAGCTTGACGGCGGCCCCCGCCTCGTGGATGGCATCGAAGAGCCTCTTCTCGAAGGGCAGAACGAACTGCCGGTACATGGCCGGGCTGATCTGGCTGGCGACCGCATCGCCCACGCCGATCATATCCGCGCCGGCCGCGATCTGGGCCCGGGCGAAGCGGATCTGATTTTCAATGATGATCTCCGCCGCGCTGCGGTACATCTGCGGATTGTCGATCAGGTCCAGGAACATGCTCTCGACGCCGCGCAGGTCGGCGTAAAGCGCCAGAGGCCCCTCCACCCAGCCGAGGACGCTGTGGGTCCGGCCGACCGCCTGGGCCATCTTCCGAACGCTCTCGACCCGCTGCCGGGGCCGGTCCGCCTGCTCGATGTCGAACGGCTTGATGCGGGCGATGTCCTGCGGCGACTGGATCAGCACTCTGCGGGGCCGGCCGACCCCGTGCTCGGGATAGTCGAACTCCATCCCGTAGGCGGATGCCTCACGCCAGGGGTCGCTGATGGCGCTGGCCTGGTCGAGGTTGAACGCCGTCACGACGGCCCGTTGCGCCTGGACGAGTACGTCGCCGTCGAGATAATAGTCCCTGTACGTGCGGCCGATGAACCCGGCCGCCCACGACATGAAGATGGGCGTGACGGCGGGGCGGTCCCAAGTCTCGCCCCGCATCGTCGCCTGAATTCGCTCTTTTGGTGTCATAGGCGAAGTTTAAGGTTTCAAGTTGGAAGTTGCAAGTGGCGGCCTCGTGCTTGACGCTTGCCACCGCCAACTTCACACTTTGGCTTCAGTGGTTGATTATAGGACTATTCGAGCGGCGGTTTTTCGCGGGAGGGGGAAGAAATCGTTTGGCGAATAGACTGGAGTTCTGGTAGAATTCTCCCCCACAGACAGTGAATCTGGAGGTTGAGAGGGACTCCAATGGCGATGTATCGCGTTGGGGAGTTTCGCGTGTCGAGGTGCAGAATCGTGGCCAGGCAGAACAAGACACTCCAGAAGTCATCAAGGAACAGATCCTTGGGATCGTGCCATGCGTGGGAGGTGCCGCAATGTTGAGAGTCGGGATTGCCGGTTTCGGGTTCATGGGACGGATGCACTTTCGGCACTGGAAGATGGTGCCGGAGGTGAAGGTCGTCGCGATCTGCGACGCGAATCCGAACATCGAAGAGGACACGAAGAAGGCCGTGGGCAATATCCAGGGGGCCGAAGGCCAGATCGACCTGACGGGGATTGAGTTGTTCCGTGACCTCGATGCGATGATCGCCAAGGCCAAGCCGGACGTCATCTCTCTGACGCTGCCCACGTACCTGCACGCGGAATACTCGGAGAAGGCCCTGTCCCAAGGGGTCCACGTGCTGTGCGAGAAGCCGATGGCGCTAACCGTGAAGGATTGCGACCGCATGATCCAGGCGGCCCGCAAAAGCGGCAAGATCCTCCAGATCGGCCACTGCGTGCGGTTCTGGCCGGAGTACGCCAAGGCCAAGGAGATTGTCGATAGCGGCCGGTATGGCAAGGTTGTGGCCGCAATGTTCCAGCGGCTTGGCGCCCCCCCGGGCTGGAGCGTGGACAACTGGTTCCTCGATGAGAGCCGCAGCGGCGGCGTCGCGCTCGACCTGCACATCCACGACACGGATTACGTGCAGTACCTCTTCGGCATGCCCAGGGGCGTATGCAGCCACGGGGCCAAGACGCCAGACGGGCACCTGATTCACATCGTCACCACCTATGACTACGGGGAAGACCGGGTGATCATCGCCGAAGGCGGGTGGGGCATGACGGGCACGTTCGGGTTCGAGATGAGCTTCAACCTGGTCTTGGAGAAAGCGACGCTCGTCTACGACCTGACGCGAACGCCGATGTTCCGCGTCTGTCCCGCCGTGGGCGAGGCGTTCACGCCGCCCGTGGGTGACGGCGATGGATACCTGCGGGAAATCGAACATTTCGCCAAGGTCGTGCGGGGTCAGCCCGTGAAGGATGTCCTCACGCTGGAGCAGTCGCGCGATTCCGTGAGGATCGTCGAGGCCGAGAAGAAATCCGTTACTCGCCAAAAGAAGATCATGATCCAGTGAAGGATGGGAGACAACGAACATGAAGTGCAAGAATTGGCCCGTAGGCGTGTGCAGTTGGTCGCTTCGGACGGATGTCCCAGGTGTCGCCAAGGCGATGAAAGAACTGGGTCTGCGGCACATCCATTTGGGGATTCGTCCGGCCGTCGAGGACAGCAGCGGCAAGTGCCTGGCGACGATCCAAGCCCAGAAATGGACGATCACGAGTACGATGATTGACTTCCCGCAGGAGGACTATTCGACGCTCGACAGCATCAAGGTCACCGGCGGCGTCGTCCCGGACGCCCAATGGCAGCAGAACCATAATCTGTTCCTGGGGGCGGTCATCGCGACGGCCAAGCTCGGCGTGAAATACCTCTCGATGCACGCCGGCTTCATCGACGAGAGTGACAAGGTCCATGCCAAGAAGATTTACGCCCGCATCCAGGACCTGGCGAACATCGCGGCCGACAACGGCGTGATTCTGCTCCTGGAGACCGGCCAGGAAAACGCCAAGGAGCTGCGGCACTTCCTGGAGACGCTGGACCACCAGTCCGTCGGCGTCAATTTCGATCCGGCCAACATGATCCTCTACGACAAGGGCGACCCGATCGAGGCCGTGCGCGTGCTGTCGCCCTGGATTCGTCATCTGCACGTCAAGGATGCGATTCGGACGACCAAGCCGGGCACCTGGGGCGTCGAGGTCCCCTGGGGCGACGGCCAGGTCGGCGTGAAACGATTCCTGGACGTCCTGGACGAGGTCGGTTTCGACGGCGCCATGGCCATCGAGCGGGAGGCGGGCGACAACCGCCAAGGCGACATCAAGCTGGCCATCGAACGTTTGGCCGCAGCGTGCAAATAAGGCCCCTGGCGAACGAAGGAGAATATCATGATTGCCGGAATGGATGCGGGTTTGTACATCAGATTGAGTGCGATGATGTTCCTGGAGTTTGCCGTCTGGGGGGCTTGGTACCCTGTGTTGGCCGCCCGGCTCTTGGGACCGCTGAAGTTCACCGGCAAACAGACGGGATGGATCTACGCGGCATTGCCGTTGGGCTGTATCTTCATGCCCCTCGTGGCCGGGCAGGTGGCGGATCGCTGGGTCAACACGGAGTTCATCCTGGCTGGCGCCCACTTAGTGGGCACGCTGCTACTCTTCATCGCCGCCTGGAAACGGCAATTCAGCTCGCTCTTCGGGACACTGCTGGTGTACGCCCTGTTCTATGCGGCCACGCTGCCCCTGGTGAACTCCCTGATGTTCTACCACTTGGCGGCGCACAACGTCGATATCGCCGCCAAATCGCCGTACATCTTCATGTGGGCTCCCATTGCCTGGGCTCTGGCCGGCTACTTCCTGACCGGCTGGCGCTGGGTCTTCAAGACCGGCGAGGAAGGACGAGATTGTCTCGTACTGGCAGGCGTGCTGTCCGTCGTGATGGCGGTGGTCTGTGGCGCTCTGCTCCCTGCCACCCCGCCGTCCGCCACAGTGGGCGGGTCCGCCCTCGGCATGCTGAAGGAATCGAGCTTCCTTGTCTTCATCATCATTTCGCTGGTTGGGGCGGGCATGATGCAGTTTTATTTCCTTGGCACTGCCCAGTTCATGCAGGACAACGGCGTAGCACCGAAGAACGTTCCCGCCGCCATGGCGATTGCCCAGGCGATGCAGGCGATTGCAACCCTGTTCGTGCTTGGCTGGATTGTCCAGAAAACCGGGTACAGGTGGACCCTGACGCTGGGGGCCGCCTCCTGGCTGATCCTCTATGTCATCTATGTGATGCCAAGGCCGCCGGCATTGATCGTCGCGGGCCAGGCGTTTCATGGTTTGGCGTACGTTTTCTTCATCATCGCGGGCCAGATGTTCGCCGGGTCTGTGGCGCCCGAGGGCGCTGGAGCGTCCATGCAGGCGTTGATCTTCACGGCCCAGAGCGGTGTTGGATTGTTCCTGGGGACCCAGTTCGCAGGGATTGTCATGGACAAGTGCCGGGTGGACGGACGGTTCCAGTGGCAGAAGCTCTGGCTTGTGCCTGGTGCGGTCATGGCGGTTTGCGTACTTGCGCTGGTCTTCCTGTTCCACGCTCCGAAATAGCAGGGCAACAGCGATGGCCTCAGACCGGTCATTGCTGGGATGATTCTATCGTTTTCCAGCAGGGGGAACGACCGCTCCGGACGCGAGGCAAGGTGTCCGGGGTGCGGTCAAACTGTGAACTTGCGGAATTCGGTCATGAGGGCCTTGGTGCAGGGGCCGGGGCGGCCGTCGCCGATGGTGGCGTCGTCGAACCGGACCACCGGCACGATGTCCTTGGTGGTGACGGCGAGGAACAATTCGTTCGCCGAGGCGGCCATTTGGGGCGTCAGGCATCGCTCCTCAATGGCCAAGCCGGAGTTCTTGGCCGCCCGCGTCACGAACTGACGCGTGATCGAGGGCAGGATGTTGGCCGACAAGGGGGCGGTCTGCAAGGCCCTCTTGATGATGGCGAAGAACGCGGAACCGGCGCCCTCCGTGATGAAGCCGGCGTCGTCGACCAGGATCGCTTCATCGTAGCCTCTGTCGGCGGCGTCCTGGCGGGCGAGGATGTTGGGCAGGAGGTTAAGGCTCTTGATGTCGCACCGTTTCCACCGCCAGTCCGGATGGGTGCAGACGGCGATGCCTTTGACCTTCTCCTCGGGGTGATCTACCAGCTCGCTGACGGTTAGGAAGAAATTGGGCTTGAGGTCCGGCTTCCAGGTATGGCTTCGAGGTTCCGAGCCGCGCGTTACGTGGAAGTAGATCTTCGCGTTGGCAAAACCGGCCGTCTGGAAGGCCCGCTGGACCCGCTCGCGGACGGTGGCGATATCCATGTTCGTGATGCGGATGGCCGCCAAGCTTGCGGCGAACCGCTGCATGTGCTGCTCCAAGGCGAAGATCTTGCCGTTGTAGCTGCGCAGGACCTCGTAAACGCCGTCGCCAAAGTAGATCCCGCGGTCGAAATGGACCGGGTCAAGCTCCTCAAAGGACGCAATCCTGTCATCCACCATTGCCAACTTCATGCCGGGCACTCCAAAAGCATCCACCAGTAAGCGTGAACGGATGGTCTTGCCACAAAGGTAGGTCGTGCGTCCTCGCACGACGTCTTCCGACGAGCGGGGACGCTCGCCCTACTTCGCGGCTCTGTGGTTATATTCGGCAGTACGGAAGCCGCAAGCATACAAAAATAGTGCAGAAAAGTCTTTACAAAAGGATCGGTGAGTCCTATTCTATTAGTCTTTCCAAGATTCCAGTTTTGGACCGGGAGTTTCCGATGTACGCAGTAATCGAGCAAGGCAGCAAACAATACAAAGTAGCCGAGGGCGAAAAGATCGAGATCGAGCTGACCGATCTGGCCCCGGATGCGAAGACCATTGAGCTGAATAAGGTCCTGTTCATCGGCGGCGACGGCAACAACCGGATCGGCAAGCCCTATATCGAGGGCGCCAAGGTCATTGGCTCGTTCCCCTCGCCCGAAGCGGCGGTCGTCAAGGGCAAGAAGCTCTACGTCACCAGCTTCCATCGCAGGAAGAGCAACCAGCGCAGGATCGGCCACCGCCAGAAGCACCTGCTGATCACGATCGACAAGATCGAGGGGTAATTGCCGAAGGCCGTGTGACCCTCGGGATTGCGTGTGCTGAGCCTGACGCTATGCGTGGGCTCGCACATGCGTGTTGATCTCCTGTCCTCCTCCTTAGAATATCTTCCCAGTATATCCGGTGCCGCGCTCAGACTCGTTTTGAGCGTGTCTTCATGCGCAGGAAACATATTGAGGCAAGCACGGCCAAACGAAACCCCTGCCTTCGCAGGGGTGACGTCATTCCCGCGGAGGCGGGAATCGGCCGTGCCACCCAATACTTCGCCCGTTGGGCTTATACACGTGCCAAATAGCAGATGGCCGTCTGCTTGAAGGCGTCGGCATCCAAGAAGATGTTGCAGTCGCCGTCCGGCAGGCCGGCTGCCTCGATCACCTTGATCGCATCCGCCCATTTGCCCGCCTTCGGCAAGACTTCCAGGAGCCGGTTTGGCGAGCTTTCGAACCACTCCGTGCTCAGGTAGTTGTCCCCCCGCTGCGGAAACAGGGCAAGATACAGCATGTCCGTTTCCACCACGTCGTTGAGGAAGTGCGTCCCGAGAGAGACATCCGGGACCAGGTGCTCGTGCATGGCGACGATCTCGCACAGCGCGGAGACCCGGCTGATCTCGGCAAATGCGACGGGGATGCCGAGGAAGGGATCGCTCGTTCCCCATCGACCCGGCCCCAGGAGCATTGTGCCGCCTGCCTCGGACGGCTCGGCGGCCTGGTTGATCTGGCCGATCAGTCGAGCCACCTCGTACCTGTCTTGAAGCACAAGCTGGCGGTAAGCGGAGGGAGCCACGTAGATGAACCGGTCGATGCGAATGTGGCGGCTGTGGCCGATCACCGCGCCGTTGGCCTCGAGGAGCGTGTCGGCTCTTGTGACCGCCGCCGCGGACGGCCTGGATGCCTCCATGCCTTTGACGGGGAGAGGCCGGCATTGAACGATGTGGATCTTGTAGGAACGGTCGTCCACGAAATTGAGCGTGAATTCCACGTCCACCGGGTATTCATAGGCATCCTGGAGCGTCCGGAGGATCTCCCGCATGTCCTTCACGAAGTCGGTCGTGGAAAACAGATTGTCGAACGTCAGGACCCATGCCTTGCGTGCGCCCGGGACAGCCTCATCGATGGACTCATCGGCGGAGGCGAACATTTCCACCGGCACGTCGGTGCGCTCTTCCATGACATCGAGGAAGTGGCCGGACATCAGCCGGTTGGCCTGCAGATCGAGGTAGTCCACGCGCCGCTGGGCGTACTGGCGGACCTCCTCAAAGTTCGACTCCGGCCGCCGCTGCGGGGCGTTGAGGGCCACGAGCCGGGTGTAGTCGTCGTCCGAGCGATCGACGGCCCGTGTGCCCAGGCCGAAGACCAGCCGCAGCACACCCGCCTTCGGATCGATACTCTCATGCCAGGCATAGGGATTGAACGAGAACCCGACGCCCGCCGCCTGTGGATAATAATGCCGGCCGTGCATCGCGCCGGAGACCCGCATCACGAGCAGGGCCATCTGCTCATCGTGATCGAGAAGCCCTCGTTGCTCCCGGTAGCGCAGCGCCTTCTCGCTCATCGTGCTCGCGTAAATCGTTCGCACCGCCGACAGAAAATCCTCCAGCCGGCGTTCCCTCGGCCCCTGATTCGGGCAAAAGACGCTCTCGTACTTGCCCGCGAAGGAGTTGCCGAAGTTGTCCTCGAGCAGCGAGCTGGAGCGTACGATGATCGGCGATTGGCCGAAGTAGTCCAGCATTTGCTCGAATCGTTCGACGATGTAGTCGGGGAACTGGCCCATGAGAATTCGCTGGCGGGCCTGGACGGCGCCTTCGAGGAACGTCTGGGGATTCCGCTGCTTTTGCCGCAGCCACCAGACGCCGTTGCGTACCAGATACGTGTAGAAGACATCGGAGCCGACGTAGAAGGAGTCATGCTCTTCGAGCAGGCCGGCAAACCGGGAGGAATGCCGCTTGAGGATGCTGCGTGCGACGAGCATGCCGACCGTTTTGCCGCCGACCAGGCCGGAGCCGATCATGCGTTTCCAGAGGTTCAGGACGTCCTCGAGAGTCAGGTAGCGGGACACCAGAGTGAGCATTTTCGGGTCGCGGGAGATCGCCATGCGGCTCATATGAAGGAGCGTCGCCTGTTCTCGCGGCGGCGGACAGCTACCGGCTTTCACGGCATCGCTGATCGTTTGTGCCTCGGCGAGTGTCCGCTCCCAAATGCCCGCGCGGGCGTCGGAATTCAGGTCGGACCAGTTGACCGACGTGAGAATGGACGAGATCAGCACGCTGGAAGTGACGGGTTTGAATTCGTCGCCTTCCCACGCGTGCAGCAGATTCATCGTCGGCGAGTAGCGGAGTTGCACCTTGAGCGGGTGAACGTAGAGAACCCCGCCGTGGCGGTAGAGCTCCAGGAATAACTGCGTCGTCTCGGTAATGGGCCGGATGGCCCGGGAACTGTGGTAGTTGCGAAAGAGCGCGAAGTATGCCACCGTCTCCAGGTCGTACAAGTACGGGCACGTGAGTGTGAAGAAGTTGCCCAGCATCGGGTCCGAGTACCAGTCGGCGGCCAACTCCGACATGCAGTCGAAGATGTACAGGGCGCCGCGGCCGGCTCGCTCGATCGCGGCATGAATCTTGGCAATGAAGGTCTCAAAGCCCTCGGCTGGGTCCAGCTTGTGGGCCTCTACTCCGCTGTCCAAACCGACTACCGGGGGATGGCTGGCAAATCGGAAGTAGATCACCTTTCGCCCGGACTCGAGGCCGGCTTGGCAATACGGCCCGACCATCGTCATGTAGTCGCCAATGGTATCGACCTGCCAAACGATGTTGTCGCCGGGCAGGATGCCTTTCAACACCCGGTCCAACCCCGGCAAGCCGGTCGTCAGTGCCGTCGCATGGTCGCTCATGTGCCTTTCTCCTTGCCCCCCAAGGATATCTCCATGCCGCAGGGGCCGCAACGGAATCGCACTTCAAATTGGCGGCCGTCCTCATCCTCCAAGAACAGCGGCTCGGCGGGCTCTGAGCCGTCTCGCCGGCACAGGCCCAGCTCTCTTCGCAGGCAGTACTTCGTCGTCATTACGATTTGGCCGGAGAAGTCCAAGCCCGATTCGGCGGCCGGGGCGATGCTCTCTACGCCATGGCGGTGGTAGAAGGCCCGGGCCTTCTCGTTGAGCACATTGCCCAGGTAGGTCAGGTGTCTCTCCGGATAGGGAACTGCGTTCCTTCGAGCTTGGCCGGTTAGACGCGGACGATTGGCCTGGCGCACGCGCAGGAGTTGCTTGACCAGCTCGCGTTTGGCCGCATTGAGACGTGAAACCGGCAGAAAGTAGGTATCATTCGTGCGAAGTTGCAGGTCGGGACACGCGAAAATCGTGTTGCCGAGCTTGGTCAGTTGAGCGGCGATGGTTTGCCGGGCGGTCTCTCTCTTTTGAGCGGGCTGTTTTTCCGCCGTAATCTCGACCGTAGCCTGGTTTCCATCTTCGTCGATCCCAGTGAGGGTTAGACCTTGTGGCAATTCCTCCAGGAGCATGGAAAGGTGGACTCTCCGCTCCGCGATCCGGCCGGCGAGTTTGCGGGAGAAGGCGTAATCGAAGTTGCGATAGATCTCCTGCCCGATGTGGATGCCGTACATCTTCTGTGGATAGACCCTTTGGCCCTCAACGCAGTTGACGACCGTGCCGTCGAGGTTGCGCTGGCGGTCGAAGAAGCAAATCCCATCAGCGTTGTGCAGGTCGTGAGCACCCTCCAGAACAAAGTCGGACTCCTCGACGCGGGCGATCCTTCCCACGTATTCGCCGATGGATTTGGGGGTATCGACGGAGGCGATGGCGGAGACCTCGCCGGCCAGGCCGTAGTCCGTGAAGCCCCGATTGAAGGTCTTCTCCAGGTTCGGCTGAAAACCCAATCGGACCGTTCCGGAAGAGCTTGGCCGCAGACCTTTTGGGGTCAGGATTGAATCGAGCTTCTGGCGGTAGAAGCCGACCGTATTGGCGACATAGGAGGCATCCTTGAGCCGGCCTTCGATCTTGAATGAGGTGATCCCGGCATCGATCAGTTCCGCCAAGTGGTCCGAGAGATTGAGGTCTCGCAGAGACAGGAGGTGGCGGTCCTTTGCGAGCAGCTTGCCGCGTTGGTCCTTGAGGCTATAAAGCCGTCGGCACGGTTGGGCACATTGGCCCCGGTTGCCGCTGCGTCCGCCCAGGGCATAGCTCATGTAACACTGCCCGCTGGCACCGACGCACAGCGCCCCGTGAACGAAGCACTCCAGCTCGATGTGAGTTTGGCCTCGGATCTCCCGAATCTGGTCGAGCGTCAACTCGCGGGCCAGGATCACACGTGAGAACCCGATATCCTCCCAGAATTTCACCTTCACTACCGTGGCGCTGTGCATCTGGGTGCTGGCGATCAGCGGCAGAGGCGGCAGTTCCAACTCCAGAAGCCCGACATCCTGGATAATCAAGGCATCGACGCCGACGGCATAGAGTTGATGAATCATCTTCTCCGCGACCGGCAGCTCACGGTCGTGGAGCAGCGTGTTCAAGGTCACATAGACCTTTGCGTAATACTGGTGGGCAAAGTCCGTGACTTCCCGGATTGTCGATATCGCGTTGCCCGCGGCTTCCCGGGCGCCGAAGCGGTCTGCACCGAGGTAGACCGCATCCGCCCCGCACTGAATCGCCGCACGGGCGGTCGGGCCATTCTTCGCCGGAGCCAATAGTTCAATTCTGCCGTCCATCCAAAGGGATTATACCGATTCCGGCGGGGCGTTGTGCATACACGGTCAGACAAGTTTGGCCGTGCCACCCAGGAATTCGGATTGAACGCCTGAGCATCAATAAGCATGTGCGGCTTCTTAAGCTTGCGAAGTGACCATCGCCTGGACTCGTTCTCGCCAGGCGGCGGGGCCGTTCGCTCGGAAGTATTCGAACGACTCATCGTCCACGAGCTTACCCAGCAGCGACTTGCGGTCGGCGGAGGCGGGGATCTGCTCGATAACGTCCCGGCGGACCCGTTCCAGCTCGGCGAGGAATCGGCCGTGCTCCTCCGTAAACTCCATCTCGAGTTTCTTTCGGAGGTGACCGGCGTAGGCGGGGCAGTAGCCCTCCGTCCCGATGGCAATCTGCAAATCGCCTCGCTTGACCACCGCTGGCACGAAGAAATCGCAAAGCTGCGGCTCATCGACGACGTTGCAGAGGATCTCCAACTCCTGGCAGTCCCGGCATACCTGCTCGTTGACGTCATGGTCGTCCGTGGCGGCAATGACGAGAACGGCCTGGGCAATGTACTGCTTGGCGTACCGGTCGCGAACCAGCTCGATGTCGTGGCGGGTGCATAGATCGGTCATTGCGTCGCTTGGTTTGTAGGCCATGACGACCAGCCTCGCGCGGGCTTCCAAAAGCGCGTCGGCCTTACGAACGGCCACTGCTCCGCCGCCGACGAGCACCACCCGCCGGCCGCCCAACTCCAGAAAGATCGGGTACTTTGCCATGCCAGCTATTATAGTGGGCCGCCCGCCGGGAGAGGACAGGAATCTCCCAAAATGTTTTGAGCCAACGGCGGACATAGGATACACTCCACGCCCGGTGGTTTTGTCATGTGCCGGTGGATGGGTCTATGATGGGTCTTGGGAAATGAATTGTGTGAAGAGACTGCGTGCGCCGCTGACGGAGGCGGATGTCCATTTACTGAAAGCCGGAGACGAGGTCGTCATCGACGGAATCGTGTATGCGGCTCGCGACATGGCCCACAAGCGCCTTTGCTTGGCTATCGACCAAGGGGAACGCCTACCTATCGAGCTCGAAGGGGCGATCATCTATTTCGTGGGTCCAACGCCGGCTCGTCCGGGCCGGGTGATCGGGGCGGCCGGACCGACCACGTCCGCCCGCATGGACCCGTTCAGCCCGAAACTCATCGCGCATGGCCTGCGAGCGATGATCGGCAAGGGCTACCGCAATGAAGAGGTCCGCCAGACGCTCAAGCAGTCCGGGGCCGTGCACCTGTCCACGCTCGGCGGGGCGGGCGCCCTGCTGAGCCGGCACATTGTCCGGGCCGAAGTCGTCGCCTACGAGGATTTGGGCACCGAGGCCATTCGAAGACTCGAAGTGGTTGATTTCCCCGCTATCGTGGCGTATGATGCCGCCGGCGGCAGTGTTTACGACGACGTAAGGAGTGTGAAATGAAAACGGCGTTGCTTGGACTCTCGCAATCCGGCAAGAGCACGATTTTCTCGGCCATCAGCGGCAAGGCCATCCCCCCGCCGGGCCTCAACGCCATCGAAGAGGCGATTGTGCGGGTGCCTGATGAGCGGCTGCTGTGGCTGGAGAAGCTGTATAAACCCCCAAAGCGGGTCCACGCGACGGTCGATGTCCTGGATCTGCCGGGCTTTAGCTTCACGGACGAGCATGGGCGGACGGCGGCCCGGCGGCTGATCGGGCAGATCCGGACTGTGGACATGCTGGTGCTGGTGGTCCGGGCCTTCGAAGACCCATCTGTGCCCCCGTATCGCAACAGCGTCAATCCGAAACGGGACCTGGTGGAACTGCAGACGGAGCTGCTGCTGTCCGACCTGGAGCTGGTGACCACCCGGATCGAAAAGCTGGAAAAGCAGGTCACCCGGCCGACGAAGACCCAGGCCCAGGATAAGGCGGAACTCGCCTTGCACAAGCGACTCCAGGAGGCCATCGAGGCCGAGCGGCCTATCAGTTCGGCGGTCCAGACGGATGACGAGCTGACGATCATCAAGTCACTGGGCTTCCTGACCCTCAAACCGATGGCGGTCGTGATCAATGTCGGGGAAAATGACCTCGACAAGTCGTTCGACTTGGGCGGGGTGATGGGCAGTTCTGTGCCCGTGGTCACGATGTGTGCCAAGCTGGAGCGCGAGCTGGCCCAGTTGGATGAGGACAGTCGTACCACGTTTATGGCCGACTTGGGGATCAAGGAGTCGGCCGCAGAGAAGTTCGTGACGATCTGCTATTCGGCCCTGGGCCTGATTAGCTTCCTGACGGTCGGCTCGGACGAGGTGCGGGCCTGGCCGATCCACAAGGGGACCATTGCCCTCGATGCGGCGGGCAAAATCCATTCCGACATCAAGCGGGGCTTCATCCGGGCCGAAACAATGGCGTATGACGACCTCAAGACCCTGGGCGACGAAAAGGCCGTCAAGGCCGCCGGTAAGATGAGGCTCGAAGGCAAAGAGTACCTCGTGAAGGATGGCGACATCATCAACTTCCGGTTCAACGTATAGGAGTGTGGTCATAGATGAAAGCGGCCGTGTTGACGGGACTGCGTCGGATGGAGGTCAGACAAGTCCCTGACCCGAAGATCGAGAAGGATACGGACGTCCTGCTGAAAGTCGAGAAGGTGGGTGTTTGCGGGTCGGATGTGCATTATTTTGAGACGGGGAGGATCGGGTCCCAAGTCGTTATCTATCCCTTCATTGTGGGGCACGAGTGTGCCGCAACCGTGGCGGCCGTGGGTAAGAGTGTCAGGCGCGTCAGGGTGGGCGAGCAGGTGGTTGTCGAACCCGCCGTGCCATGTCACAACTGCGACCAGTGCAATCGAGGACGCGAAAATACGTGCTTTAACCTGCGTTTTCTCGGAACCCCCGGCCAGGGTGGCGGCTGCCTCTGCGAATACCTCGTCATGCCCCAGGAGTGCTGTCTGCCGACTCAAGGCAAGCTCACATTGGAACAGGGGGCTCTCTGCGAGCCGCTGACCATCGGCTTTTACGCGGTCCGACAATCCCGGCTGCCTCGTGGGGCCGACATCGCGATCCTGGGGGCCGGACCCATCGGCCTGAGCTGCATGGTTTGCGCCAAGACCGAGGGTGTCCGGAACTGCTACATGACGGAAAAGATCCCGGAACGGGTGCAGATAGCCGCCCAAGGCGGTGCGACCTGGGTTGGCAATCCGCTGAAAGAGGACGTTGTTGCGGCGCTCCTGACGCAGCAGCCGCTGGGGGTGGATGTAGCCTTCGAGTGTGCCGGCCAGCAAGAGACCATCGACCAGGCGGTCGATCTGATTAAACCTGGCGGCAAGCTGGTCCTGGTCGGCATCCCGCGGACGGACCGTATCTCCTTATCTATCGACAAGATACGGCGTAAAGAGATCACGATCGTCAACATTCGCAGACAGAACGGCTGCACGCAGGCGACGATGGATCTCGTGGCGTCGCGGAAGGTCCAGGCGGACTTCATGGTGACCCACCGGTTCAAGCTGGACCGGATTCAGGACGCCTTCGAGCTCGTCGCGAGCTACAAGGACGGCGTCGTCAAAGCTATGGTAGAGATGTGAGACGCAGTTCTCGTGGGTGGTGAGCACATCAAAAAAGCCAGTATTCTCAGCATCGGCAACGAGCTGCTAAACGGGCGGACCGTTGACACCAACGCCGCGTACATCGCCGGGCGGCTCAGGGCCATCAATCTAACAGTGGTCAGCGTGCACAGCGTGCCCGATGAAGTGGACGCGATAGAGCGAGCGCTGGCCCTGGCGACCGGGGAAGCGGACGTCGTCGTGGCTACGGGCGGGCTCGGGCCGACCGATGACGACTTGACCCGGCAAGCCTTCGCTGGGTTCCTGGGCGTGGAATTGGTGCTTCACCCGGACCTGCTGGCGAAGGTCAAGGAGTTCTTCGACCGGCGGAGGATCGAAATGCCCGCCCGGAACGAAATCCAAGCCTGCATCCCGCAAGGGGCGGCGGCCCTCGAGAACGAGATGGGGACGGCCCCCGGCATCCAGGCGAAGAAGGGGGGAAAGCTGCTGTTCGCCATGCCCGGTGTGCCGGCGGAGATGCGGCACATGCTCGATACGCTCGTCGTGCCCGAATTGCGGCCTCTCGTAACGGGGCAGGCCATCGTCGTCAGGAGATTGAAGTGCTTCGGGGCGGGGGAATCCAAGATCGCGGAGCTGATCGGCGACGCCATGCAGCGGGGCAGGAACCCCCTGGTCAATTGCACCGTACAGACGGGCGTAATCACCCTGGAAATCGTGGCCACCGCTCCCGGCCGGACCGAGGCCGAGAAAATGGCCGAACAAGAGGAAGGCTCTCTTCGCAAGATACTGGGCACGTTGGTCTACGGCACCGACGACCAGGGGCTTGCCGAGGTGGTGGGCGAGGGCCTGGCTTGGATGGGCCGGACCGTCGCGGTGGCGGAGTCCTGCACCGGGGGCCTGCTGGCCAAGCTGATTACAGACGTTCCTGGTTCGAGCCGCTATTTCACTCATGGGTGGATCACGTACAGCAATGATGCCAAAAGTTGCGAGCTGGACGTGCCGACGGATATGATCGAGAAGTACGGCGCCGTCAGTGAGCAAGTGGCGGGGGCTATGGCCCAGGGTGCCCGCCGCAAAGCAGGCACAGACTATGCAATCGCTATAACTGGCATCGCCGGCCCAGGCGGCGGCACCGAACAAAAACCAGTCGGGCTGGTATATATTAGTGTAGATAGCAGGAGTGGAACTGACACGTCGCGCCATGTTTTCTCGTTTGATCGAAGCTCCGTCCGGTTGCGTGCGGCGCAGACGTCGCTAAATATCCTGCGGCTGAAGCTGGATTTGACAGGTCAGCCCCACATCTGATATAATAGGTAAACCTGTGGTCGCAGCACACGAGGTTCGTATGACCAAACAACGCATGCACTTAGGGGAAATCCTCTTTAAGGCAGGGTTGGTTGAAAAGCAGGCGTTGATCAACGCCATCAAGACGGCCAAGTCGAGCAATAAGCGGCTGGGTCAAGTCCTGCTCGAGCTCGGCCTGATTAACGAGGACACACTGGCTAAGGCGATTGCCAAGCAGTTCGGCCTTAAGTACGTCGACATCGAATCGGTGACGATTCCCCCGGATGCCGTCAAAATCATTCCGGAAGACTTGATCAAACGGTACAACATCCTCCCCTTGAGCGTGAACAACGGCCGTCTGAAGCTGATTATCAGCGATCCGATGGACCTGGACATGATGGATTCCGTCCGGCTTCGTCTCAACAAGGAGCTGGAGTGCCACATCGCCAACCCGAAGAAGATCCGCGAGTACATCGAGACCTCCCTGGTGGACAAGGTGGCGGCACCGGAGGATGACAGGCTCAAGCACAGCATCGACGCCACGGCGGCGGAACTGGCCGAAGCGGGTCACGAGCTTCAGGCCGAGGCCCTGCGTATCCAGGCGGCCGCTGATGGCGACGAAGGTCCGATCATCCGGCTTGTGAACCTCATCATCGATACCGCCTATCACATGCGGGCCAGCGATATCCACGTCGAGCCGATGGCCGATCGCGTTCGAATCCGCTATCGCGTCGACGGCGTCTGTCTTGAGAAGGACAATATCCCGAAAAATATGCAGGCCCCGCTGGTTGCGCGTCTAAAGATTCTTTCGGGCATGGACATCGCCGAGAAGCGGCTGCCGCAGGACGGCCGTATCAAGCGAAACATCGCCGGCACGGACATCGACTTCCGTGTCTCGTCCCTGCCGGGGGTGCACGGCCCCAGCGTGGTGCTGCGTATCTTGCGGCCCGACGCCGTCAATATCGGCATTGAGTCGCTGGGGTTCGAGCAGGACAACTACGAGCAGTTCCAGCAGATCATCAAAAGGCCCAACGGCATCTTCCTCGTGACGGGCCCGACCGGTAGCGGCAAGACGACCACGCTGTACGCAGCCTTGCAGGAGCTCAACAAGCCGGATAAGAAAATCATCACGGCCGAAGACCCAGTCGAGTACATGTTCGCCGGCATGAATCAATGCCAAGTCAAGGAGGAGATTGGACTTACGTTCGATATCATTCTGCGGTCCATGTTGCGTCAGGCACCGAACATCATCCTCATCGGCGAAATCCGTGACCATGACGTGGCCGATATCGCCATCCAGGCCGCTCTGACGGGCCACTTGGTGTTCAGTACCCTGCACACGAACGACGCGTGCAGCGCAATCACCCGTTTGATCGATATGGGGGTCAAGCCCTTCCTGGTCGCCAGCTCGATTCAGGCCATCATGGCGCAGCGTTTGATTCGCGTCATCTGCAAGAAATGCAAGGTGGTGGACGAGAATCCGAATCCGCAGCATCTGCGGCTTCTGGGAATCGATCCGGCGGAGATCAAGAAGCGACCGTTCTACAAGGGGGCCGGCTGCCCCGCATGCCACAATACGGGTTACAAAGGCCGGCTCGGTATCTTTGAGATGGTTGAAATGAGCCCCGAGCTGCGGGAATTGGCGTACAAGAGGGCCCCGACCAGCGAGTTGCGGACGGCCGCGAAGGCCGGCGGCATGCGAACTCTGGCTGAGGATGGCGTGCTCAAGGTCTTCAAGGGCATTTCGACAGCCGAAGAGATCTCGCGCAATGCCCAGATCGAAGGCATCATAGAAGAACAAACTTAGGGGACGATGACAATGGCAAGCTTGAACATGGATCGACTGCTCCAGGCGTGCGTATCGCAGGGCGCATCCGACATTCATATCAGTGTGGGCCGGCCGCCGACGCTGCGGCTCGACGGTCACCTCAGAGCGCTTGAGACGAAAGTGATCGAGCCGGACGATAGCGCCGCCTTGATGAAGAGTATCACGCCGGATCGGTGCCAGCAGGAGCTCCAGGAAGAGGGTGGAACGGACTACGGCTTTGCCTTTGGCGAAGCGGCTCGGTTCCGCGTCTCCGTGTTCAAGCAGAAAGGGTGCTTTTCGATGGTGCTGCGTCAGATTCCCAGTAAGCTGCTCACCTTCGACGAGATCGGTCTACCGAAAATCTGCGCGGCTCTGTGCCGACGACCCCGCGGCCTGTTCCTGGTTACCGGACCCACGGGAAGCGGCAAGACAACCACGCTGGCAACGATGATCAACTACATCAATGAGAACTTCGACCGGCACATTGTCACGGTCGAGGACCCCATTGAGTACTATCATCCCCACAAGAAGTCGATCATAAACCAGCGCGAGGTTGGAGTCGACGTGCCGAGTTTTGCCGAGGCCCTGCGGCGCGTGCTGCGTATGGACCCGGACGTGATCCTCGTCGGTGAGTTGCGCGACTTGGAAACCATGAGTAACGCCATCCGCGCGGCGGAAACCGGCCACTTGGTCTTCAGCACGGTTCACACCACGAGTGCGGCAGGCACCGTAAACCGTATCATCGACGTGTTCCCGGTCGACCAGCAGGAGCAGATTCGAACCCAGCTTGCCGGCAACCTGATTGCCGTGCTGAGCCAGGAACTCTGTCCGCTGGCGACCGGACGCGGCCGGTGCGCCGCCTACGAGTTCATGGTTGTAACGCCCGCCATCGCGAACCTGATCCGCGAAAGCAAAACCTATCGCATTGACTCGAGTATCCAAACGGGAAAGAAGCTCGGCATGCAATTGTTGGATGAGCACTTGTGGATGCTCTACGATACAGGGAAGATCACGCTTGAAGAGATGCTCGAAAAGGGACGCCAGCCTGGCGCCTTGCAGCAGAAGGCCCTCAACAAGATGGGTGCCGCAAAGGGCAAGTTGAAGAAAAAGGCCGAAGAGGCCAAAAAGGAACTGGAGGATATGGGACCGATCCTGAAGACGTAGTGGTCTGGTCCCAAGGTTTCCTGGCGGGACAGTTACAAGCAGAGGTGGGGTGGGAGGGTTTCATTCCAGAGGCCAGACCCGAGGGCATAAACGGTGTTTTTGGGCATTTGGATGTGTCCTATTAACCAGGTGTCCAATGCGTAATTTTCTTTGCAGTCGTTGTTTACTTTGCTACAATTCAATCGTATTGGGTTATAGGGTCTTAAAGGGTGATTGCGATGGGAAAGACCAAGGCATTCGAGAAACTCCCTCCAGTCGAGCAACTTCGCGGCCGGCCCTTGGGACGTATCCTGATAAAAATGGGCGTCCTGAGCCGGGAGAAGGTCCATGAATGCCTGGAGATCCAGAAGAAACGAGGGGGAGGGGTTCGCATCGGGCAGATCTTTCTCGAGCTGGGGCTGGTAGACGAGGCACAGCTCCAGGTGGCGCTGGCGGCCAAGCGAGGCATGGAGTACGCGAGCATCGACGGCATGGAGATCGCCGGTGACGTGATCGAAAAGGTGCCGGCCCAGATGGCCAAGACCTATCATATTGTTCCTATCGCATACAAGAAGGACAAGAACGAGCTGACGGTTGTGCTCGATAACATTGACAATTTCCGCGCCACGGACGACTTGCGAACCCTGATGGGCTTCAATGTCGTGGGCAAGATGACCGACCGTGAGGGCCTGGAAAGCGCTTTGACGAAGTACTACGAGACCAAGCAGGACGACAATATCACCGAACTGATCGACGAGATTCAGTCCGATGCGTTTCTCGCGGAGTTCGATGGCCGAAACGCGAGCATCGACCTGGATGAGCTAAAGGAGCTGTCGGAGTCCAACCCCGTCAAGAAACTGCTGAACCTGGTGTTGTTGCAGGCGATCCGGGACAAGGCCTCCGACATCCATTTCGAGCCGTTCGAGACCGAGTACAAGATGCGTTACCGCATCGACGGCGTCCTCTACGAGATGATCCCCCCGCCGAAGTACATTGCGGCGGCGTTGAGCTCCCGTATCAAAGTCATGGCGAGCCTCGATATTGCGGAACGGCGTCTGACGCAGGACGGCCGCATCTCACTGACCGTTCAGGGCAGTCCGGTGGACCTGCGTGTCAGTGTGCTGCCGACGATGTTCGGTGAGAGCGTCGTGTTGCGTGTCCTGGACCGCAACCAGGTGAGTTTCGACCTGGAGAAACTGGGCCTGAGACCCAATGACATCAAGACGATCCGCCTGCTGATCAACAAACCCAACGGCATTATCATGGTCACGGGCCCCACCGGGTGCGGCAAGACCACGACCCTCTACTCGGCCTTGAACGAGCTCAATACGATCGACAACAAGGTCATCACGACCGAGGACCCCGTCGAATATGACATGGACGGGATGATTCAGGTGCAGATGAAGCCGGACATCGGACTGACCTTTGCCCGGTGCCTGCGTTCCATTCTGCGTCAGGACCCGGACATCATCCTGGTCGGTGAGATTCGTGACCTCGAGACGGCAGAAATTGCCGCCCAGGCGTCGCTGACGGGCCACTTGGTGTTCACGACCCTGCACACGAACGACTCCCCGAGCACGATTGCCCGTATGCTGGACTTGGGGGTCGAGCCCTTCCTTCTAACCGCAACCATCGAGGGAATCGTGAGCCAGCGACTGGTCCGAAGGATCTGCTCGAACTGCAAGACGGCGTTCGAGCCGGATGAGGCACAGTTGAGGGACTTGCACCTGACCGAGGAGGAGATCAAAGGTAAGAAATTCTATTACGGGCGCGGCTGCAGCCGATGCAACGGTACGGGCTACAAGGGCCGGATTGGGATCTTCGAGATCATGGTCTTCAACGACGAAATTCGCGATCTGATCATGAATCGTGCCTCGACCAACGTGTTGCGTGCGGCGGCCCTGAAGGCTGGGATGGGACAGCTTCGCGATAGCGGCTTGGCCGCGATCTACGATGGCATCACGACGATCGATGAAATCTCGAAAGAGACGATGATCGACAGCTAACGGAATCGCAACCGTTGGAACGTAACGGCTCTGCGTTAAGGGGTGTATGCTTGAGGACGTGTGTGGGACTGGATGATAGGAAAGTGAGGTAGGAACATGCCTGTCTTTCAATACGTCGCCCTCGATTCCCAGGGCGTGGAGATCAAGGACGAGGTCGAAGCCCTCAGCGAAAAAGAGGCGATCAGCAAGATCCGCACGATGGGGTACTTCCCCACGAAGGTCCGTCCCAAGGGGGCCACAAAGGCGGGAGCAGGCAAAGCGGGCGCCAAGCCCAAGAGACGGCGGGGGGCCGGTTCCAAGGTCAAGGTCAAACATCTGACCCAGTTTGCCCGGCAGCTCTCGACGCTCCAGGACGCGGGTCTGCCGATCTTGCGGTCGCTGCGCATCCTCGAGGAGCAGCAGAAAGCCGGAAACTTCAAACGAATCATCGGGTACGTGGCCGACGACATCGAGGGCGGCTCGACGCTCTCCGAGGCCTTTGGCAAGTACCCCCGAGCTTTCGACCGGCTGTTTGTCAACATGGTGGCGGCCGGGGAGGCCGGCGGCGTGCTCGATCTGATCCTGGCCCGTGTCGCCGACTTCAAGGAGAAGGCGATCCGTCTGAAGGGACGCGTCAAAGGGGCCATGATCTACCCCATCGTCGTGATGACGGCGGCCTTTGGCATCGTGCTGGGCCTGATGACGTTCGTGATCCCGACCTTCCAGGGCGTGCTGCAGGAGATGGTCGGAGGCAAGCTCAATCCCGTGACGACGACCGTTCTCGGAATCAGCGACTGGATCGCCCATCGCTATGGCTGGGCCGTTCTGGTCAGCATCCCGATTGGCACGGTCTTCCTTTTGCGGCTGATCCGCAAGACCCTGCCGGGCCGAGTCGCGCTGGATACCATCACGCTGAAGCTGCCGGTCATCGGGCAATTGGCGAGCAAAATCTCGATCACGCGGTGGACGAGGACCCTGGGCACGTTGATCAGCGCCGGGGTGCCGATTCTCGACGCCATCAACGTGACCCGCGAGACCGCCGGCAACGAAGTGTTCGCGAACATGCTGGCGCACGTCCACAACTCCATTCGCCAGGGCGACACCTTCGCGGGCCCCTTGAAGGCCTCCAAAACCGTGGACCTGCTGGTCAGCAACATGGTGGCCGTCGGCGAAGAAACCGGCGATCTGGACAAGATGCTTCTGAAAGTGGCCGATCAATACGATGAGCAGGTGGACGTGCTCGTCGGCGGCCTGATGTCCATGCTCGAGCCGATGATCATTCTCGTTCTCGGCAGCACGGTGATGTGCATCGTGCTGTCGGTGTTCTTGCCGATGATTCAGGTGATCACGAGCCTCAGCGCCGCCGGTTAACCGAGAGAATTCCGCAAAATCGAAGATCCAAGTGTGCATCTGAAAAAGGAGAAGACCATGAAACCGACCGTGAATCAAGCCAGAAAGAAGAGGGCGTTTACCATCGTGGAGTTGCTGACCGTGATGAGCATCATCGTGATCCTCATCGGGTTGATGGTGCCCGCGCTGAATAAGGTCCGGCGCTACGCGCGCGACGTGCAGCAGAAGGCGCAGTTCAACGCCATCAACGCGGCCGTCGAGCTGTTCAACAACGAATTCGACGGCTATCCGCCCTCCAATGCGCTGGACGGCGACGGCCAGGCCTACTGTGGCTCCATGAAGCTGTGTGAAGCCCTCATGGGCCAGGACTTGCTGGGGTTCCACACGAATTCGACTTTTCGGCGTAACGGCATGGATGCGGCCGCCACTCTCGCCCTGTATCCCCCGAACATTGATGGGCTGACCCCCACGCTGCGGGACAACAACCTCAAGGCGAGGAAAGGGCCCTTCCTGCAGGCCGAGAACGCCAACGCCTGGCGGCTGCAGGATATTTACGGCACCACCGTCGGTTCTTTCCTCCCCACGACCTTCGTCCTGTGCGACGTATATGCGCGCCAGATGAAGAACGGACAAAGGACCGGCATGCCGATCCTCTACTACAAGGCAGATACGGCCAACAGTTATCATGACCCGAACCTGGCCGCCTCGATGTCGGCGACGAACAGCCAGGGGAATATTTACAACTACTACGACAACCAGAGCCTGATCCAGCTTGGCAAGCCGTGGCAGGCGACCGGAACGTCGGGAACATCCACCGCGCACAAATTGGTCGATCCCATGAGGTTCTACCGCAATACGCAAAGCACGCAGATCACCACGACCACGCGGCCCTTCCGGGCGGACACGTTCATCCTGATCTCCGCCGGCTGGGACGCCGAGTACGGTACGGCCGACGACATCTGCAACTTCGAGTGGAAGTACAGGGAATAGGGAGGTTGGTCTCTCGTGGCGGCTGCCCTGTGGGTACCCGGGGCGGCGCGACGGATGCTACGCTTGGATAGATGTGGAAAGAGGATACCGTGAAAACGAGAACGTCAGGCCTGACAATGATCGAGATCCTGGTCGTCATCAGCATCATTGCGATCCTCGCGGGGCTGCTGCTCCCGGCGGTCCATACGGTGCAGAAGATGGCGAAGGAGACCAAGCAGAAGGCCCAGTTCACGTCGATCGAGCTCGGGCTGGCGGCCTTCAAGAACGACTACGGCGACTACCCGCCCTCCTCCTTCAACGACCCGATGGTCGGCGGTCGTGGAGACTACTGCGGCGCGCAGAAACTGGCGGAGGCGCTGTTGGGGTGGGATCTGCTGGGATTTCATCCGAACTCCGCCTGGCGTGCGGATGGCTTGGGATTGGATGCACAGGGCAAGCCGGTCGCCACTACCTATACCGCATCGGACACGCTGCTCAGCCGCAAGGGCCGGTACGTGGAGGCGGACACGGCCAACGCGTTCTTCCTCGGCGGGGGACCGGACGGCGTGTTCCTGGACACCTCCGGCGATTGGGGCGGCGGCCCACTGGCGCCGCGGACCTATGTGCTCTGTGACGTGTTCCCGGTACGAGAGCGGAAACTGCGCCTGCCGGATGGAAAGATCGTATCACCGGGGATGCCGATCCTGTATTACAGGGCCAACCCGGCCAGTAAGGTTCTGGTCCCCGGTCCCGGCGAAAGCGCGGCGCAGCCGGAAGGACGGGTCTACAATGCCAGGGACAACCGGGCCTTGGTCAGCCTGGGAATACTGGCGGACAACGACAAGCCGTTGGCGGCACGCCGGCGGCACAAGCTGGACCCCGTGTACCCGCTCGACGGCGCGGAGATGGGCCGGCTCACCAATCCCAGCGACATGTTCCCTTACTTCTACCAGTTGTACATTCGCGATTTCAAGGTGCAGGCGCGGCCGTGGCCGCATCGGCCGGACTCGTATCTGTTGATCTCGGCCGGTGCGGACGGCATCTACGGCACGAACGACGATATTCGCAATTTTGGGCAATAGCCTCGCAGGATCGTGCGGGGGCGGCTTATGGTGAGCTTGAGACATAACAGTGGCGTCACGCTCGTGGAGATGCTCGTCGTGCTGGGCATCATCATGGTGCTGTCCGGCATCGTGATCACGCTGACGGCGCGCGTCGACAACCAATCGAAGGAGAACTCGCTGCGCAGCGCCTTCGCCCTGGTGGACAGCGCGCTGCGGGAATACTACGAGGCTAAAGGCCAGTTCCCGCCGCAGCCGGAAACGGATTTGGCCTCGACCAACGCCCTGGCGCACATTGAGCTGGTGGTCCAGGAGCTTCGTTCGGTGCCGGCCTCGCGGCAGCTATTGGACAAGCTCGATCCCGCCCTGGTCCGCCGCGAGGGCGGGACCGCCGACGTGCAGTCGCTGTGCGACCCGTGGGGGACCGTGATGGACTACGTCTACGTTCCGGGGAACAACTTCCCGGAGCTGATCTCGGCCGGTCCGGACAAACAGTTCGGTCTCAACCGCAGCGATCCCCTCGCCCAGGAC
>JAPLMX010000134.1 GCA_026386805.1 Phycisphaerae bacterium | reverse complement strand
CCGTTCTTTCATGGTAGTTCTCCTGGGCCCGGCGGGGCCTTCCTCAAGGGGAACTACCTACCCAAAAACACGCACGAAACGGCAGAGCCTTGTGAATGCTCACCGGCAGAGCCGGTGGTTAACGGAAACGCAATTTGGTCATGACAAAACGCGGCCCGCCATCAAACTTGAGAGCGCCCTTGACCTTGCCGCTATTCGGCTGCCAGGTCGGATTGCCCATCAGCGTGCCGTCGTTTGTCCCGGCACTGTCGGCCGCTGTCATGCCTGAGGTCTCATCCAGCCTCCAGTGCGCGATCAAAGTGGGGTCGTTGACCTCCTGGCCCCAGTAACTCATGAAGACCTCCAAGTCCTTTTCATCCACGTTTCCATCGCCCCAGGGCATAGGGCCGATGTCCACGGACGCGGGATCCTTGTCCCAAGATTCGATCAGCCGCCGGAGATCCTGGACGTCCACCTTCCCGTCGCCGTTGAAGTCAACGATGGGAAGAATCGGTGCCTGCCAGTTGTTGCCGTTGCCGCGGAAATACAACGCCCGCCCGTCCAGGGAGATTCGTGGGTAAGCATCGTTTGAGGAGTTGTTGACCATCGGTCCCAGATTCACCGGCGTTTGCCAAGGGTCAGAAAGGCTCGCCCGCCTTGCCATCCACATGTCGTCCCCGCCGTACCCACCGGGCCGGGGAGGGCGGCTGTCGCAGCCAATGCAGTCGGAGAAGAGCAGCAGCAGTCCGTCCGGTGAAAGGGAGGGGTAGTGCTCTTCATACGCACTGTTGACCACAGGCCCGGCATTCACCGCTTGGCCCCAGGGGTCATTCGTTGTCGCCCGTCTTGTCACCCAGATGTCGCAAGCACCATATCCGCCCCGATACGATCCAAAGTAGAGTTCCAGACCGTCCGCTGAAATCCAGGGCTCGCAGTCGGTAGAACCCGAGTTTACCTTTGGGCCCAGATTCACCGCTTGGTCCCAAGGATCGTTTTTCGTCGCTCGCGTTGTCGCGTATATGTCGCGTGCACCAGTTCCGCCGGGCCGGTTCGACTCAAAATAGAGCGTCAGTCCATCGGCCGAAATGGACGACCACCCGTCCTCCTGCGGACCATTGACCGCAGGCCCGAGATTCTGCGCGGGCCCCCAGTCCTCGTCTACCGAGGCACGCCTGAGCACCCACAGGTCAAGGCTGCCCTGCCCTCCAGCCCGACCGGAAGAGATGTACATCTCCAGCCCGTCCGAGGAGAAACAATCGATCCAGTCACTGCTGTTGACAACCGGCCCGACCTTCACTAGTTTGCCAAAACCGAAATCGGCATACGCCCGGTCCGGTATAGCAAAGCATAGAAGCCCAAGGCCAATGACCGACGAGGCAATCGTTGAGACACATGATCGTTTCATTCGACACCTTCCTTTCCACTATTTGTTTTTTTTCTGGACAACCATTCGCTTCTGCCGCCCTCATAAGGAAGAACCGGAAAAATGGGGAATCTTGCGCCGCGACTTCGATTCTTTTGCTGTTTAGTTCCTAAGTCGTTATAATACGAGTACTTGGAGTCGCAGCATTTGCGAGGGCCACAGGCTATGACACGCGACGACCAGACGGAGATGGGCGGGGGGCAGGCTGCTTTTCTGACCACCCAGTGGTCTGCGATCGAGGCCGCCGGCGGCGATGATGAGGATGGAGATCGTGCCCTGATTGGCGCGTTGCTGAAACGATACTGGAAGCCTGTCTACTGTTACCTCAGGCGACAAGGGCATGGGAACGAGGACTCCAAGGACCTGACTCAAGGCTTCTTCCACGAGGTGGTCCTGGGGCGGGAGCTGATCCAAAAGGCCGACAGGTCAAAGGGCCGGTTTCGCTCTTTCCTGCTGGTGGCCCTGAAACACTATGTAGCCGCAACCCGAGATAAGGAGTTCGCCCAAAAGCGGATCCCGATGAGCAAGCTGGTGTCGCTCGAAACCGCGGACGAATCCTGTCTGAGCGCAGCCCGCACGGAGATGACGCCTGAAGACTCTTTCAACTATGCCTGGGTTTCAGCTCTGCTGGAGCAGGTCCTGGAGGAAGTGAAAACCCGCTGCTATGAAGACGGCAAGACGGTGCACTGGCACTTGTTCCGTGAGCGGTTACTGGACCCCATCATGGACAAGATGGCCCCGCCTTCCCTCGACGAGCTCTGTCACAAGTACCGCATCAAAGACCCCCAGACCGCCTCCAATATGATCGTTACGATAAAGAGGCGGTTCCAGACGGCCCTGAGAAACCACCTTCGGGGTCTGGTGTCGTCCGACGACGACGTGGATTGCGAACTGGCGGAAATCATGCAATTTCTCCCGAGCGTAGCGCAAGATAGTTCGTAGTTTCGGTACTTCTCTATCGAGGGCGGGGAATGCTCTGTCCAGACAGAGCTCTGAGAACCGGCTATGGAACGGTCTGGAGCATGCGCAGAAACCTGTGTCTGTTTGGAGCCGCAAAGATGTCCGAACGACCCTTGTCTGATTTCGACCCGGAACAACTGAGGGCACTGCTCTCCATCGCCCAAGACGCAGAAGCTCGCGGGTCCGAGGAGGGATTTGGCGTTCCCAGCCGACCATCTCCCTCAGAGCCGGCCGCACAGTGGCTTGGCCGCTGGATCGACCAGTACAAGCTCGTCAGGCTCCTGGGCGAAGGGGGGATGGCTGTGGTCTACCTGGCGGAACAGGAACACCCCATCAAACGACCGGTCGCCCTGAAGATCATCAAGCCCGGCATGGACTCGAAACGAGTCATCACTCGTTTTGAGACGGAGCGTCGGACTCTGGCTCTTCTGAATCACCCGAACATCGCGCGGATTTTTGACGCCGGAACGACGGAGGAAGGGCGGCCTTACTTTGTCATGGAGGTCGTCGACGGCCCGGCGATCACCGAGTACTGTGACCGCAACAAGCTCAGCATCGATGACCGGCTCGAGTTATTTCGGCAGGTCTGCGACGCCATTCACTACGCGCATCAGAAGGGAATCATCCACCGCGACATCAAGGCCTCCAACGTCCTGGTAACCACCGAAGAAGGCCGTCCGGTCCCTAAGGTCATCGACTTCGGCGTGGCGCGTGCTATCAGTCCCGAATTCGCTGAATACACGTCAGTGACGCAGGCCGGGCAATTGATCGGCACGCCGGAGTACATGAGCCCTGAGCAGGTCAACCTGGCAAGCGAAGATATCGATGTCCGCTCAGATATCTACTCCCTCGGGGTGCTCCTATACGTGCTCTTGACCGGCGCGATGCCTTTTGACTCCGAGACGCTTCGTAAGGGCGGCATTGACGCTCTCCGGCGATTCATCCTGGAGGAAGAGCCCAAGACTCCCAGCGCGCGTCTGGTCGGTCTTGAGGGCCTGATCGCGACTAGCGCAGAGAACCGCCGCACGGAAACCAAGGCACTCACGAGACGTCTATATCAGGAACTGGAGTGGATCCCGCTGAAGGCAATGGCGAAGGACCGTGAGCGACGCTATCGCTCGGCAGCGGAACTCGCGGACGACCTTCACAATTACCTGAACGGTGCCCCGCTGATCGCCGGACCGCCGAGCAGGCTCTACAAAGTCAGGAAGTTCGTGAGACGAAACCGGACCTTGGTTGCCGCGACCGCTCTGCTCGCGTTCACGATCGTAATAGGCACTATAGTGACCCTGGCGATGTACATGAGGGCCCAGGTTCAGGCACAGCGTTCGCAAGCCGTCAGCACGTTCCTCAACGACTCGGTACTTCGAGCCCTCGATCCATACAGGGAGCAGGGTGGGGAGATCACGGCCCTCTCCGTCCTCAATGCCGTCTCAGAGTCCCTGGAGGGCCGATTCAAGGATGCCCCTCTCCTGGAGGCAGATGTCCGACACAGACTGGGCAGGACCTACGAGGCTCATGCACAGTACGACAGGGCGCTTCAGCACTTGCAGAGAGCATGGGATATCCGCCGTCGCGAACTCGGAAGCCAAGACCCCCTGACGATGGAGACCATGCACCGGCTCGCCTGGGCACTTTGCTGTGCAAATCGTCCGCGAGAGGCGGAGCCGTTGCTTCTTGAGTTGGTCGCGGAGAGCCCTCGCGCATTCGGTGAAGAAGACTTGAGGACGATCTCTGCGAAGAGAATGCTCGCCTGGAACCACATGGGCCTGGGTGAGTACGGTACAGCAATACGGATGTTTCAGGAAGTGAGGAGCACGGCCCGTCGTGCCTTGGGGAATGACAGCCAATTGGCCGTACTGGCAATGACGGGGATAGGCCACTCGAACGTTGCTCTCGGCCATTATGACGAGGCAGAAAGATGGTATCGCGAAGCGCTACAGTCGTCGATGCGTGGGCTAGGTTCAGACCATGCGCTAACGCGCAGGACGACGGGCGACCTGGGCTATGTCTACCTACTGCAAGGTCGTTATGCGGAGGCGGAACGAGCGCTCACAGAATCGATTGCTCATGAAAGCGATATCTTTGGCGAACGGCATTTGGAGACAACCGACGACGTGAAGAGACTGATCCAGCTCTACGTTCGCTGGGGCAAACCGGAGGAGGCCAGGAAATGGCGGGCCAACCTGGGAAGTGCCAAACCGGCAGACGCCGGCAATCTCGCCGGCAGCGTTCAGTACAACGAGACAGCGGAAACCTACGCGATCCGAGGCTGCGGAATGGACATTTGGCAAATGTTCGACGAGTTCCACTTTGCCCACAAGACGTTGCAGGGCGACGGTTCCATCACCGCCAGAATCGACAGCATTGAAGACACCGATCCACGGGCGAAGACTGGTGTCATGATCCGCAAGACCCCGGAGCCGACATCCGAACATGCATCGGTCTTCATCACGCCTGCCAGCATCGTGGCCTTCCAGTACCGCAGCACTCCCCAAGGGGTCACGTCACGCAGATATACCGGCAGGGAATCTGTTAAGTTTCCCCACTGGGTCCGGCTGACGCGCCGGGGAAACGCCTTCACGGCAGAGCATTCCAGCGACGGTATGAGCTGGAAAGAGGTGCGAAGCCCGGACCCGAACGAATCCGGGCCGGTCGAGATCGCGATGGAGGAGACGGTCCATGTCGGTCTGGCCGTCACATCGCGCAACGTAGACCGTGCGGCAACTGCTCGCATTGCGCACGTGACATCCACCGGCAACGTGACTCCAGCCGGGCCGTTCACTTTATCAGAGGATATCGGCCTTCAGACGTTGCAGTTGCCGACCGGCGAGAACATTCGGATGGCCTCTGCAGACTCGAACGGCCCGGGCGTGGGGGATTCTTCACTGAGGCGCCTGCGATTCATCGACGGTGAATTGTGCAACGAAGATATTAGCTTCTTGACAATTCGGCATGGTGGTTCCGTCGGCAGCGTCAGGTATGAACAGGCGACCGGTACGTACACGGTCCTCGGGTCCGGCACCGACGTCTTCAACAAGTCAGATCAATTCCACCTGGCCTGGAAGAAGTTTACCGGAGACGGCTCTATCGTGGCGAAGATAGAGAGCGTTCAATATGTGAACGCCTTGGCCGAGGCTGGCGTGATGATCCGAAATTCCCTGGACCCCAACTCGCAACACGCCATGGTGCTCGTTCGACCGACAAGGAGAGTCGCGTTCTTACGCCGAGTAACGGCAGGCGGTGAATCTCAGAGTGCCATAACGGCAGAGAATGCGATTGCACTGCCGCACTGGGTGAAACTCACGCGTAAGGGTGACCTGTTCACAGCACAGCATTCCAAGGATGGCGTGAAGTGGCAGGATATCGAAGGCAATCCGCCGGGCGATCTGACGTCAGTGCGCATTTCCATGAATCCAACGGTCTACATCGGCCTGGCAGTGACGTCCCACGCCGGTCCCATCCCTGCGGAGGCCAAAATGTCCAACGTGGCCGTCACCGGCAAAGTCGAACCGCCGGGTGAATTCCTCTGGTCGGAAGACATCGGCTTCCAAATGATCATGTTGCCCAAGAAGTAGGACTCCGCAATTTCTGGCGCGGACCCGAAGAAACCGCATCAGGGAATGGTCAGGTGATATTCACATCAGGCTCTTTGCACATACTCCGCCATTTTCGGGGGGCGGCCGAGGATGTGGGTGAAGTGGTGGATCAGGACCTGCTCGATTTCGTCGAGCGTCGCCTCGCTGGCTTGGGCGAACTGCTTGATATCGGCCAGGCACTGTGCGGCCTTGGGACTGAGCCGGATCTTGTCGGGGAAGCTCATCTCGCAATCCCGGCAGATCAGCCCGTTGGCCGAGACACTGAAGTAGATCTCCCGCCCATCCGACGCAAAGGCTCTCTTGCAGTTGGCGCACGTGCTCAGCCTCGGCCGCAGGCCCACTTCGTGCAGCAGAACGAATTGCAGCAGGATCAAGCGAATCAGGATGTCCCGGCGTTCCGGCCCCACTTTGCCCTCTTCGATATCCTGCAGGAATTGCACGAAGTGGTCGAAGAGCTCGACGTGCGGATCGTATTCCTCGGTCAGCAGGTCCAGCAGCTCCGCCGCCAGCGTAAGTCGTTTACCTGGCAGCAGTTGAATGATTACCTGGCTCACTACCCGCTGCCGCGTCCGCGTCTAGTGTATTCGATGTATGGACCGTCCTTGTCTCGGGAGACTGGTGGAAGAGCCGTGTGCGGGCAATCCGCACGCACGGTTCTGTGAGGGGCGTTGAAGCCGGCTGTAGGGTAAGATCGTGTGGCACTCTTGGTACCGAAAGGCAAGAGCAACAGAGAACACAAACATTACCTAACCAGCACGGCCATAGTACGTCTACTCGACCAATTCCCTGGGCCGGTACACCTCGAACCGGAGTTGCGCTCTTGGAGTTGGAATGCGGGGGCGATCCGTGCGGCTTTCGTACGGCGAGCGTCCCCGCTCGCCTACTTGAGAACTCACGACCCTCGAAATGGTCGTGCGAAGACGCACAACAAGGGTGGCGAGCGGGGACGCTCGCCCTACGGGGACTGTGCCGCGATCTTGATTCATGGGCGGGACGCCCATGCTACAGGAACGCCTGACAGACTTCGGCGAGCTCAGTCGAGCCGCGCCACTACGAACACTTCACATTCCGGGGCCGATGCGGTATGCTGGCCCCCACGCACATCGGCCAGTGGAATGGCCGGTACTCACAAAACGTGGTCTAAGGTCGCGGCATTGAAGGGAGAATTATGAGGAAGGCACTTCTGTTATCCGTGGGACTGGCTCTTGGGCTGAGCATTGTGTGCTTGGCGGCGAAAGCACCCGCCGAGGCTCAGGTGACTATCCAGCGACTGCAAGAACCGGCGGGCAAAGCAGACTGGCCGATTCTCAAACGCTATGACGAGCAGCATCTGGCCAAGATCGCCCTGCCGCTGGGCGGGATCGGGACCGGCACCGTGTCACTCGGCGGTCGGGGCGATCTGCGGGACTGGGAGATCATGAACCGGCCCGCCAAGGGGTTCACGCCCAAGGGGGTGTTCGGGCCGTTCTTCGCTGTCTTCGTCAAGGACCCCAAGGGGCAGACCTGGGCACGAGGGCTGGAAGGGCCAATTGACCTATCCCTCTACGAAGACGCCAGCGGCAGTGCGGCCATGAACCACGGCCTGCCCCGCTTTCGGCGGTGCACGTTCACGGCCGCCTACCCGCTGGGGCAAGTCATCCTTTCCGACCTGGACATGCCGGTGGACGTGATGTTGCAGGCTTTTAACCCGCTGGTGCCGTGCGATCCGGAGGTCAGCGGGATTCCCGTAGCTGTTTTGCGGTATGTCGTCCGGAATAAGACGAACCAGACCCTGGAGGTGTCGGTCTGCGGCAATGTGCCCAATTTCATCGGCAACGATGGCTCCGGCCAGACCAAGGACTACCAAGGCGACCTCGTCGCTGCCGGCGGCAAGGCTAACCGCAACGAGTACCGCCAGGGCAAGGCCATCAACGGCATCTTCATGTCGTCCGAAGGGGTCGCCCAGAGGGCCCCGCAATGGGGCACTATCGCTCTGACGACCACTGCTTCGACCGGCATTACGCACCGGATCTCGTGGCTTCCCGGCGGCTGGGGCAGCTCCGGACTGGATTTTTGGGATGATTTCAGCAAGGACGGCAAGCTCGACGAGCGGGAACCAGCAAAAGAGGACACGCCGATGGCCTCGCTGGCCGTGACGGTCGAAGTGCCGCCCAAGCGGTCCGTGCCGGTGACGTTCCTTGTCACATGGCACTTCCCCAACCGGATCACTTGGACGCCCAAGAATGACGAGAAGGACCGGATCGGCAACTACTATACCACCGCGTACAAGGACGCCTGGGACGTGGCCGAGCGCGTCGCGCCGCAGCTCGACGATCTGGAGAAAAAGACGGTCGGTTTCGTCACGGCGTTTTGCGGCAGCAATCTGCCCGAGGCGGTGAAAGAGGCTGCCCTTTTCAACGTCAGCACGCTTCGCACCCAGACCTGTTTTCGCACGGAGGATGGGCGGTTCTATGGCTTTGAAGGCTGCGGCAACAAAAGCGGCTGCTGCCACGGGTCGTGCACCCACGTATGGAACTACGAGCAGGCGACGGCATTCCTCTTTGGCGGCTTGGCCAAGATGATGCGTGAGATTGAGTTCGCGCAAGCTACGGACGATCAAGGGCTTATGAGCTTTCGTGTGAATCTGCCGCTGGAGCGGTCCCATGAGTTCCACAAGGCCGCCGCCGACGGGCAGATGGGCTGCATCATGAAGATGTACCGCGATTGGCAGCTTTCCGGCGACGATGAAATGCTCAAGACGCTGTGGCCGCGAGTGAAGAAGGCGGTCGAGTTCTGCTGGATTTCCGGCGGCTGGGACGCGGACAAAGACGGCGTCATGGAGGGCTGCCAGCACAACACGATGGACGTGGAGTATTACGGCCCGAATCCCCAGATGGGCATCTGGTATCTCGGGGCGCTGCGGGCCGCCGAGGAGATGGCCCGCCGAGTCGGGGATAACGAGTTCGCCGCGACGTGCAAGGACCTCTTCGAGCGGGGCAGTAAGTGGGTCGATGCCAACCTGTTCAATGGGGAATACTACGAGCACCAGGTCCGCCCGCCGAAGGACGAGTCCGAGATCGCCGCCAGTCTCCTGGTCGGGATGGGGGCCAAGGACCCGACCCACCCGGACTACCAGCTCGGGGCCGGCTGCCTGGTGGACCAGCTTGTGGGCCAGTTCATGGCCGACGTCTGCGGGCTGGGCTACCTCGTGGACCAGGGTCACGTGCGCACCACTCTCAGCAGCATCATGAAATACAACTACCGGGGCAACCTCTATGGCCACTTCAACTGCATGAGGAGCTTCGGCCTGGGCGATGAGTCGGTGCTGCTGATGGCCGACTACCCCAAGGACCGGCCAAAGAACCCGTTCCCGTACTTCAGCGAGGTGATGACGGGCTTTGAGTACACTGCCGCGGTCGGAATGCTGTACGAAGGACAGACCGAGCCGGGCCTCAAGTGCATCAGGAACGTCCGCGACCGGTACGACGGGCAGAAGCGAAGCCCCTTCGACGAAGCCGAGTGCGGCCACCACTATGCCCGCGCGATGGCCAGTTGGGCCGCCGTGCTGGCTCTGACCGGGTTCCACTACTCGGGCGTGGACAAGGCCATGACCTTCTCCCCCAAGGAGGGCAAGTTCTTCTGGTCCAACGGCTATGCCTGGGGGACTTGCACCATGAAGAAAGCCGGACGCGGCATGAGCGTCGAGCTCACGGTATTGCAGGGCCAAGTGACTCTATCGCAGTTCTCCCTGCAAGACTTCGGCAGCATCAGCTTCAAGGAGCCGCTGGCAGTCCCGGCCGGGTCCAAGGCGCAGTTCACTGTGGCCCGCGCCCCGACCGGCGGAGCATGAGGAGCCTATAGCGGAATGACGGTGTGGTGGAAAGCTGCCCCCCGTGTCATTCCTGTGAAATGCGGGAATCCATCCGCGCCGCGGCTTTCCTGGACCCCTGCCTTCGCAGGGGTGACAAGAGGGAGCCCACATGGCGGCCGTTCCGTTACAGGCTCAGGGACGGGGGCCGTGCAGGAAGCCGTTGACGCCGGTGAAGATGATCTGGGCCGCAATCGCCGTCAGGATCAGGCCCGTCAGCTTCATCATCATGTGCAGGCCCTTTTGCCCCAATAGCCGCGAGATCGGCATGGCCAGGAACAGAAAAAGGGAGATCATCACGACCGCCAAAAAGACGGCCGAGCCGGCGATGATCTTCTGTTCCGTGCCGCCGATCTCCATCCCGAGGACCAGCAGGGTGCCAATCGTCCCGGGTCCCACGATCAAGGGGATCGCCAGCGGCACCACCGCGAAGTCCTCGTCCGGGTCCACCGCCGCTTCCGACCGACGGCCCGAGACCATTTGGATGGAGGTGAGAAACAGAAGCGTGCCGGCGCCCACCTGGAACGCCGGGACCGTAATGCCGAGGACTCGGAAGATCAGGTTGCCGAAGAAATACACGACGAAGCAGATGACCAGGATCGCCAGGCTCGTGCGAAGAGCGCAGCGGTGCCGGGCCCGCTGGTCCATGTCGCCCGAGAACGCCAGGAACATCGACACCGAAAAGAACGGCGACAGGATGAAAAATACCTTCGTGAAAACGTCCAGGAACAGATCCACTGTTGTTTCCCTTCAGCAAGCTGCGCACTATGGCGCAAGGTCACGGCCCTTGACGCCGTGAACCGTCAGATTCCCATCGGGCAGCTCGTCGCGGGCGGGGCGAATCTTCCGGGCCTCCAGAAAAGCGGTCTGGCCGTCGACGAACAGGAAAGACCGGGTCCCCCGCCAATCCCACCAGCCCTTGTCGCCCTCGACGGGCGCGTGGTTGCTCGCCCATTCGCCGAGGAGAATCTTGGCGGAGGGAATCGCCACATCGCCCACCCGCTGCGCGATGGACGGCTGCGGATTGCTGTACGTGTCCGTCGCGGCGCTCATGGCGTCGATCTGCTCGGGGCTATGATAGAACGACATGGAGTAGGAGTAGCTGGTCGATTCGTACTTGGCCGGGTCGGTCCGGTCGGCCGGACACAGGAGGACCGATGGGTTGTTCACATCAACGTTGGTGCTCAGGTACGGCTGGACCCACTTTCGCCAGCCTCGGCCCATCCACAACCAGTACGCCGGCTGCATCGAGACGGGGTCCTGGGCGCACGGATACTTACCGTCCTGGTCCTGGGTGTACATGTCCAGCGCCAATCCGACCTGCTTGAGATTGTGCGAGCACGCCACGCGGCGGGCCAGCGACCTTGCCCTTCCTAAAGACGGCGCAAGAAGGGAGAGCAACAGCGCGATAATGGCAATCACCACCAGCAGCTCGATGAGCGTGAAGGCGAAGTTTGATTGATGATCGTTGATTGTTGATTTCTGGTTCACTTCAAACATCACACTTCAACAATCAAACATCATTCGACCGTCACGCTCTTGGCCAGGTTGCGGGGCTTATCGACGTCGTGGCCGCGGAGCACGGCGGCGTGGTACGCCAGCAGTTGCAGCGGAATGACCGTGAGCATCGGCTGGAAGAGCTCCGGGGCATCCGGGATCGTGATGAGGTGGTCCGCGTGCCGGCCGATCTCATTGTCGCCCTCGGTGGCCACCACGATGATCTTGCCGCCGCGAGCCTTGACCTCCTCGATGTTGCCCATGATCTTGTCGTACTGGGGTCCGGCCGTTGCGATGAAAACCGCCGGCATGCCGTCCACGATCAGGGCGATGGGGCCGTGTTTCATCTCGGCCGCCGGCAGACCCTCGGCATGGATGTAGCTGATTTCCTTGAGCTTCAGGGCGCCTTCGAGGGCCACGGGATAGTTGAATCCCCGGCCCAAAAAGAGCCAGTTCTCCCGGTCCACGTTGGCCGCCGCGATGTCTCGGATGTGGTTCGACTGCTCCAGGATCGTGTTGATCTTCTCCGGAATCTGCGAAAGCTCGTCGATGCATCGGGCGGCTTCATCGCTGCTGACGTGCCGCCGCCGGCCCAGCTCGATGGCCAACATGCTCAGCACCGCCACTTGCGCGGTGAACGCCTTGGTGCTCGCCACGCCGATTTCCGGCCCGACGTGCAGATAGATGCCCGCGTCGGTCGCCCGCGCGATCGAAGAGCCGACGACGTTGACGATCCCCAGGACCGTCGCGCCGCGTTCCTTGGCCTGCTCGACGGCCGCGAGCGTGTCGGCCGTCTCGCCCGATTGGCTGATGGCGATCACGATCGTGCTGTCGCTGATGATCGGATTGCGGTAGCGGAATTCGCTGGCATATTCCGTCTCCGCCGGGATGCGGGCGAGATGTTCGAGGAGGAACTCCCCTACCAGCCCGGCGTGGAATGCCGTGCCGCAGGCGGTGAAGATGATGTGCTTGGCCTGCGTCAGGTCGCGCAGGTGGTCGGCAATGCCTCCCAGCATGATCTTGCCGCATTGCTTGTTGATCCGCCCACCCAGGCACGTGCTGAGCGATTCCGGCTGCTCGAAGATCTCCTTGAGCATGTGGTGCTCGAAGCCGCCCAGCTCGATCTGGTCGAGGGAGAATTCGATCTGCGTGAGGTCTTTCGCCACCACGACGTTATTGATGGTCTTGGTGTTGAAGCCGCCGGACCCGACGGTCACCATTTCGTTGTCGGCCAGGTAGATCGCCTGGGTCGTGTGCTCGACGATGGCCGCGGCGTCGGAGGCCAAAATATACTCGCCGTTGCCGACGCCGAGGATCAGCGGGCTGCCCCGCTTGGCGCCGATGATCGTGTCCGGGCAATCCGAGCAGAGAATCGCTACTCCGAACGTCCCGTGAAGCTTCTGCAGGGCCTGCTGGACGGCCCATTCGAACTGGGACTGCCCGCCGCACCGATCCGACGGATCGCCGTTGCAGTAGAGGTAGCCGATCAGGTTCGAGATCACCTCGGTGTCCGTCTCGCTGAGAAACGCAACCCCCTCGCTCTGCAGCCAGGTCTTCAGCGTGCTGTAGTTCTCGATGATCCCGTTGTGGACGACGGCGATTTTGCCCGTGTAGTCCACGTGCGGATGGGCGTTGACCGTGTTCGGCACGCCGTGAGTGGCCCAGCGGGTGTGCCCGATACCCACCGTGTCGACGTTTCGCGGGGCGTCCAGAATCTGTTCCAGGGCGGCGATTCGGCCGCTGGTCTTCTTGACGCTGATGCCGCCGTCTCGAAGCAATGCGATGCCGGCCGAGTCGTACCCTCGGTATTCAAGCCGCTTTAGGCTCTCCACCAGGATCGGCTGCGCCGGCTTTTTCCCCAGATAAGCAACAATGCCGCACATACGCACCTTTTATCGACCGATTGCGGTTTACTATTCACGATTTATGATTTATAATTTGCTTCCGGTGCCGACAGTAAGTCATGACGCTGAAGGCCAATAAATAGTAAATCATACCGGGCAGATAGTAAATCATAAACGGGTGATTGCAGTAATCGATTACAGCGTGGGCAACGTCAAGAGCGTCTGCAATGCCTTTCACCATATCGGTTGCGAGGTCGAGTTGAGCCGGGACCCGGCGCGAATCGAAAAGGCCGCCGGTTTGGTTCTGCCGGGGGTAGCAGCGTTCGGGTATGCGATGGAGGCCCTGGGCTCGGCGGCCGAGCTGGTCCAGCAGGCGGCGGCTGCGGGTAAGCCCATTCTGGGCATCTGCGTCGGCCACCAGTTGCTCTTCGACGCCAGTTGCGAATACGGTCCGCATGCGGGCCTGGGGCTGGTCAAGGGCCAGGTGGTGCCGGTCCCGCCCGAGCAGACCGTGCCGCACATGGGCTGGAACCTGGTGGAGATGCCCGAGGACATGGACCTTTTCGCGGGCCTGGGACCGGCGAAGCACTTCTATTTCGCGCACTCCTTCCACGTTCAGGTCACTGACACGCAGGCGAAGATCGCCCACACGGATTACGGCTTCCCGCTGACCGCCTCGATCCAGAAAGCGAACATCTACGGCGTCCAGTTCCACCCGGAAAAGAGCGGCGCGCAGGGCCTGCAAGTGCTGCGGAATTTCCAGGAGATTTGCAGAAGGTAGGTTGGCGGCGTAGTGGGGCTTGCCCCACCAGAACCCGTGTGACGGAGAAAATCGGTGGGGCAAGCCCCACCCTACAGCTTGAGACTCTCTGGTATGCTGACCAAACGAATCATCCCGTGCCTGGACGTCAAAGACAATCGCGTCGTCAAGGGCGTCAACTTCCTGAACCTGCGCGACGCGGGCGATCCCGTCGAGCTGGGGGCGCGCTACAGCGACACCGGGGCCGATGAGCTGGTCTTCCTGGATATCACCGCGACCATCCGCTCCCGCAAGACGATCGTGGACATGGTCAAGCGCGTGGCCGAAAACGTGTTCATCCCCTTCACGGTCGGGGGCGGCATTCGCACGATCGACCAGATCGACGAACTCTTGCGCAGCGGCGCCGAGAAGGCATCCGTCAACACGGCCGCCGTGCGGGACCCGAACCTGCTCGCCGAAGCGGCCCAGCGGTTCGGGAATCAGTGCGTCGTGCTCGCCATCGACGCCCGGCGATCCAAGACACGCCCCGGCCATTGGCAGGTTTGCGTCAAGGCGGGCTCGGAACCGACGGACATCGACGTGGTCGAGTGGGCCGCCCAGGGGGAGCAGTTGGGGGCCGGCGAGATCCTTTTGACCAGCATGGATGCCGACGGCACGCTGGCCGGCTACGACAACGAGCTGAACCGGGCGGTCTCGGACGCGGTCAACATCCCGGTCATCGCCTCCGGCGGCGCCGGCACGCTCGACCATCTCTACGACGCCGTCGTCGTGGGCGGCGCCGACGCGGTCCTCATGGCCTCGATCACGCACTTCGGCAACTACACAATCCGCCAGATGAAGGAATATCTCCGCGATCGCGGCCTGCCGATGAACCTTTGACATCTATGATTTATGAATTATGATTTATGATTTGCGGGCTGCCCGGCGTCCGCCATGGCACGAAGGTTCAGAGGCTCAGAATCATAAATCATAATTCGTAAATCATAAATCAGAGTAAGGGAGGCCCATGCTCAAGAATCATCCCCGGGGACTCATGGTGCTCTTCTTCACCGAGATGTGGGAGCGCTTCGGTTTCTATATCATGATGGCCATCTTCTACCTGTACATGGAGAAGAACCTCGGGTGGAGCGATGAACGCAAGGGGACCTACTACGGCGCGTTTCTGGGAATGGTCTATTTTGTCCCCATATTAGGCGGATTTCTGGGCGACCGCATCCTCGGCCAGCGCCACACGATTCGCGTGGGAGCGGTCCTGATGATGTTCGGTTACGTCGCCCTGGCTTGCTCCTCCCTCGAGCGAATCGCTTTCTTCTATGCCGGTCTGGTCCTGGTCGCCGTGGGGACCGGGCTGTTCAAGGCGAACATCTCCGTGCTCGTCGGCAACCTGTACGAGGAAGGCAGCCAGTTCAAGGATGCCGCGTTCAACATCTTCTACATGGGCGTGAACCTGGGGGCGGCCCTGGCGCCGCTGGCGGCCACGCTCATCCACAACCGCCTCAACAGCTATAACCTGTCCTTCGCGGCGGCCGCCGTGGGAATGGTCGCCTCGATGGTCATTTTCCAAGCCGGCAGGAAGTACCTCGTCCCGGCCCACGCCGGCAGTCTGAGTGCCGAAGGCGTCCCGCCTTCGGAGCGCGGGCGGGACGCCCACGCCACGACGACGCCTTCCCACGACGAGGACTGGCAGCGGATCGCCTCCCTGCTCACTCTCTTTGCCATCGCCATTTTCTTCTGGGTGGCCTTCTATCAGAACGGGTCCTCGCTCACCTTGTTTGCAGAGCGTTCGACCGTGAAGCTCAACTGGCTCAAACCGGAGACGTATCAGTTCTTCAACCCATTCTTCATCCTCGTGCTGACTCCGCTGCTCGTGATGGTGTTCGGCAGAATGCGGGAAAAGGGACGGGAGCCGTCGAGCGCCTCGAAGATCTTCACCGGAATGGTCGTCATGGGTCTGTCCGTAGTCATCATGGTCTTCGCCGCGCGGGCCGGCGGCGACCGCGACCAGAACCTCATGTCGCCTCTTTGGTTGATTTCCTCCTATTTCGTGGTCACGGTCTCCGAGATTCTCGTCTCGCCCATGGGATTGTCGTTTGTCTCGAAGGTGTCGCCGCGGAGGATGCGCGGGCTGATGATGGGCTGCTGGTTCAGCGCGACGGCCATCGGGAGTTACGGGGCCGGCCTACTGGGCAAGTACTACGGCCGATTCGACCACCACGACTTCTTCCTGATCATTGCGGCGATGCCCTTCGTCTCCGCCCTGCTCGTTCTGCCGTTCCTGAAACGGCTCAACCGGTTTTCGAGGTAGCCAAGGAAGAAGGTCAGACGATGGGGAGTGGACTGGTTGAGGTTCGCCACCAGAAATCCAGTGCAGGCGATGATTAGCCGTGCCGCGCTTGGTCTTTGCTGAATAGCGTCGAAATATCTTCTCTCAGTTGCTTTTCGAACGACCTCGCCCAGAGGACGCGGTCTTTGTCCCTGAGTTTCAAAACGCTCGGTTCTCTATCTCTCACATCCTGTAGATACACACAGTAATCTGCCCACAAGCCGTCAAACTTTGACCTGTCCTGTATGCCGTAGTGTTTGCCGAGTTCATCACAAACACGAACGTCGTAAACGGTGAACGCTTCAGGATAAAGGACAGTGAGGATGGCAGACGCCATAGGCAGACGGAATTTCCAGTCCGCTGTCAATATCCGCATTCTTTCCTTATCGGAAGCTGCCTCGTAGATTGCGGAAGTCAGGTCTCCGATAATAGCATCAAGGTCTTCTCGCTCCCCTGCCCTGTCACACGTTCTGAGTCTCTTTGCCACTTTCGACTTCGCCCGATTCGCTTTCCAAATAACGATGCAAAAGAAATTGAAAGCATCGAGTTTGTGGTCCCTTTGAAACGCGGGGTTCACGATCTCGAAGACCTATCGTTCCAAGTCCTGGAGTCTCAGATAGTCCATGATTTGCCCTTTCCGGCTGTCGAAGTCATCCGATTTCCAGTGCTTGATAGACTCTGCCGTGGCGCTGAAGCCATGTGACGTCCCCTCGCTCCGCGTGTTCTTCAACATCGCGGAGCAGTTGCACGGTCTCTGCTTCGTAGCAGGGTTCGCTGCCGTCATCGTCCGGAATGACAGCCTCAACCTCGACCGCTACCACGAAACTCGGCGTCCGAACCAACCGCATACGAGGTACTCGCTTACCAGGAATTCTCATGGTCAAACCTCATCGCCATCGGGGGCTTTCTCTCCATTCTGCTGATGGCCACTATCTTTTACAGTACGGCATCACAGAACACCGGTTCAAGTGGCGGGTGAGCCTTACGTCGGCCGGTGGAGAAAGCCGACGGTCGATTCCATGATGCGGGCCTGGAAGGCTTCCTGCCGGGTCTCGCGGCTCTGGCTTTGCAGGTCGTCGAGATTGGCCCGGCAGAACCGGCACCCGAGGGTGTTCAGGTGAAATTCGACGTATTGGTGCCAGTCGGGTTCCAGGGTCCCGAGCATGTACGCCCCGATGGTGTTGCGTTTGGGGCAACTGAAGCGATAGTTCTCCCACAGGTCGGTCAGAAGGTTCTCGAATTCCTCAGAGGAAGGCTCGCCCGACAGCTTCTGCTGCGCCACGGACTCGCGGATCTGCTTGAGGTTCCGATGTTTGATCAGGGCCACGGCCTTCTCGTCGAGACCCATCGTGCTGGCGACTTTCTTGTTGGGAAGCTGGCCGTAGAACAGCAGCTCGATGATCTGCAGGTCGCGGAGCTTCAGGGCCTTCTTCATGCCGTCGATCAGCGTGTTCAGGGCCTCGGCCAGCGCCGCCTTCTGCCTGTCATACTGCTCGTCCGCGCGGGCGTACCAGCTCGCCGTCTGGGCCGGACTGGGCATGACGTCGAGGAGATCGGACGCCGGCTCGTCGCCGTCGCTCTCGCCGGTGTCCTGGATCAGGCAGACCCGCCGGGCCCCGGCGCTGCGGTAGCTGTCGATGATCTTACGCCGCATGAGGGCAAAGAGGTAGGTCTCCAGATCGCACTCGCCCCGGTATCTGGCGATGCTTCGGAGAAAGGCGATGAAGGTCTCCTGCACCACGTCTTCCGCGTCGGCGCGCTGCGGGAGCTTGGCTCGAGCAAAGCGCAACAGCCGGCCCTGGTAGCGGCTGACGAAGTCGGACCACGCCTGCCCATCACCCTGCCGGATCCGGTCTAAGTAGTATTGTTCGCCCTTGGTAGCGCCCATCGGTCTGGATCTACGATTTGTGATTTATGATTTTTGATTTGAAGGACGACGCGGACTGTCTTTTTCAAATCAACAATCAACCATCAACAATCGAACTTCCGCCTCATCGCACGACCATGAGGATCGAGATCACGGCGACGATCGCCAGGACCACACCGGCGATCCTCAACGACCATTCATAATACCCCCTCGTGGCCATGTTGAGGAAGAAATAAATCACGCCGATCAGCACGATCACGCCCACGGCAGAAAGCGCCATCCGGGCATAGCTTTCCCTGACTTGGCGGTACTCGACGACCTTCACTTTGGACAATTGGGCCAGCTTCGGGCCGGAGACATCGATCAGTAGCGCCTGCCGCCAGATCCTGCCCACCGAGCCTTCGAGACTCTGGGCGAAGCGATCCACGATGAAGCCGCCCTGGAGCACGTCGGTCGTCGTAATCGCCGGCGCGGACGGGCCAAGTTTTCGCCCCCCATGACTGCCAATCGCTTCGGTCAATCGTGCGCGGGCGTCGTCCAGGGCCTGCTGATTCGCCTCGCTCTCACTCGTACACGTCCCGACCGACCGGGCAATGATGAACGCCCGCTGGGGCCGGGTGCTGGCGAAGGTGGCGAAATCATCCATCCAGGGCTTCTCGGTAAAGCGAACGGGGAGGTGCACCTTTCCCCCACGTCCGGAGACATTGACGTCCAACTGCCCGCTGGCCACCATGGTCGTCTCGGCAAGCTGGGCCGGCTGGAATTGAACAAGTCCTTCCCCGCGAGACACCGCGATCTCGCCGGACTTGGCCCAGGGCGCCGAGCGCACGTCCGACTCCCCTATGTACAGAGTGACCCCCAACTCCTCCGGCTTAAGGGTCCTGCTTTGGGCTTCGACGTCGCAGGAGACATCGGGCAGGGCTCGCCTGACGGCGTCGCGCAGCTCCGCGATCAATCGGTACTCATGGGCCTCTTGGAAGATGACCACGTGGGCTGGCGCGTTCACATCCGGAGAGAGTTCTCGGATCGGCTTGCCCAACTGCGTGCCGGCGGCGCGGGCGGCGGCCAGCTTCGACGGATAGACATCAGCCTCCAATTCTTCATCGACGCCGGCTGACCAGATCGGGGCCGGCGTCGCTGATGCCTGCGAAGGCGCGGAGGCCGGTGGATTAGACCGTCTCAACTCGGCCGTTCTTGTCTGCTGGGTGATTTCGTCGTCCGTCATGATGTAGTTCGGCACGGGTGACGGCGTCGCGCGGGCCCCTGAAAACACCTGCGATTGCTGAACGCCTACGGCCCGTGGACGCGATATGCGCATGGCGAAGACCGTGCCGAATAGGCCCAGGCCCAACAACCCGACGACCAGCACTACTCCGGCCTTCGGGTCTTTGGCCAGTACGATCACCACCAGAATGAACAAGAACGTCCCGGGGATGATCGCGAAAGGCAAGCCCGCCGGCGTGCTGAACAGGCCGCCCCGCGCACCGTGCAGCAGGAGGATCAGAGCCGCGAGGATCAGGCCGGCTACCAAGCACGCTCCCGCCTTGGGCGATTTGCTGATCAGAATCACCGACAGCACGAAAGCGAAGGTGGCGAAGATTATGACCAGTGGCAACAAGGTCGGAAAATCCGGAAAGGGCATGTGCGTTGTCATAGGACTACCCCTTGATTAGGCACCGGTGCAAACACGGGCATCCGGCGGCGCGGCGGCCACGACAGGATCAGGACCGATCCCAGCGTGACGACTCCCGCCTTGATGGCCGGCGGCTGGCTGAAGGCACGGAACAGGATATCCAGGGCCGGACTGACTTGATTCTGCTGGATCAGCTCGACCATCTTCTGGACCGAATCGGTCGAGATGGCTCCCTCCCGAAACAATTGGATGGCGAAGAAGAACCCGCCGAGACCGAGCAGGGCGCGGATCAGGTGCATGGGCCCGAACCGCCGGCGGCCGATCATGATCAAGATGGCCGCCAGGAACAGCAGTGCGGCAATCAGCATGATCCCGGTCTGTTCCACCACCCTGGGCCAATCCTCGCCGAGGGCCTGCCCGAGCACCCGCACCGGCTCCACCGACGGCCATGCGGCGGCCGCGACACGGGGCAGGTGCAGCCCAATCATCAAGCCGATCAGGATCGCCACCAAGGCAAAGATGTGACCGACCGCCGCAAAGAGCCCGCTGATGGGGTCCCACGGCTCATAGACCGAACCCGTGCTCCCGTAGGACGGCCAGGACGGCGGCTGATACGCCGCAGGCGGCGGCCGGGTCTCGGCGACAGCCTGGGCCTCTTCCACCTTCGGCGCTGGTGTGGGCGATTGCGGTGCTGCCGCCATTGGTTGGACGCCACTGGCCGGAACCGTCGTTCCGAGGTCTCTCCGGTTGCCCCACATCACCAGCGGCAATTCATTCCTATCCTTGAACTGGCCGGTGGCGATCACGATGATGTCGATAAGCTGACCGATCCCCAGCAGACCGCCCGTGAACAACCACAGAATACCCGTCCCAATCTTGCCGACGTAGAACCGCTGCAAGCCGCAAAGGCCCAGGAAGGGGCCGACAATCGCCAGGACCAGCGCGGTGCCGCGTTTGCACGGAGAGACGGGTCCGGACGGCGTGTCTTGCACTGAAACCGGCCGGCGAGACTTCGCTCTTGCACCATCTCCTGCCCCGAACAAGCGGGCTGGCGTGAACAGGATCACGAGGAACAGAATGGCCGGGAAGATGATGAAAAAGATGCCGAAGGCCACCTGTTCATTGTGCGGATTCGCCGTGCCGAGCCAGATGGACGCCGTCACGACGCTCTGGACACAGGCGGTAAGCAGCACGGGGCGAACCAGGTAGCGGTACCACCCCGCAAAACTGTTGCGGAACATCATGATGAAGCACAGGGCCGACAGGAGGAACGAATCGATGCCGCAAGCAACGGCCAACCCGAATTCACTATGCCCCCCAAGAGCGGTCCCGGCGTAGATCACCAGCATCAAGCCCAGGCCCAGGCTGACCAGCCAGCCGATAAACCACAAGGCATGGACAAAGACCGGGACCTCGCGCGTCACGGCCGCGCTGCCCCAGCTTGCTCTTCGCGGGGCATCCTCAAGCCCGCTCGTAGTGACGCCGTCAGGCGTTCCGGGAGTCGCGTGTCGGGTGTCCGGTGTCAACGGGCTGCCCCCTGATCCCTGACCCCTGACCCCTTGCATATTCGCGATCACTTGGCCCCAGGGGCTGAGCGTCTGAACGACCAGGATGATGCCCGCCAGCGTGCAGGCGGCAATCACCGGCTGCAGGCCGAAGATACCCCCGGCGATAAGACCAAGCATGCCAATCCCTATCGCGTGGCCCACCACCACTCTCCGCGGACGCTGCGGATCGGTGAGCTTCCACCAATCCACCAGCAGCATCGGCAACGCCAGAGCGAGAACCATCCCGAACCAGAACCCTTGGAGGGGAAACGGCACGAATGACGGAAGCGCCGGCCAATTGTGGCCGCCTTGCGTGGCGATCACGGACGTGACGTGCAGGGCCGTGCCGACGGCGGTGCCAACCAGGGTGGAGATGAACGCCGCGAGGAAACACGTGCCAACTTTGCCCCACCCTCTCGAATCCTGATCCAGCCCCGGCCACCACTGCTGGCGGGCACGGAGAATGATCCGCGAAGCGATGACGATCATAATGGCGACGACCGCCGCCGTCATCAGCGCGCTCTTTGGATCATGGGCGCACAGGAAGCCGGCCCCCAAGGCCGTGGCGAGGATGGCGATCTTGGCAAGCTTACGCCGCTGGCGGCAACTGATCGGATCAGCGATCTGGGATTGACCGCACCGTTTCGTTCTCTCTTTGGCGGTCTTGAGCTTCTCGGCCCACTGACCACGGAAGACCTCCGCTTTCTTGGCGAATTCCTCCGCCTTCTTGGCGAACTTTTCCGCTTTCTTTCCGATTTCCTTGCTGAAGTCCGTCTCGGCGGCGCCCGGCGCGGGCGTCTGCCCGGACGCTCGGGCTTGCGCGCCCTGCATCTTCTGGGCGATGTGCTCCGCGACGACGGACAGCTCTTCCGGCGCGAATTGAGAGACGCTGTTGCGGATGTTCTCGGCGCCGAAGATGTCCTCAACCATCGCCTGCACGCTCTGGTACCGCTCGGCGGGGTCCTTGGCTAAGGCCTTGCGAATCACGCGGGCGAACGGCTCTTCGATATTGGTCAGGTCCGGGGCAGCCGTCATGTGCTTCATGAGGATTTCCGCCGGGCTGGACCCCAGGAACGGGACTTGGCCGGTCAGCATTTCGTAGAGCAAGATGCCGAGGGCGTAGATATCGATGCTGCGGTCGTATCGACCTTGACCGACCTCCGGGGCCATGTAGTGAACGGTGCCCACTGTGATCGTATGACTGACGTGATGGCTGGCGCTAATGGCCTTGGTCAGGCCGTAGTCACCGATCTTCACGTAGCCATTTTCGTAGAAGATGTTGCCCGGCTTGAGGTCGCGGTGAACGATGCCGCACTCATGCAGGAACGACAGGCCCTTGCCGATCTCCCGCAGGAAGAAGGCTGCCTTCTGGGTCCCGAGCCCGCCGGGCGATTCCTTCAGCAGGTCCGCCAGCGAGGGTCCCGAGACGAATTCCATGATGACAAAAGGCTTGCCCTTGTCGTTGTACTTGACGTCGAAGATCGTGACCAAGTGCGGGCTTTTGAGGTTCATGCACTGGCTGATGCCCCGCACCTCGATTTGCTCGTAGCTTTGGACTACCTTGAGTGCCACTTGGCGGCCGCTGTCGCTGATCGTGTAGTAGACCTCGCCGAAGCCGCCCCGCCCGGCTGCTCGCTGGATCGTGTACCCCTCAAGCGGCCGATCTCCATATTTGTATTGGTACTGGTACGTATCCATGGTCGTTCTGCCGGATTAAACCAACACGTTAGCCATTTACTCCCCGAGCCTTGCCACGACCATCGAGACCTTGCCGATCTCGATGTGCTTGTCCATGGCAAGACCCACGTTTGGGTCGAAACCGCGTCCATCGACGAGTATACTCTCTTTGGCCCGGCAAAGCAGCCGGCCATTTTGAGCAAACAGGGCCACCGGTTCCCTCAACTGTTCCGTGCGAATGTGATCGTTGGTATACGGCCCGATCAGGATATCGCGATCCATAAGAATCAACTGCTTGATGTCCGGGCGGCTGAGCCGCGCCCCGGAGAGGGTTAGGACGGCCGTCGTGCTCGCCGGGTTCGGGAGGTGGAACCGGATGCTGCAGCGCGGCGACAGCGTAATGCGGTCGCCGTCGGCCAGCAGCTTCTCGGTCACCGCCTGACCGTTGACTTGGACCACCGTCGGGCACCGGACGAAGTAATCGCCCTCCATCCGTTCGAGCATCACGGTCGGCAAGTTCGGGTCGGCCATCAACGCCAGCATCGGCCGGGCGGAAGAGCTTATCGGACCGACCGTGACGCGAGCATCCCGGAACACGATAAAGCTGCCGACGCCATCCACTTGAAGAACGAATTTGGAAGGCATATCTTCACTCTCTGATTGCGGATTGCGGATTGCGGATTGCGGATTCATATCGGGCAGTGGTTCATAGCGGGCATTGATTCTAATCCGCAATCCGCAATCCGCAATCCGCAATCGGAAACGTCCGCCGGGCTCAGACCCAGCGGCCCCGCGTTCAGCTCATCATAGGCTTCCGCCGCCCTCTTGGCGTCGGCGATCGCCTGATCCAACCATCGGGCCGACGGGCAGACCGCCTTGACTTTGCGAAGCAGAGGCAGTGCGGCAGCGGGCCGGCCGGCGGTGACGTGCTGGGCCGCTTGGCGGCACCAAGCCAGGGCTTCCGTCAGCTCGGCAACCTCCGTCCCATCCTTTCCGAGAGGCATGACCTTCTGTAAAAACGATGCGGCGCGGTCGATGCGGCCCTGCTCAATATCCGCTCGAACGCGCTGGATGGCCTGGCCCCGGATCTGGCGGCGGAGGTCCCCCGCCCTGCCGCTTTTGCATTGCCCGATTCGCGTCACCTGTGCAATGTGAATCGCTTCTTCGATATCACCCTGCTGGAGCGCCTGCTCGGCCTTGGCGACGGCGTCCTCGGCCTGGAGCCGGGCCGCCGCCAGCTCCTGCCGGACGAGTTCCACGTGGCCGTTGCCGGCGGGAGCCTCATCGAGGATACGCCCGCCGACCGAGAGCCAACCATCCTGAATCTGCTGCTTCGCCTGAGCGACCCGCAATGCCTCCTGCTGATGAGCCTGCTGGTCCTTGACGATGGCAGCGCAGATCGCCGCACGAAGCTGGGCGATCTCGGGCAGGGTTCCGCCGAGCTTCTCGGCCTTGTTGCAGTCGGCCAGGGCCGGCTGGAACCGATGGGCAGCCAGGTTCTCCTGCCCCCGCTGGAGCAGGGCCCGGGCGAGCCGGCCGATCAGCCTTTGACCGTGATGGTGGCGGCGAACCTCCGGGGCCTGGGCGATCTCGAACGCCTCATCGAGCCGGCCGTCCGCCAACGCACACTCAGCTTGTCTGATTCGCAGGATCAACACGGCGGAAACCCTTTGAATTTACGATTTACAGTCTGTAAATCTTCGGTAGTAAGCCGTCAATTCTGCAACGCCGACCCTGTGTTCTCCGCCATCGTGACGGCGGTCGAGTCCTTCTCGGACTTCGGCTGATCCTTGTGAGCATCGAAGTATTCATCGATCTGAGCAACCAAGTCCGTCTCGACGACCGTATCGACCGGGATCGACTCGACGAACGCGCTCTCATGGGCCAGGACCCGCTCGGCCACATCCAGGCGTTTCTGAATCTGGGCGATAAGCTTCTCGGTCTGAGCCAGCTTGCTATTGTCCATTTGCAGATTGGAGCCGACGGCGGCCGCCTTGACAAGCCGATACTGGCTGGCCAGCGCCTCGATGCGGCTCTCCAGGACCCGTTTCTCACTGCTGGTCTTCGCCAACAACTGCCGGGCGCCATCCAGGGATTTCTCCCGCTGCACGAGCAGGCGGACTTTGCTGGCCAGGACGACTTCGCTCTCCTTGAACCGCTCGAACCGGCCGGCCAAATCCAGCTTCACTTCATCGTGGCTGTAATTCCTTCCGGCGAAGGCATACTGGGCCCGCGGCTGCTCCAACGCCACCCGCAACGTCTTGATCTTGGACTGCTCGTCGTTGAGACCTTCGCGATTCTTGGCGATTTCGCCCTTGAGGGCCGCCACTTCCACCTCATCCTCGGCGATCCGCCGGATGTTCGCCTGCATCTCGGGGATGATCTCTTCCAGCAGATCCCTGGCCCGCCGCAGCTCGAATTCGATCGGAACCGAGTCTTTCACTACGTTTCGGACACCTTTGGCCGAGCTTTTGGCGTAGCTGATAATGTCTTTTCCGAACAGCATGCCACCCAACAGGCCCAAACCAACCGTTCCCATCACGCCCCATTTTACCCATCTGAGAATCATAGTAGTGCTCCTTAAACTTGGAAAACCCCACGATGGACTTTTTCTCGGCCGTGCTCCAGCCACATTAGGTTGGTCGCAAACCGGCAACATTTATTGCCGGGGCATCATCAATTTCCGCGATTTTGCAGCATTGGCGCGAGACGTTTTTGCCTCTGTTGCGACTTTATTAGTGTGAGAACACCGCCGTGATCGGACCTCGTTTGCCGCGTGTCCACCAGGGCACCATAGGAAACGCCTCCCGGCGTCACGACAAACGGGTAAAGACGAGGGCGGGATGGGTCGATAGGGCAAGGAATAATGGTCCGTTTCCCGTTCAGACGGGAAACTGGATGCTCTCAGATAGAGTTTTTCATGGAAGGTCCGGCCATGAGACCAATCACCGTGAACGATCGGGTGGATATCAAGCAGCTTCTGTGCGATGACTACATCCTGGGGATTCGCAGCAGCAGTACCTACGACGCCGGCGGGTTCGAGCTTTGGTGGTACGACCGGCAAAACGACGTCTGCCTGTGCCGCCGGTCCCGCTGGTCGGATTTCCGAAAGCAGGTCGAGGAGCACACCCTCGACCACGCCACCAGCCTCCTTTGGCAGAATCGGGCCACCTTGTTCCTCCGCCACAAGGTCCTGCCGCCGGACCAGAAGTCCCAGCTTCTGACGCAGTCGTGCAACTGACCAAGTCTGTTTGGAGTTCCGCGTTTACGCGGTCCTCGGCCGCCTGAAGGCGGAACTCCGAACGACAGAAGCATCTTGCGATGTCCTATGTCATGGAGTAGCATTCCTCTTCCATTAACTTCTGCAAAATGGACATTGGGCCTATATTCTTCAAGGAAATCTGTTTCACGATTTCCTTGAAGAATTGACCCAACTTGTGCTCTGTCAACTATTTACAGTTTGGGAAGGAAAAATCAAGAAACAGATTTTTCCTTCCCAAAGTAGGCCCAATGTCCATTTTGCAGAAGTATATTTAGGAGGATGCCCTATGAAAGTGGTCGCATTCAACGGCAGTGCTCGCAAGGACGGCAACACCGCGATCCTGGTCCGGCGGGTCTTTGCCGAGTTGGAGAAGGAAGAGATCGAGACGGAGCTGGTCCAACTGGCGGGCCAGGCGATCCACGGTTGTACCGCCTGCGGCCAGTGCTTCAAGAACAAAGACCAGCGGTGCGCCGTCGATAACGACATCGTCAACGTCTGCATCGCGAAGATGGTCGCGGCCGACGGCATCATCTTAGCCTCGCCCACCTACTTCGCGGACCTGACCCCCGAGACCAAGGCCCTGATCGACCGTAGCGGCTACGTCGCCCGGGCCAACGGGGACATGTTCCAGCGCAAGGTCGGCGCCGCCGTGGTGGCGGTCCGCCGGGCCGGCGCCATGCACACCTTCGACTCGATCAACCACTTCTTTCTGATCGGCCAGATGATCATTCCGGGCTCCAGCTACTGGAACATCGGCATCGGCCGCGCCAAAGGCGAAGTCGAGCAGGACGAAGAGGCCCTGCGCACGATGGAAGCCCTCGGCCAAAACATGGCCTGGCTGCTCAAGAAGATCAACGTCTGACGGCTCACGAGGAGAGCTTGGAACTGACCAATCGGTTCAGGCTGACATCCTCTTCCGCCGCTTCCATAGCCAGCTTGCGGTGGACCTCCGGGGGCACGCGGACCATGAACTTGCCGCTGTAATGTCGTCGGCTGATGGGTTCGGGCACGGGTTCGCCGCGGGCCTGCATATCCGCCACCACCTCCGCAACCACCTTGCGAATCCCTCGCAAAGCCTTCTCCGGCGTGGCATCCAGCCAGCTCAAGCTGGGAAACTCCGCACAAAGGCCCACGCACTGGCTATCCTCGTCAGACCACGTGACGCGATAGGTAAACTGATTAAGCGTCTTCGGCCCGCTCATGCTCCAACCTCTCAATCACGGCAAGGACCTGCCTTACCTGGTAAGCTTTTGCCTTGCCCTTGTCGTTCTGGATATTGACTCTTGGATCGCCCGGCCACGGCATCGGATAGATGCGATGGCTCGTGCCCTTCTGGCGTGCCGGTCCAAAATAGTGGTCGCATACCTTGCACAAGTCCGTAAAGCGGATGCCCTTCGGGTTTGCCCGCATGCGTCCAAGAATGTCCTCGACCTGCGCCATATCCAAATGCTATCAATAATGATACTAAAAGTCAAGGCAAGAAGTTCAGCTTGACCCCATCAACCACTTCTTCCTCATCGGCCAGATGATCATCCCGGGCTCGAGTTACTGGAACATCGGAATCGGCCGGGCCAAGGGCGAAGTCGAGCAAGACGAAGAGGGCCTGCGCACGATGGAAGCCCTCGGCCAAAACATGGCTTGGCTGCTCAAGAAGATCAACGCTTGACGCCAGCTCACAGGGACAAGCTTGGGCTCGGCATCGATAGCAATGGCGTGCCTCATTGCTTCAGGACTTCCTCATTCTCGCGGATCTGCTGCTCGATCTCATCATGATACACGCGATAGTAGGCCCAGGCGTTCGTGAGATCCTCAGCCCGCAAGGCCGGATAGGACCGAAGCAGGTCGGCCTCGTTTACGCCCATCTGTTTGGCGCGAACCAGAACCCAAACGGGGATACGGGTGCGAACGATACACGGCTCACCGCCGCAGACATCAGGCCGACTCTCAACGCCGGGGGAAGGCATGGTTCGCAAGTCAAATCCTGCCGATCCAGTAAGTCGGGTGGCGCCGCAGGTGCGCCACAGCAACGACAACGATCTCCTCCGGGCAGATTCGGTAGAGGATACCGTAGGGAAAGCGGTGCACCAGCCGTCGTCGGATTTCGAAGCGAATCACGGGCCACATGTCAGGGTGCTCGGCAATGTTCCTGACCGCGCTTTCCACCTTGGACAGAAAGTCCCCACCGAGGCCGACAGCTTGCGATTCGTAATAGCGTGCGGCGTCCAGCATTTCTTGCTCTGCCGGATCAAGAAAACGGACCTTTTTCATCTGATCTCATTCCGCGCGTTTCGGAAGACCTCTTCCGCCGACCTGCTCGAGATGTTGCCCTTCTGGTACTCCTCGTACCGTCGCGCCGCCTCTTCAATCCAGAGACGCTCGTACTCGGCATCATCGAGACGGTCGAGACTTGCGATCAGGCGCTCTGCCAGTTCGGCCCGCTGTTGCGGCGGAAGCAGCATGGCCTTTTCTTCGAGTTCCGTCAAGTCGGTCGACATAGTACCTGCACCTCCCGAAGGGTGATGGGGCAACACAGAGCAAGACCAGTCGCGCGCTACCATCGGTAGCGATCAGTCTACAATCCATCCCTCGGGCTTGCGCACAGTGCGCATCCCGTATCCGATTCTTCTTCACCTGCTGCAAAGATCATACCGCGCCGCCTCCACCAAGGCAAGAAGAAAGGCTCATCATTCATGCTTGACCATTATGCAGCCTGCCCACAACGACTCAAGAGGCAAGGAAGGAAGCAGCGGACGGTGGTTCAGACGCAGCCTTACGGACAGCAGTCTCACGCGGTCCGCCGGGCCGGCGCCATGCACGCCTTCGACTCCATCAACCATTTCTTCCTGATCAGCCAGATCCTCGGCCAAAACATGGCCTGGCTGCTTAAGAAGATCCACGCCTGACGGCAATTCACAGAGGCAAGCTTGGGCCAATGGCATGCGGGAAACGAAAACCACCGGCACGAACTCCCATGCAGTTGCGGCGGTCTCGCCGATTGTCCGCTGCTCCCTTCTTGCCCTACGGTAGATTTGCGCGGGTGTCAAGAGCACAGTTGACGGCATGGGTAAGCCGCGGGAATGACGCGCCCAGCGAAATGACCATCTGCTTGACCCAATTGTTAGGCCTCGACCTTCACTACCTCAAAATGGATATCCGGCCACGGCTCTGATTCCAGCTGGGCTTCGTTCCTCACCGAGATGCCCGAAAGAAGGTACTGACCAGGTGGTGTCCAAGGTGAAGACTTCTCAACCCAGGTATGAACCCAGATGTCGGGTCGTTCCTGAGTGAACCGTGTCCCGGAACCTCCGCCGTAAAGGGTTCTTACCGGCCCGGTTAGCATCCTGTTTAGCCAGTCTACGGGTGCCTTTGACTTTGCTCGAACCGTTACTCTTACTGAATTTCGCATAATACAGTGACAAGTCACTCAAAAAAAAGACCGGTGTGCTCCAAGAACCCGAACAGGAGTTGTCCGTTCTGTTGCACACGCTCCATGCCATCCTCCACCGCTTGCCCCACCTCCCCGAGG
>JAPLMX010000136.1 GCA_026386805.1 Phycisphaerae bacterium | reverse complement strand
TTTGCCGTTCTTTCATGGTAGTTCTCCTGGGCCCGGCGGGGCCTTCCTCAAGGGGAACTACCTACCCAAAAACACGCACGAAACGGCAGAGCCTTGTGAATGCTCACCGGCAGAGCCGGTGGTTAACGGAAACGCAATTTCGGCCACAGCAGGGCGAAGTACAAGTGCCTTGTGGGAAATGAGTTATGACCAGTCGGACCTACAAAGATCGCCGGAGAAACAAAGCCAATTGGGGAGAGAGTTTCGAGTTTGAAGTGTCAAGTGTTAAGACGGGCAAGGAATGATCGAGGCTTCAAACTTCACACCTCACACTTCACACTCGGCCGCAGGCCGTTCGTGCGAAACGAAGCCAATTTACCAAAACTCGGAAGGCTCACCACAGAGGCACAGAGTTCACGGAGGTGATCGCGGATCTACCGACAGATATGACTCGATTTCATTCTCCGTGTCCTCGGTGTCTCGGTGGTGAAGATTCGTGCGAAACAAAGCCAATTGGAGGGAAGTTCCAAGTTTGAAGTGTCAAGTGTTAAGACGGGCAAGGAATGGTCTGGACTTCAAACTTCACACATCACACTTCACACTCGGCTGAACGCCGTTGGGATTGCGGTTGCGTTGCTCAGCCTGTGGGGTGATAATCCCGCCGGGGCAGATGCTCCGAAGACCGCAGGGCTGCCTTCAGGCCCAAGACCGCGTAAACGCGGAACTCCAAACCACGGAATTAGAACGATGGAAACGAGAATCGAGGCGGTTCTGTTCGACTGGGGCGGCGTCCTGATCGAGAATCCGGCATCGGGGCTGATGGCCTATTGTGCCAAGGCTCTGGGCGTGGCCGTGACGGACTATGTGCGGGTCCACAACGCGCACGGGGAGGCCTTTCAAAAGGGCGGGATCGCGGAAGAGGTCTTCTGGCAACGGGTCTGCGGCGACCTGAATCGCCCCTTGCCGGGACGGGCTTCGCTCTGGGGCGAAGCGTTCCGTGCGGTCTACCGCCCGCGCGAGGAAGTCTTTGCCCTGGCCCGGCGGCTGCGTGAGAAGGGCCGCAAGACAGGCCTGCTGTCGAACACCGAGGCCCCCGCGATGGAGTTCTTCCTGGAGCTTGGCTACGGCGTGTTCGACGCCCTGACGTTCTCCTGTGCCACGGGCGTGGCCAAGCCGCAGCGGGAGATCTATGAGGTCGCGGCGCAGAAGCTCGGCACGGCGCCCGCGCAGTGCGTCCTCATCGACGACCGGCTCGATTTCGTCGAAGGCGCCCGCAACGCGGGGATGAAAGGCATCGTGTATGAGAGTCTTGAACAGATAGAAACGGAATTGGCCGGGCAGGGCGTGCCGGTGTAGGAGCAGCATGGGCTGAAGCCCATCCTACGAGAACTTCGGGGAGGTATCCGTTGGATTTCTTTCGGCTGCTGAAGGATAAGAGAGTCGTCCTCCTCGACGGGGCGATGGGGACGCAACTGGATAAAACAGGCTGGATGGGGCGCGGGACCGTCAACCTCGATGCCCCGCAAGCTGTGCTCGAAGTCCACAAGGCGTACGCGGCGGCGGGGTGCGACGTTCTGATCGCCAATACCCTGACGATGAACCGTATCTACATCGAGACGCACAACGTGGGCGTGTCCGTGGCGGACGTGAACCGTGTCGGCGTCGAGCTGGCTCGCGAAGCGGCCGGCGACAGACTGTGCGTGCTCGGCGACATGAGCTCGACGGGACAGCTCCTGGAACCCTACGGCAGCTACCGCGAAACGCAGTTCTATGACGCGTTCCGGGAACAAGCGGAGGTTCTGGCACGGGCCGGAGCGGATGGGGTTATCCTTGAGACGATGTTCGATTTGCGCGAGACGCTGTGCGCGCTGCGTGCCTGCAAGGAGAGTTCCCCCCTGCCTGTCATCGTTTCCGTCGGCTTCCAGACGGAGAGAAACGGCGGCCGGACGATGATGGGCGATACGGCCGAGCAGTGTGCCCGGCAGCTTACCGACGCCGGGGCGGACGTCATTGGCACCAATTGCGGCGCTCTCGACCCGGTTCAGATGTCCCGGGTGGTTGCTGCGCTCCACGCGGCCACCGGCCGGCCAATCGCCGCCCAGCCCAATGCGGGAAGGCCGCAATGGATCGACGATAGGACGGTCTTCGACATGGAGCCGGCGGCCTTTGCCGAGGGTGTCGCCGAGTGTGTCCGGGCGGGGGCACAGATCGTGGGTGGCTGCTGCGGCACGACCCCGGAGCATATCCTGGCCATTCATGAGCGGATCGGGGATCTGTAACCGGCGACTTGAAGGCGCTACTGTCCAAATGAACTACCACTTGGTCATCCTGAAGAAGCCGTACCTGGACTTGATCCTGGCCGGGGAGAAGACCGTCGAGCTGAGGCTGACGAAGGCCAAGCGGCCGGCGGGCGGGCGGGTGCTGCCCGGGGACCGGCTATTCCTCAAGCAAAGCGGCGGACCCGTCTGTGGACTGGCGACGGCGAAGGATGTCGAGTATCATGAGGGCCTGACGCCGCAGCGGATCGGGCGGATCAAACGACGGTACAACGACCAGATCCGGGGCGACGACGCCGTCTGGGAGAGCTTGATGGACCGCCAATCCGGCTTTCTGGTGTGGCTGAGCGACGTGCGGCGGATCGACCCGATCCGGATCGCCAAGCAGGACTGGCGGGCCTGGGTCGTATTGACGCCGGAGAAGAACTTCGGCCTATTGCAGAGACCTGATTTGGAAGGCAGGCTATGAGTGCAACCCCGAAACGAGAGCTGTCACTGTTCGACTCCACCTGCATCATCGTTGGCATCATCATTGGCGCCGGGATTTACCGGACGGCGCCCGATGTGGCCAAGGGGGCGCATGACGGGTGGGGGGTCATGGCCATTTGGGTCGTCGGGGGACTGCTGTCGCTCTGCGGGGCGCTGGGCTACGCGGAGCTGGCCACCGCCTATCCCCGTGCGGGCGGCGACTACGTGTATCTCAGCAAGGCCTACGGACGCTGGGCGGGGTTCCTGTTCGCGTGGGGTCAGTTGACCATCATCCGGCCGGCGGATATTGCAGCCATGGCCTTCGCCTTTGCCCAATATGGCAGAGCGATCTACGACCCGCTCGGATGTCCGGATTCCAACCTGATCGAGGTGATCTACGCCTCGTTGGGTGTCGCCTTGCTGACCGCCATCAATATCGTGGGAGTCAGGCAGGGCAAATGGACCCAGAACCTGTTGACAACCGTTAAAGCTCTCGGCCTGCTGGCCATTGCCCTGGTGGCCCTGAAGGCGCCCGCCAACCAGGGGACGCCCCCGGAGACCTTCGGCTGGCCGCCCCTGACATTGGCCCTGGTTTTTGTGCTGTTCACCTACGGCGGGTGGAACGAGATGGCGTACGTGGCCGCCGAAGTCAAGAATCCGCGTAAGAACATCGTCCGGGCTCTGGTACTCGGGACAGCCTGCGTCACGCTGCTCTATCTGATAGTCAACGGCGCCTTCCTCTATACTCTGGGCTACAACGGCCTGGCCAAATCCGGAGCCGTGGCGCGCGACGCCGTCTCGACGGTCCTGCCGGGCGCGGGGGCGAAGTTGGTGAGCGCCCTCGTTTGCATCTCAGCGCTGGGGGCCGTCAACGGCCTGATCTTTACCGGCTCGCGCATCTCCTATGCCTTGGGGAGCGAACACCGGGCCTTCGGCCTGCTCGGCCGGTGGGACCAGCGTACCGCGACACCCATCTATTCGCTGCTGGCGCAGGGGATCATCGCTCTCACGATCATTCTCACCCTGGGCTCGTTCATCAACACGCTGCTATACGCCTCGGTGGCGGTTTATTCGTTCTATCTGGCCACCAGCCTGTCCGTCATTGTTCTACGATTCAAGGAGCCCCAGGTCGAGCGTCCCTATCGCATGACCGGCTACCCCGTCACGACCCTCATTTTCTGCGCCGTCTGCGGCCTGTTAATCTACAGTTGCGTCGTGTACGCCCTGTCCGACAAGCTTAGACGCATCAGCTTCCTGGTCTTGGCTGGCATGGTCGTGCTGGGCCTCCTGATCTACTGGCTCACAGATATCCGCCGACCCGCCCCCGCCGCACAGACGTCACCAACGGACCCGCAGAATTTTGCATAGAATATGCAATAACGGATTTGGCGGCATCGTCTATATTGGTGATTTAACGCGGCGGCCCAGCTTGAGTCTGTCGAAGAGCACAAAGGTCATCTGAGGGATGTGCTCCGTCCCAGGATTCGGGTGACTGCCGCCGCTATTGGAGGTAAAGAGGGTCCGTACTAACCCAGTCGCACTCGCCGCCGGCGCGCAGTGAATGAAAGGCACCCCCGCAACCAGACGCCCATGCGTCGTCATAGATGAGTGGCCCCTCGGCCACTCATCGCTTTTTGGGGGGACGGCTTGATTCCGCCGCTTCCCGTCGGGAGCTTGGCTCCCAACCTCAGGGGTCTGGCGATGGAATCCCCAGGCCGTGCATAGACGTGAACCGGCGCAGGGTATGCGGCTACGTTTTGTGGCGGACCCAACCACATTTGTCATGCTGAGCGAAGCGAAGCATCAGGGCATCGCAGGAAAAGCTCCTTACCGCATCGAGCCCACGTACGCATCCATGGCCAGATCTTTCGCTGACGCTCAGGATGACAGAATGGGGGCACAGGTGGAGAGGGAAACCGGAGTACCTGCGATTTGTTGATCGCGGGATGGGTTACTGGCAGTCGCGGGGCAGGTAGACCGAGTCGGCGGAGATGGCGAACTTGCGGCACAGGGCTTCGAGCAGCGTCTCCAGCCGCTTGAGCTGGTAGTTTGTGGGCAGCGTATTGACGCCGTCGCCGATCAGGCAGATCCGAATGGTCTTATCCGATCCCTGCCACGTCCGGCTGGGCTGGATCGACCACTGCTTCTGCCATTGCTCGCTGGCCTGGATCTCCCCGTCGCCGGCCCCGACACCGTTGCAGATGACGAAGTGGCAACTCATATCCACGGCGCCGGCCGGCTGCTGGAGGCTGCCGCGCTTGGTGCCGCTGAAGAAGATCTCGATGCCGTTCCAGCGCCGGGGAGCCTGACAGGCCTTGGACTGGATGACCTGGTCCACGGAGCCGAGCCGGTAGTAAGCCGACAGGCAGAACGGGCCGGCGGAAGGCGGGTTGTTGCCCAGGGCCATCAGCACGAACGCCCCCACCGTCATGGAGATCAACAACGCCGCTAAAACTTTGACGACCCTTGGCTGATTTGACATAACCACCGTTCAGTCCAACCTTCCCGTTCGCAGGTCCGTATCCCACCGTCGGGCTTCACGTTCGAAGCTACTTACCTACAACGTACGATACAACGCTTCGCACTCCAAATCCCGCGCCGAGCTTTCACACAGCAAGACACCACGAAGGGGTACGTTTTATACCATCTGTCATCGGCCGACGCCCGTGTTCGGCTGCAAATTTTGTAGCCCCTTTTCGGGCCTGGCGCGCCTTTTTCACGTCTGCGGGTAACTTCTATAACGGACGCGCCGGGACCCGATCCTGCGGGGCCGGCGATTCGTGGTTTTTGGGGTCCATAATCAGCACCGGCGAGACGCTTGACCGGCCGTGCGCGGCCCGCTATACTCGCGGAAGTCTGATAAACGCTGGCCCTTTGAATGGATGCTGGATAAAGGATAGTCATGACGACGAGATGGCGTGCCCTATCAGCCGAGGAGATCGACCGCCTGGCGCAGCAAGGATGCACCTGCGCGGACTGGTCCAAGGTGCAGGTCGCCGAGGGTTTCCGGACGGATCGCGTTCGCACGACGCACTTCGGCGGCGACGTCCGGCTGGGCGTATTTGAGAAAGAGGTCGCTTTCTTCGGGGACGTGACCAAGCCGACCGGCATCAGCCAGGCCACGATCCACAACTGCACGATCGGCGACAACGTCTACATCAGCACGGTCCGCAACTGCATCGCCAACTACGTCGTGGAGGAGGAGGCCGTCATCGACAACATCGACCTGCTGGCCGTCCAGGGCGAGAGCTCATTCGGCAACGGGACGAAGGTCGCCGTGGTCAACGAGGCCGGCGGCCGGGAGGTCCCGATCTACGACCATCTGTCGGCCCAGACGGCCTACGTCCTGGCGTTTTACCAGCACCGGCCGAAGGTGATCCAGAAGCTCCGGTCGCTGATCGACGGCTACACGGCGTCGGTCCGGTCGAAGATGGGCTTCGTGGGAAAAGGCGCACGGATCGTCAACTCCCGGCTACTCAAGAACATCCGGGTGGGTCTCGCCGCCACGGTCGAGGGCGTCAACCGGCTGGAGAACGGCTCGATCAATAGCTGCGTCGAAGATCCCGTCTATATCGGGCCGGGCGTCTACGCCGAGGATTTCATCGTCTCCAGCGGCTCGACCGTCAGCGACGGGACGATCGTCTCCCATTGCTTCATCGGCCAGGGCTGCGTTCTGGCCAAGCAGTACTCGGCGGAGAATTCGGTCTTTTTCGCCAACTGCGGCGGTTTCCACGGCGAGGCCTGCTCCATCTTCGCCGGGCCGTACACCGTCACCCACCACAAGTCCACCCTCCTGATCGCGGGCCTGTTCTCCTTCCTTAACGCCGGCAGCGGCACCAACCAGAGCAACCACATGTACAAGCTCGGGCCGGTCCACCAAGGCGTCGTTGAGCGCGGCTCCAAGACGGGCAGCGACTCCTACATGCTCTGGCCCGCCAAGGTCGGGGCTTTCACCGTGGTCATGGGCCGGCATTACCGCAACTCCGACACGTCGGACCTGCCCTTCTCCTACCTGATCGAGCACGAGGATGAGAGCGTGCTGGCCCCCGGCGTCAATCTGCGAAGCGTCGGGACCGTCCGCGACGCCCGCAAGTGGCCCAAGCGCGACCGCCGCAAGGACCCGAAGAAGCTGGACCACATCAACTTCAAGCTGCTCAGCCCCTATACGATCCAAAAGATGATCAACGGCCGGGACCTGCTGCACAAGCTCAAGGCCACCACCGGCCATACCTCCGACTATTTCATCTACCATAACGTCAAGATCCCCGGTCATTCCCTGGAGCGCGGGATCGAGCTCTATCAGATCGGCATCGACAAGTTCCTCGGCAACTGCGTCATCAAGCGGCTGGAGAACCGGCGCTTCCAGAACATCGAAGAACTGCGGGCCGTCCTGAAGCCGGATACGCTGGTCGGACCCGGCAAATGGATCGACCTGGCCGGCATGTTCGCGCCGGAAGAGGCGGTCCAGCAACTGCTGAGCGATATCGAGGGCGGCGTGGTCAACTCTCTCGATGAGCTGGACGCCCGATTTGCCGCCCTGCACGAGGATTACCCGCGCTATGAGTGGGCCTGGGCGGCGGACGTGCTCCAGAAAGAACGGAATAAGCCGGTCGATCAGATCACGGCCGGCGACGTGGTCGATCTGACGAACCGGTGGAAGAAGGCGGTCCTGGACCTTGACCAGCAGCTCTATGAGGACACGAAGAAGGAATTCGCCATCACGGCCCAGACCGGCTTCGGCCTCGACGGCGACGACGAGACGCGGCACAGCGACTTTGCGGCCGTCCGCGGCACGTTCGAGGCCGACGCCTTCGTGGCCGAGATCCGCAAGCACATCGCCGTCAAGACCGAGCTGGCCAATGAGCTTCTTAGCCGGATCGAGCCGTTGCGGGCCGGTACGTAGTACGCTCTTCGCAAATTCTGCGACCCTGCGGGAGGAGATGGCTTCGTCATTGCGCTCCTCCTAATGAAGTAGACAGACCGAGGTTTGTCATGCTGAACGAAGTGAAACATCTGGCCCACGGACGGAACCGGGTAACGAATGCGGAGGGGGCGCCCCCTTCGCGGCTGGTGTCCGGAAGAAACCAGACGTCGGGCTCTGGGTGCCATGTCTACGCTCGCGTAGACATGTTCCCTCCGAGGGACAAAACATGCTTACGCCAGCGTAAGCAGGGCACCCGCCGTCAGCTTCTTAGGAGCGTAGCGAAGCAATCTGTAATCGCGCGGTTGCGGGAATGCGGTAGTAATATAATAGATGTGAAGGCTTTGCGTAAAATTTAAGGAAGGGGAAGAAAATGAGAGTCATCGTTCAGCCAAGCTACCAGAAGGCCTCCCAGTGGGCGGCCAACTACGTCGCAAGCAAGATCCTGGACTTCAAGCCGGGGCCGAAGAAGCCATTTGTTCTCGGCCTGCCGACCGGCTCCTCACCGATCGGCATGTACAACGAGCTGGCCGCCATGAACAAGGCCGGCAAGCTGTCGTTCAAGAACGTGATCACCTTCAACATGGACGAGTACGTTCGCCTGCCGAAGGACCATCCGGAAAGCTACCACTCGTTCATGTGGCGGCACCTCTTCGGCCGGATCGACATCCCCAAGGAGAACGTGAACATCCTCAACGGCAACGCACCCGACCTTGATGCCGAATGCAGCGGCTATGAGGACCGAATCCGCAAGGCCGGCGGCATCCGCCTGTTCGTGGGCGGCATCGGACCCGATGGGCACATCGCCTTCAACGAGCCTGGCTCGTCGCTCACCTCGCGCACCCGCATGGTGAGACTGACCACCGATACGAAGATCGCCAACTCCCGCTTCTTCGACAATGACCCCGCCAAGGTCCCCGAGACGGCCCTGAGCGTCGGCGTCGGGACCGTAATGGACTCCGACGAGGTGCTGATCATCGTCAACGGCGCCAACAAGGCCCGGGCGCTGCGGCACGCCATTGAAGAGGGCGTCAATCATATATGGACCGTCAGCGCCCTGCAGATGCACCCCAAGGGCATTATCGTCTGCGACGACGACGCGACGCTCGAATTGAAGGTCGGCACCGTGCGGTACTTCAAGGACGTGGAAGCCGCCAGCCTCGACCCCGCCACGCTGCTGAAATAGTACAAGGTGGCGAGGGCATCTTGCCCTTGCGTGTCGCGGGCATCCCTTCGACAAGCTCAGGGCAGGCTCTGCCCGCGCCGATTCGAAGGCATCCTGCCTTTGAATCGCGGGCGCTCCCGCCCGCGACACAAATCACGCAACAGGGCGTGGACAGGTTCAGTCCAGCAGACCGTTCAGGGCCAGCACGGCCTCCTGCCGCAGGTTCATGACTTGGCGCAGCGACTGCCGTGCCCCGGCCAATTGCTGGTTGGCCTTCTCCCTGGCGGCCCGGAAGGCGGTCAGCTTGGCCTTGATCTGGTCCGCCCCGGGCGCGTCCTCGCGCAGCAACTCGCGCAGCTCCCGGGTCCTTTGTTCCAACTCGGTCTTCGGCGGCTCATTCCTGCCCATCATCGGGGTGGCAGGATGCACCAGATTGTAGACCGTTTGAAGCCGCGGTTTGATGACGGACCATTCTTGGTCCGAGAGCCCCAATTGCTCCTTCAGGTCGTCGACGGCCTGCTGCCGCTGCCACGCCATCTGCTCATTCATGATCTGCTGGCGCTCTTCCATGCTGTCGGCATTGCGCATCCGCTCCGCGAAGGCTTTGGACTTCTCCATTCTCTCTTGAATCTCTTTGGGAGGCTGGCCCGCCGGCTTCTTGGGGCCTGGCTCCTTCTTCTCCGTCTGGCCCAGGGCGGAACCCGACAGCACTCCCAGCATGGCCCAGCCGGACGAACCCAGGACCAAACGCCGGGAAATCGCACGTGTAGGGTGTGCTTTGCACACCACCGCCTCGCCCGTGCCTTGTCCGGACCCCTGTTGGTGTGCATAGCACACCCTACCTTCTTTGGTCGACGTGTTCTGACATTGTTGCTTCATGGTTCGTCTCCTCTCTTGGATGGCCTTGTCAACTCGCGTTCGCCTTTCACCACTTCCTCAAGTCTATGGCCTAAATGGAAGTACTTCATGGCCCGGAACTTCTCCTTCGGCCGGTCACCTTCCTGGTAGAGCGGCCCCTGGATTGCTACGGAAAACCCGTATCCGCGATAGTACCGACATGAGACGCCTGGATACAGCGGCATACGGAGAAACGCCGCCTGCGGCAGAAGCTCCTGGGCCGCCACAGAGATCGCTCGGACCGTCTTGTCTTTCAGTTCCTCACTGGCTCCTCCATACTTGACTTTGAGGGACATCTCCTCGAGCACCGGCTCCAACTGCGTAAGCCGCAGTCGCAGGGCGCCCATCAGCCTGCCCTCCTCGCTGACCGTCCAGGGGAACTTGAACGCCGGCCACAGAGGATCGTCAATATACTCCTGGAAGCGCCGCTCGTATACCTGGAATGTTCGCTCCACATCCTCCGGGGTGACAAGCGCGCCGAGCCCGCGAGCGGCCAGCCTGGTGTTGACGCGGGACTGAAGCTCGCGGGAGCAATGCTGCAGTTGGGAAGACAGCCGTTGATGATCCTCCGGCGTAGACGTATCCCAGAATGACAGGGCCACGAACGTCGCCAGAACCGTGTCAAAGGACCCTGCGGATTTATTCACGTCAAGACAGTTGTGGGAGAAGCTGTCGATCGCGCCGATTAGCTTCTCCGGGTCGCCGCGGAAGGGACCATCTCCGGCGATCAGGTGAATCGAGCGAATCGCGTTTTCCACTATCTCACGTTTCGCCTCTGACTGTTCCGGTGTGAATCGTTTCGCGAGACCTTCGTTCAAGGCGCAACGGACGTCGTTCAAGTCCATAACGCCTCGCGGGGGAGCGGCGTCCAATTGCGATAGGTATTGTCGCACGCTCGCCGGCAGATCCGATGAATCGGACGCCGCGACCCCCTTCGCCGATCGAGATGCCTGGAGCTTGGCCGTCCACGAATCCATGTCGGGAGCTTCCATCAACCCTTCGCGGCGCATCTCCGCCAGAAGCAGCTCTCCATACGTGAACCAGTCGTTGCCCACGATGTCCGCCATCAACCGATTCACACCCGCGCAGGCGTCTTGCCCGGCATGGCGGACTACGCGCGCGACGAGCGGGGGCAGTTGCTCTTCCATCTGCTCGGGGTATTGTTTTTGAATCTGCCCGGACATGCCGCCCAGGTCCATGACGCACTGAAGCTTTGGCACCGTGTCGTCCGCGCAGAGCCTCGTGACCACCGCCTGTGCGGACTGCCAGACACAATTGCTGTCCGCCGTCATCAGAGCTGCCTGGAAGCGCAGCCGATCCAGGGCCCGGCCCACCTCGGGAGGCGCGCTATTCTGGTCCAGATAGGAGATCAGCTTGCCATAAAGGTCTCGGCTGGAGGTGCGGACATCCGACGAGGCGCTTATCCCCGCGAGGGTACGGTCAAACGACCAATAGGCCCCGTAGGGCTCGCGTATGAGGGCCCACTGGCCCAGGGTTTGCTCGTCCAAGGCGGCGCGAGAACTGTCTGGGCCCAATTCGCGCACACGGTGAATTGTTACGCTGGCGACGGACGAACCGTTCGAGGCCTTCCGCGCCCACCACACAACGGACCCGTCGTCTCGTGTCTCCTTCGAGTATTTCCTCCCGAAGGGCAGCGCATCGAGAACCCGCGCGCCGGTGACACTGTTGCTAGACGATGGGCGCGAGCCTGCCTCGCTGGGTAGGATCTCGTACTTGTACTCGGTCCGGCCCCGGCTCTTCTCAAAAAACGTGGCAACCTCCAGTGCCGTATCCGCCTCGTCGCGAGGACCTCGGATCTGGTTCACAATCGCCAAAGCAGACCGAAGGATTGACTCCGGCGCCTTTTGCACCGGCAACAGGGGATCTTTTTCGGCGTCAGACAGACGCAACGTCCCAGGTTGCGACATCCCCTGAATCCAGTAGTGAACACGGTCGCGATCAAAGATAAGATCGTAGCAACGAAGAAACGACGACGCCTCGCGGAACAGGGCAGGTTCGATCCAATAGATGGCGATGCGCTGACGGTGACCGTTGGAAGCCACCAACCCATCCACGTGGCCTGGAGCAATCGGCATTCGAAACTCGCAACGAAACTCGAACACCCGCAAACCGGCTCCGTTGCTGTCCTGGGCGTACAGGGTCCGGTTACTAGCCAGGAAAAAGAGCAGGACAGTGACCCTGCCAGTAGCCATCAGCGTGTGCACCGACCCCGAGCGCACCGCCTGGATCTTCTGGAATATCGACGCGAAAGGATGGCATTTCCTCGGCATAGGTCACTGTCCTTTCCAAGGCCGCGAAGACTCAGGTCGCACCAGCGGCCCGTCTGGTGCTAAATATCGGCAAAGCCACTGCCGGAGCCGTTCCCAGAGTTCGGGCTGCCCTCCGGGACTGACGCGGCGGCGCCGGCGCTACATGACGCGCTGACACTGCCGAACTCATCGAGGTACAGCAACTCATAACCGTACGAGCCCTCGTCGTCGTCAGGGTCAGAGCCGCTCCCTATACCGCTGCTTGAGGCGCCGGCACTGGCATAGGCAGTGCCGCACAATGTGCTGCCGCTGCCGCCACCGCCACCGAAGGCGCCGGAGCCGTCATTGTCAGTGTAGCAGCCGTATCCGTGGGCGTTGCAGGAAGAGGAGATCCAGTACCAACCGCCCTCTGTGGCGTAGAGGGTTTTCGATCCCCAGGCATAGCCCGTCGAGTAGGGGTTGCTACCGGACGCGTCAGCCGACGCGCAGGCCGAAGACCCCCATCCGTACCCACCGCCACCGCCGTAGCCGTCGTTTCCGCCGTCCTCGACCGTGTAGGTGCCTGCAAGCACAGCGGGCGAGGCAAGGAGCATCAGGATTGCACAAAGACAAGCATACCCAACATACGATTTCATTGTAGTACTCCTTCCACTTCTGATGACTCAGATTGAACCTTCACTCTTCACGGCGATCCCACGTTGTTCAGATCATACGCATCACCTCCTTTTGTTCCGCCGGGAGACATCCGACGTATTCCGGATCAATCCTATACTAAATGCGCGCATACTTTTCACGGTCGCTTCGAAACAGGAGCAACGAATATCAAGTCCCGTCGGCTTCTCCCCAGTCTATGCCGATGATCGCAACCACCAACCGTTCAATGCGTGTGAAGACGGGCTTCGTGCCCGCATCAGTAGTCCTTGAGGCCACGCATCCACGCGGGCCATTTCTCGGGTTTCACGCCGCCCGCCTTGGTCCAACGCCCGGCCGTGTCAAACTCGTCGTACCACTTCAACGTCCAGAGTTCCTTCAGGCCAATCCTGCGCACGGACCAATCGAGGAAGAGGCCATTGACGTGCCCGTAGTGACGATTCATGCAGAAACTTCCGATGCCGAAAGTGCCATTCTCGGTCGGGGGTGGGGAGTCGATGTTCATGGGCTGGGACTGGGGCAAGGCCGAATCCAGCAAGACCGGGATGGCGGCCCTGCCCCTCAGGGAGAAGACGTCCAATTCGAGGAACTCGGTCGGCCCGAGGATGCGAGCAGTTAGAGTAAGCCTCCTGAACGCCCATTGGTTGCACCCATAACTGGATCGAAATGCCGGGGCGGGCTTAAGAATCTCCCAGGGGGTGAACTGTGCGCCCACCTTTCCGATGAATTCTTCCCCGCGGGCCGATCCGAAGGCGGTAGCGGTGCCATGCATGTCACCCGACTGCCACGGGGAGGGTCTGACGGTCATCGGGCACAGGGCGATATTTCGCGTCCCAAAGTGGTAGAAAACGCTCGTATCCGCATTCGGATCGTCTTTGGGCAGGTACACGCCCCAGAGCAGCCAAATCCCGCTCATGCCGGTATGATCGGTGGGAAAGCGTCCCTGATTATCCTCGGTGTACAAGGCGAGCGTCGCGCCCCATTGCCTGAGATTCGATTGGCAGACAACGCTCCTGGCGTGCTTTCTCGCCGCCCCCAGCGCCGGCAACAGAACGGCCACCAGCAGGCTGATGATGGCGATCACCACCAAGAGCTCGATGAGCGTGAAGCCACTGGAGTCGATGGCTGGCCATGGACCGGTAACTACGCCTCCACTGTGCCGCGCCGGCAGACACCGATTCGGCGTGCAATGTGTCCCATGTCTCTCCCTAAAGCTCATCGCTCTTGTCCCCACCTGTCGCAGCGTTTTCTGCAATCTCCGAAGTCTCCAACAGGGCTGCCAGCAGGAAGCTGAGATACTCCGTCTGCCAGACCGCGACCCCCAACCGTCCTTCCTGAGTCCGCGCCTCAGCCTGCGCTTGCAGACGCTGCCTCTGGGCGGCGATTTCCTGGGCCACCGCGTTTCGGTAGTATTCGGGAGGCGCGGGAATCAGGGACCAAACCTGCCCCCGCAATTGGTCCAGGCTCCGCTCCGTAAGCACGTAGTCCGGATGCGTCTTACCGGAAGGGCCATCTGGCGTGTCGAGGGCGTCTCGCCCTCGAATCGCGGGCAGGATGCCCGCAACACGGGCCGGCTTCCCGGCGGACTCGCCCCGCTTGCCGCCGAACTGCCGCCAGAGATCGACGCGGGCATAGCGCAATTGCGTCCACCGCTCCTTGAGTTGACCGATCTGCTCTTCGGAGAAGGCGTGCCGCAAGGTCGGCACCAGCGGGGCCTCAACAGCACGGTAACATCTTGCGAGATAATCTGCCTTGGCACCCTGCACCACGTTGGGGTCGAGGAACGGGAATTGCGTCACCAGCGACGCCGCCGCGTCGTCCATCAAGGCCCGCCATTGATCCCGCAGCTTCTGTCTGTCGTTCGGGGTGGGAACCTCCATGGTCATCAGGCTTTCGACATACCAGCGGATTTCGGCACAATGCACCTCGAACAGGGATCGCTCCTTGCCCTTCTTGAGGCCCTCCCAGTACGGTGGAAAGCCTTCGCGTATGATTTCCAAGCGCGGGGTGTATTGGGGAGCATCTTGATGCGACCCGATCACCTGCCGAATCGTGTCGACATACTCCTCTTGCCATGCCTGCGGCCACGGCGCGGGGGACTTGGCCATGCCCTCACGGATGGCCCCCAGGGTTTGCTCCAGCGCGGTAGATTCCAGCGCTCCGCCTGCGATTGCGGCCAGCAGAAGCAGGACAGTCGCGGGTGCCGTCAGGAAGAAACCACCCGGCCCGAGCCAGCCCCGCTCGCGGTTCTTCTCCGGCGCATTGCCCCGAGATCCTGAATTTCTTCGCTTCCACTTGCTCATTCTTCGCGCGACCAGTGCTTCCATTCCGTTTACGTGTCCGTCCCGACGGACTCGCTTATTCTATATATAAAGACGTTCGAAGGCGACGTGATTGGACAGGAAAATGACACGTTTGCGGGGGGGGGTAACTTCTCGATTCTCGATCGCGTAAATCGTTGTGCCGAAATGGTTTAGGGATGCCGACGGTTCTTCGCATTTTCTTTCTTCGGAGGCTCCGGCGGCGCAACGGCGTAGCGTTCGCGCAGCCGTTTGATAAGGCGATGGATCCTCTTGTAAGCGGCGTCTCTGGAGCATCCCACCCGTCGGGCCACTTGGGCCACGCGCAGACCATCGAGAAACCGCAGCCTGAGCAACCGGGCCTGTCCGCGCGGCAGCGAACTGAGCACTTTTTCGACTTGGGCATGCTCGTCGCCCGATTCCGCGTCATCGGATAGCTCCTGCGGCCCCGATCGGCGCATCTCCTCCGCCCGTATGGCGTCCGCCAGCAGCCTTTGCAGGAAGTCGCGTTCTCTCGCTCTCCAGCGTTGATAGTCGGACAATGTGCTCGCCGCCGTGGTGGCGACATACGCCTTGAGGTCATCGGGCCTGCCGCTCCGCGCCACCTTCGTAAGGACTTCCTCGGCAAGGTCATCCGCATCCTGCCCGCTCGCCACTCGGGGCGCGAACCAGGACCTGATCGTGGAATAGGACTCCCTGTAGAGTCTCGCCCACGCAACCGAGTCCGCCTGCTCCCGACCGGACCGCGTTTCCCGCCGCTTTTTTCTCCCGCTCATGCGTCGTTTCTCTCCCCACGATCCGCCGACCGCCGCGTTCAACCAAGCTTCAAGGCCCCTCGTTTACTATAGAAGGCGATTCCGACGGGCCCAATGTTGATACAATAAAGGAGAAATGACACCAACACGAGGGATCGTGATGAGCCACAAAACAGGAAGAAGGTAGGAGCGTTCGATAACGCTCCTACCTTCTCAAGTTCTTACCTTCTTATCTTCTTATCTTCTTGTCTTCTTGTCTTCTTACGTTCTTCTTGTCTTGCGCCGGGCTCACTTCTTGGCGTTGGCATCGGCCGGAACGGCGATCTTCGGCGACGCCGGCTGCGGGGCCGGTGCGGCAGGACCGGACGGGAACACGATCTTGGCGCTCTGCCGGAGGGACTTGACGTACGTGTCGATCGCCTCCTGCATCTTCTGCTCCGTCAACTGGCCAATGATCTCGGTCTTGGCCTTCTCAAACATGGTTTGATTCGGGTCGTGGTGTTCGGTCACCTTGATGATGTGGTATCCGAACGGCGACTCGACCAAACCGCTGATCTCTCCGACCTTCATGGCGAAGGCGGCGTCCGCGAACGGCTTGACCATCTTGTCGCGAGTGAACAGCCCCAGGTCGCCGCCCTGTGCTTTGGACGGGCAATCCGAGTTCTCTTTCGCCACCGTGGCGAAATCCGCGCCGCCCTTGACTTTCTTGAGCAGGTCCTCGGCCTTGGCCTTGGCTTGGGCTTTCGCCTGATTCGGGTCCGTGTTCGGGTCGGTGGGCCGGATCAGAATGTGGCTGGCCCGCACCTGCTCGGGCACTTGAAACTCCTTGGTGTTCTCATCGTAGTACTTCTTCGCGTCCGCTTCCGTCGGCTTCGTGGTGGAGGCAAACTTGGATTCGAACAGCTTGTGGTACTTCAGCCGGTCGGTGAGGATCCTCTTGATCCCATCGAAATCGCCGCCCTGCTCTTCCACGGCCTTCTTGTATTCCTCGATCGTCCGGGGCGGGTTCAGGCTGGAGAGCTGAGTGGTCATCTCGGCCGTCAGTTCTTCGGGCGTTACCTGGATGCCCGCCAGCTTCGCCTGCTCCTCCAGGAGCTGCCGGGTGATCAGGTTCTGCGTGATGTTCTCCCGGAACACCTTTTCCTGCTGGGCCGCCAACTGGGGCGCCTGAGCCGCATACTTGGCCAGGAGCGGCTTGTACTCCAGGTCCAGGTACCGCTGCACCTGACTTTCCATGATGGGGCTGCCATTGACGGTCACGGCGACCTTGTCCTCCTTCGGCGCCTCCGCGGGTGTGCTCGACGCCGGGGCTTGGGCCGGTGCGGCCGTGTCCGAGGCGGGCGGCGCCTTCTTCTGACAACCCGAGCCACCGATCATAACGCCGACGGCCAACAGCCCGACGAACGGTGAAATACGACGGACGAATCCCGCAACAGTGCTCTTCATTATGAGACTCCAACAGAAGACTGGTTATTCTCCAACGCGGAACGACGACGGGTTGCACGCTGATTGGAGGTCGTTTGGTTCATAGTATCGGCCGCAAAGCCACGGCGGTCAAGGAAATACGGAGAGCGGACGACCGAGAGGGCACTGGCGAACCCATCCGGGGTTCATTATCAGTCCTTCAGGTCTGCGGCCAGTGGATCTTGCCAATCCCGCCGGCCCGGGGTATACTTACAGGTCCGATGCCAACGTAGCTCAACGGTAGAGCACCGGTTTTGTAAACCGGTGGTTGCAGGTTCAAGTCCCGCCGTTGGCTTTCCCCGGCTTTCGTCACAACGGCACGCCCTGCAAAACGCCGGCGGCTCTTTTCTCCCACGTGTAGTTCGCCAGGAACTCCTTATAGGCCGTTACGGCGAGACGATCCCGGCACTGTGGGTCCTCACATGCCCGGATGGCCGCGGTCCAACCGTCTATATCGTCGGGTCGGACGAGAATGGAATTGCCTTCGTTCAGGACTTCCCTCAGAACCGGCAGGTCCGAGGCGATGATGGCCCTGCGGGCGGCCATGTACTCGAAGAGCTTCATCGGCGACATCCAGCCGCTGGAGTCGATATTCCTGCCCCCCAGAGAAAGGCCCTTCTGATAAGGCAGCAGCAGAACGTCGCATCGGCTCAAGACAGCCGGCACCAGAGACGGCTGGACAAATCCGTGGAAGTGCACATTGCTGCCCGCCCGCTCTCTCCAATATTGGATGTCCCGCTCCATGCCGCCCACGATATGGAAGTCGTACGACGCCAGCCGTCCGGCACATCCGAGGATCAGATCGATCCCCCGGCCTCGATAGAGATGGCCCGCGTAGCCGATCTGCAACCGATCCATCCGACAGGGCCACGTGCACTCGGGGGTGTCCTCGGTCCGGGGGATGTCCGCCGCGTCATGGCAGACTTCAACATGGCGGATCGGACCATAGAGATCCAAGTAGATCCGCCGGAGGCTGTCCGAGATGACGATCAGCTTGCGGAAGCCTTCCGCCCGAAATAGTCGTTTCTCCAGCCAGCGGATCAGGGCATGGGCAGGAGCGGCATGTGCCTCATAGACAATTCGGAACCCCATGCGTACCGCCAGGGATGCACCGTAGATGCTCCGTGCGTACACGAGGGTCGCGGAGGGACTGTACTTCCTTAACTCCCGGCAGAGCCGCGGCAGCGAAAGCAGGGTCCCGCCCCTGGTCCTGACGACGGGGATCTGCTTGACCACGAAGGTCTCGTCAACGCCATAATAGCGGTACACATCTTCCGTCGAACCACGCTTCGAACCATAGGCGAGGAGGGTGACCTTGTGGCCGTGCTTCGCGAACGCCTGGCACATCTTCATCACGTGCATGCCGTGCGCGGCTCGTGAAGGAATAACAAAACCGGATAGATAGAGGATGTTCACTTCCCGGCCTCGTCCTGAGCTTTCAGATGGATCTCCATCGGTGCCACAGCCCTCGGGAAGGAACTTGGCGCCGGGACGTACCCGAACCAGAGAAAGTGCTGGATTTCACTGTCCCTCACGGCCGCGTACTCCCCGAACACTCTTGGCTACCTTCCGGAGTCCGTCCTGCATGAACGCGGTCAGCGTGTACCCGATCCAGGAGCCCGCTGTCGTGATGGGACGACAAGGGGGCAGCAGGCCCGTCCACTGGTTAGGCTCTCGGGCTGCCACAGACAGCAGGTAGATCGCGGATTTCCTGAAGGGGCTGTCGGCCTCGTAGATCACGCTCAGCCCATTGTCCTCGTACAGCTTCCGCAGGCACGCCGGCGTGAATCGCCAGTAGTCTTTCCAATCCTCGGCATCGTGCTGTACCTGGGCGAACGGCACGACCACGATGACCACGTCCTTGGACAGATCGCAGAGGTTGGCAAAGGCTCGGCGGACGTCGAAAATGTGCTCGAGCGTCGTGTGGTTGAACACCACGTCGTAGCGGCGTCTCAACGTTGCCGGCAGATCGCCCGTCAAGTCCAGCGGCTGCTCGTTGGGCATGCCTTGGAAGCCCCGATAGCCGGGGTAATTGGTGCAGAAGTAGCTGCTCGCGTGCGCGAAGTAGTCCCGGTAGTGGCCCCCCTCTTTGTCGCGATCGTCCCAGGCTGACACGTTGACCACGCTCCCGTGAAAGCAGGGAGCGATCCTCCGGAGCTCCCGGTTCGACCACACACGAGCCAGACGAAATCTTCGGTCGGTGCTCATGAGACTGCGACAGGCTCCCTCAGGACAGACCGGCATCCTTCTCGCGCACTCTCTGCTCCTGCTTCTTCTTGAACTGGACAAGCTTGTCGCGGAGGGCGGGGTCCGCCAAGGCAAGGATCTGCACGGCCAGGATCGCGGCGTTCTTGGCGCCGGCTTTGCCGATGGCGACCGTGGCGACCGGCACGCCGGGGGGCATCTGGACCGTGCTGAGCAGGGCATCCATTCCGCCAAGGCCCCCCTCGCTGGCCAGGGGCACGCCAACAACGGGCAGCGTCGTCCAGGCGGCCATCGCTCCCGCCAGATGGGCGGCCATCCCCGCGGCGGCGATGATCACCTTGATGCCGCAGGACTCAGCGGTTTGGGCAAACTCGGCGGCCGCCAGCGGCGTCCGATGCGCCGAGAGAATCCGGACCTTCGGCTCGATGCCAAACTCACGGAGCTGCTCCACACACCCTTGCATCACATTCAGGTCGCTGTCCGACCCCATGACAACCGCCACGGGCGTTGTTTTTTCCGATGCCATTGCGTTTACCATCCCCTGGGCTACAATACTCTTGTGGATTTCGGATTGCGGATCGCGGATCGCGAATTAGACGACGGCCGCACTTCGCCATCCCAATGCGAGATTCTTTATCATAATGAGCACAAACCGTCAAGGCAAAGGAGTCCAACTCTGCGGTATCCGGATCGCGGATCGAACCACGCATCGCGAATCCGCAATCCGCAATATTGTCACCCCGGACTTCGATCCGGGGCATCAATCCGCCATTGTGAGGTGTTGCCATGCAGATTCGAAAGCCGATGGTTGCGGGTCAGTTCTATCCGGACGATCGAGAGACCTGTCTGGCCCAGATCCATGAGTGTCTGCCGACGGAGGTGCCTCAGGAAGGTTTGCCCGAGCCGCTGGTGGGCGGCCTCGTGCCCCACGCAGGCTGGACGTTCAGCGGCGCTTTGGCGGCGCTGGTGTTCTGTGCCATCCAGCGCGGGCGGGGGGCCGTCGGCACGTTCGTGATTTTCGGGGCCGCCCACGGCTACTTCGGCGCCCAGCCGGTGGTGGACGGCAGCGAGGCCTGGGACACGCCCCTGGGCCGAACGCGAATCGACGAGTCGCTTCGACAAACCCTGCTCGACAGCGGCGCGGCCGTCGTGGATTCCTCCGCCCACCGATCCGAGCACAGCATCGAGGTGCAGGTCCCTTTCCTCCAGCACTTGTTTCCGGACGCGCGCCTCCTGCCGATCCTCGTGCCCGTGAACAACTCGGCCCTGAAGCTGGGCCGTACCCTCGCGGAGAAAACGCAGGGGTCTGACACCACCGTGGTTTTTATCGGCTCGACCGACCTGACTCACTACGGCCCGCACTACGGCTTTACGCCGATGGGGATTGGCTCGGAGGCCCTGCACTGGGCCAGCGACGTCAACGACCGGCAATTCATCGACCTGGCGCTCGGTCTCGAACCCGAGCGCCTGCTGGCGAGCGCCTTGGAGAACGGCAACGCCTGCGGGCCGGGAGCGGCCGCGGCGGCGATCTCGGCGGCCCAACGGCTCGGGGCCCACAAGGGCGTCCTCCTCGCTCACACCAACAGCAACGAAGTCATGCTCCGCGAAATGGGGACGGCCGGCCGCGACAGCGTCGGTTACGCGGCCATCGTCTTTTGAATGTAGGATGGGCTTCAGCCCATGCGGATGGTTTTGGTGTAACTGGGGGCACCGGAACAGACCGCGTGTTTCAGCATGGGCTAAAGCCCATCCTACGTGCTTGACACTTCGCACTTTCAACTTCGTTCGCCCCACGTCCGATATCACAAAACTGACCCTGCACCCGGGGCGGACGGCAGTTTTTTTTGTTTGACAGTGGTGCAAGAACCGACTATCAATTGTGCCCAAAGGCTCTACTGTGCGCAAATTCACGCCGAAACAGATTAGGTTGGAGACCATAGCATGGAGCAGAAGATTCAACTGAAAGAGAGCGACATCCCGCGGCAATGGTATAACCTGGCGGCGGACCTTCCGACGCCGCCGCTGCCCCCGCTCGGGCCGGACGGCAACCCCGTGACTCCGGACATGTTGACGCCGGTTTTCCCGATGAACCTGATCGAGCAGGAAGTCAGCACCAAGCGCTGGATCGACATCCCGGAGGAAGTGCTCAACATCCTGTACCGGTGGCGTCCGACGCCTCTGAGACGGGCCGTCAACCTCGAGAAGCACCTGAAGACTCCTGCCCGCATCTATTATAAGGATGAAAGCGTCAGCCCGCCCGGCAGTCACAAGCCGAACACCGCCGTTCCGCAGGCCTGGTACAACAAGCAGTTCGGCATCCAGCGTCTGACGACGGAAACCGGCGCCGGCCAGTGGGGCAGCGCCTTGGCCTTTGCCTGCAAGCTCATCGGGCTCGAATGCAAGGTCTTTATGGTGCGGATCAGCTTCGATCAGAAGCCCTTCCGCAAGCTGATGATGCAGGTCTGGGGCGCCAAGTGCATCGCCAGTCCAAGCACGGAGACGAACGCCGGGCGGACGATTCTGGCCCAGATGCCGGATACGCCGGGCAGCCTGGGCATCGCGATCAGCGAAGCCATCGAGGCGGCCGTCACCGACCCTACGGGTAAGACGCGCTACTCGCTGGGAAGCGTTCTGAACCACGTTCTGCTCCATCAAACGATTATCGGCCTCGAGGCCAAGAAGCAGTTGCAGTCGGTCGGCGAGAAGCTGCCGGACATCGTGATCGCCTGTGCCGGCGGCGGCAGCAACTTCGCCGGGCTGGCCTTCCCGTTCACGACGGACAAGATCAATGGTGCCAACATCGAGATCATGCCAATCGAGCCAACGGCCTGCCCGAAGATGACCCGCGGGCCGTTCTCCTACGATCACGGCGACACCGCCTGCATGACCCCCCTGCTGCCCATGTACAGCCTGGGCCACGCGTTCGTCCCGCAGCCCATCCACGCGGGTGGCTTGCGCTACCACGGGATGGCGCCGCTCGTGTGCCAGGGCATTGTGGAAGGACTCTTCAAGCCCAAGGCCTATAAGCAGACCAAGTGTTACGAATCCGCCATGACGTGGACCCAGACCGAAGGGACGATCTGTGCCCCGGAGACCAGTCACGCGATCGCCGCCGTCATCGACGAGGCGGTGAAGGCCCGCGAAGAGGGCAAGAAGAAAGTGATCCTCTTCAACTACAGCGGCCACGGGTTGATGGACCTCGTGGGCTACGACAACTATCTGTCCGGCAAGCTCCGCGACATCGAGATGCCGGAAGACGAGTTGTTCAAGTACACCAAGGACCTCGAGAAGTTCCCGAAGGCCCCAATGAGGAAGACCGGTCAATGGTAATAGTAAGGAGAAATGCCATGAGGCATGTGGTTCTCGCAGTCGCGCTTCTGGCGGCGACCGTCGCGGTGGCGCAGGAATCGCAGGACGAGCTGTCGGAAAGTCGAGGAGGACTCCACGGCATCGTCGGCGGGTCGTGGAATAGCCAGTATGTCTGGCGTGGCTTTGATCTCTCTTACGACAACAGTGTCGTAGACGTTCTTGCGGACGTCAGCCTGTTCGATACCGGTTTCGGGATCAGTGCCGTTGGGCATCAAGGGATCTCCGAGGCGTTCGGAGACATGCAACGATGGGATGGCAGCGTGTACTACCAGAACGGCCTGTTCGCCGGCGAGACGCTCGCCACGAACTTCCGGCTCGGGTACGTATACTATTACTATCCCAAGGACAACTTCGGCGCGACCCAGGACCTCATGGAAGGCCACGTGGTTCTCTCCTGGCCGAATCTCCTGCCGATTAAGGGCCTTCAGCCCAGCTACGCCTTCGCGTACATGCTGCCGGGCATGAAACATGATTGGCTCGACCCCAGTTTCGGCGACAACTCCACGGGGATGTTCCACATCGCCATGCTCGATTACGCGTTCACGGTCCCGGCTCTGCTGGCCTCGATGGACGACCAGGCGATCAAGCTGCATTCGGAGCTGGTCTACAACACCGGCGTGTCGCCTTTCGGCACCCAGGTCAAGTCCGGCTTCTCCGACGCCGTCGTCGGGGCCTCGACGGACTTCGCCTTCGGCGCCAACCGCAATATCATCCTGACGCCGTCCGTGTACTACCAGTTCTCCATTGAGGAGACCGTCAATCCCGACAACGAGGTCTGGGCGGGCATCAGCCTCAAGTACGCCTTCTAACGAGTCTCGCTTGGGCGAATCTCCAGGGCCGGCCCTCACGCGCCGGCCCTTCTTATTTGCAGCGCATCCGCTTCTCGCATACTTGCAGGGTGAGAACGCCCCCCAACTGGGGACCGCGTCCCCAACCGCCGTCGGAGTATGCAGAGACCGGGTGCGCCTTGTTTGCCACGGACCGGCTTCTTGCCTTTTGCCGCCCGGTCCGGCATAATGTCCTCAAAATCGGCTACCCGGCTCGGCTCAACTGATCCCCGCCTGCGCAGGGGTGACGTCATCCCTGCGGAGGCAGGGATCGCCGAAGTCTGAAAGGACAGTCGCATGACGGAATTCCAGAACGTGACGGTGGTCAAGAAGGCCAATGTGTACTTCGACGGCAAAGTCACCAGCCGAACGGTCCTCTTCCCGGACGGCTCCAAGAAGACGCTCGGCATCATGCTCCCCGGCGAGTACTCCTTCAACACCGGCGACAAGGAGATCATGGAGATCCTCGCCGGCGCCCTGGAGGTCCAGTTGCCCGGCTCGAACGCGTGGAAGAAGATCAAAGGCGGCCAGCAGTTTGAGGTCCCGGCCCAATCCAAATTCAGCCTGAGAGTCACCACCCTGAGGGACTACTGCTGTTCGTTCGTCCAATAGAATCTACCCCCAGCGGGTTTCCAGTGAAGGCCGGTGGAGCGAAATAGCGGCAACCTCAATTGGAGTACCGGCGGCGGCCTTGCGGCCATCGTCCTTTGGAGCACAACGATCGCCGTGGCACGCAGCCTGTCGGAGCAGACCGGCCCCCTGACGGCAGGGGCCTGTGTCTACCTGATCGGCGGCGTACTCTATGGGCTGTGGCTGGTAGGGTTGGGAACACCGCTGCGCCGGCTCCGGATGCTCTCGCGGCGGTACGTGTTTGGCTGTGGGTTCCTGTTCGTCCTGTACACCGTTCTTGTGTATCTGGCCATCGGGTCGGCCCACGACCGCCAGCAGGTGCTCGAAATCGGTTTGGTGAACTACCTGTGGCCGGTGGCGACGATTCTGCTGTCGCTCGTGCTGCTGAACGAACGGGCCTCGGTGCTGTTGGTGCCGGGGACGGTCCTGGCCCTGGCGGGTGAATTCCTGGTGATCACGCAGGGCGCCCCGGTGTCGTGGCACTCCTTTGGGGGGCACCTGCAAGCCAATCCGGCCGCCTACGCTCTGGCGTTGGTCGCCGCCGTGTCGTGGGCGCTGTACTCGACTCTGACGCGACGCTGGTCGCAGCCGGGGACGGACGGGGCCGTTGCCCTGTTCATTCCTGCCGCCGGCCTCATGCTTCTGATGATCCGTTTCTTCGCGAGGGAATCGCCTGCGTGGAGCATTCGCGCCGCCGGTGAAGCCGTTGTGCTGGCCACCCTCACCGTGCTGGCTTATGCCCTCTGGGATGCCGCGATGAGAAAAGGCAACCTGCTACTCGTGGCCGCCTGCTCTTATTTCACCCCCCTGCTATCGACTCTCGTGAGCTGTATGTACCTGGGGGTAGCGCCGGGGTGGAGGCTGTGGGTGGGATGCCTTGTCCTTGTGACAGGTTCTCTCTTGACGTGGCTCTCCGTCTCCGGCCGATCATCGACGCGTAAGAGATAATCGGGATGTGGGGAAAGCAAGGACGGTCGCCTGCCGTTGCTGGCACAGGCCCTTTATAGCGAGAAAGTCATGCCCCGCGACTGTGTGCGCCAGACCGGCGGGTTCTGATTCCTCATGAGATTTGGTATGGATGGGCATCGTGTGTGACGCCGATCTGTCCATTGGCCGGCTGCGACTGATACGGATTCTGGTTAATTCCTGCGCCCCCGCTTGTCATCCTGAACGGAGCGTAGCGGAGGGAAGGATCTGGCCTGCGAACGAGAGAAACCTCTCATTTGGTGACCAGATCCTTCGGCTTCGCCTCAGGATGACAGAATCCGTATGAGTGAGCCGTGAATCGGATTGACCGACAGAATGGAATTCCACCACTGCTGCTCGTTTACCAAATGGGGCCTGCGCTCGCGCGCCGGTCCTGCTATTTTGTTGCCGGTCCCTGCGGCTTTCGCGGCCGGCCCACCGGCAACGGGCGGACCCGCCGGCCGAGCAGGGTCTCTATCTTGTTCAGGAAGCTGTCGCTGCCCAAGGGCCGGCCCGTGTGCGTCCGCAACCGCAAAAGCTCAGCCTCGGCATCAGTGAGTCCCTCGGCCAGTTCCTTCCGCCACGCCTCGGCGGAGATCTGCTTGTACCAGCGACGGAGGTTCAACAACTCCGACTCGGCCTTCTCATCCGTATGCACGGCGGCACTGGACCACTCGTACCGCCACGGCTTGCGGCAGAGCCGCGCCCGCACGGGGCTCAATTCCACGTACTTCATCGCCAGCCACAAATGCCGCTTGTCCAGGGCACAGGAGTGGAATCGTCCCTGCCACAGGTGGCCGCTACGGTGGTGGGCGCGGTTGAAATACTGGCTGTAACGAAAGTGCGTCCGGCCGATGGCCTGGGCCAGCGACTCGGGTTCATGCGGAATCGCCACCAGGTGCATGTGGTCGTCCATAAGGCAGTAGCCCAGGACCTCCAGGCCGTACCTGTCCGCCTGCTCCTGAAGAAGCTGCAAGTACACCCGGCGGTCCTCCACCACCAGGAAGACGTCCTCGCGGTTGTTCCCGCATTGCGTGATGTGATGGGCACACCCAACGGCTATGGCTCTGGCTAATCTTGACATACCCGCAGTCTACGGCCCCGCCCCCACCCGCGTCAACAGGAGAATAGTGGACTGTCCCCCACTTAGCAGACCGCCGTCCAGACCGTATTGCACTTCGCATGCTAATGCGCCAAACCGCAGAGCCTAGACGTTGGCATGCGTGCGTGTTTCTCTCTCCCCATTAGACGTGAAGGGATGCGCACATCCACCGACCTCAAGTAGCCTCCTGCAACAACCGATATTGGATTAGCCGAAGGGTGTGCGTGCCTCGGACCGAGAACCTATTCCTTTCTGCCGCCGAAAATCAGACGTACAGAGTGGCAAGCTGGCAAGCTTCAACGCGGCATCATGGCGCGGGGCCGGAAAGCGGCCGTGAGTATGGGTGGGGAAAGCGGCTCCAGCGCGACCACGAAAAGCTGTCAACCCGAAGGAGCGCCCAAACTGTTTCGACACGGGAAAATGGCAAGAAACAAGATCACCGTGGTAGGGGCCGGGAACGTCGGGGCGACGACGGCGTATATCTCCGCGACGAGGCATTTGGGCGAGATCGTTCTGATCGACATCGTCAAAGGCCTGGCCGAGGGAAAGGCACTCGACATGGCCCAGGCCAGTCCCATCCAGTTGTCGCAACAGAACATCCTCGGCACCACCGATTGGGCAGCGACCGCCGGCAGCGACATGGTGATCATCGCCAGCGGGATCCGCCGCGAGCCCGGCATGAGCCGCGACGACCTGCTGGCCGCGAACGCGGGAATCGTCTGGGACGTCAGCCACAGGGTGGCTGAGCACTCGCCGGACGCCGTTCTGATCGTGGTCAGTAATCCGCTCGATGCGATGGTCTACGTGGCTGCCAAGGCGACCGGTTTCGCGAAGCATCGCGTCATGGGCATGGCCGGGGCGCTCGATTCCGCCCGCTTCAGCTACTTTCTGGCCGCCGAACTTGGTGTCAGTGTCGAGGACGTCAAGTGTGTGCTGATGGGTGGCCACGGCGATGATATGGTGCCCTTGCCCCGACTCACCACGGTCCACGGAATCCCGATTGCCCAGCTTCTCAAGCAGGACAGGATGAACCAGCTCATCGACCGCACCCGCAAGGGCGGTATTGAGATCGTCAACCTGCTCGGCTACAGCGCCCACTACGCGTCGGCGGCCGGAGCGGTAAAGATGGCGGAGGCCGTCCTGAGGGACACAAAGAGCACCATCTGCTGCTGCGCCTACTGCGGCAAGGAGTACGGTGTCGGTGGCCACTTCGTCGGCGTCCCAGCGATTCTCGGCGCTGGAGGGGTCGAGAAGATCGTGGAACTGGACCTGGACGAATCGGAGAAGACGCAGTTCCGCGAGTCGCTCGGCCACGTCAAAGAGCTCACCGCGCAGGTGGACAAGCTCCTGTACGCAACGAAGGAGGATTGTCGATTGCTGATTGCAGATTCTCGATTGTTGATTTAGAATGCTATGAACGCACCCCGGTTTCTGCAATCGCATATCAATAATCGGTGACTGTCCTCCGTGGTCCGGCGCCATCTGTTCCAGACAGCAATACCTTGCCTGAGAATCCTCACATACTCGCGGTGTCTTCATATCGGCGTTACACTTAGCATGTGACTTCGCCCATTGCGGATCGGAAACCAGAGACACTCACCTACTTCTACCACACCCTGTTTCATCTTCTCTCGTCCCGCAGGCCCGCGAGGACTCCGAACCCGCGTTGCCACTGGGCTTTTGTGATCTCAAGCCAATTTGTCGCAGCCTCATCGATGATGCTCATCTCGGAGACAGCGGTATTATGGGGGACCTTGCCTGGAAGGGCAAGGGGAAAGGGGCCAGGACAGCCTTCTTTTCAAGTGACGGACGGCACAAGACAGCCGAAGGCAGCAGCCACTGGTCGGGCGGCTATGTTTCGCACGGCGGGTTTTCCGGCATCGGCACATTGCGATTTCTCGTGGGATTTGGTATGGATGGTCGCGGTGCGGACCGCCGGACTGTCCGCCGGCGGGCCGCGACCTGGTGATGCGTGAATGGAATACGTTGACAGGAATGAGGAGATCTTTGTGAGTATCGAGCTCAAGAAGAATTGCCGCTACGCCCTGCTCGTGCCGACGAGCATGGGCGTTCGTTTGACGCCGGACGATGGGCAGCCGTTCCATTGCAGCCGACGGTTCACCCTGCAGGCGACCAGCGCCGAGAGCAACGTGGCGAGCGTGGCATCGTATTTGGGCCTGCCGGTCAAGGTGCTGACGACCTTCGTCAAGGGCAGCCCCATCGCCCGCTTCATCAAGGACGACTTGGCCGGCCGGCATATCGACTGCGAGGGCAAGGAAGTGGACCAGGGCGGTCCCTGGGGCTATCGGCACCAGTTCAACTTGGCCGACAGCGGGTTCGGCGCGCGCGGCCCGCGCGTGTCCAACGACCGCGCCGGCGAAGTGGGCCGGACGCTGAACGTCAAGGACTTCGACCTCGACCGGATCTTCGGCCGCGAAGGCGTGCAAATTGTCCACCTGTCCGGACTCATCGGGGCGCTGTCGCCCGATACGGGGACCTTCTGCCTGGAGCTTGCCCGCGCCGCCAGAAAGTACGGCACGCGGATCGCCTTCGACCTCAACTACCGGGCCTCCTTCTGGAAGGGTCGCGAGAAGGAGCTGCACGCGATCTTTCACGAGATCGCAGGTGTTGCCGACATCCTCGTGGGCAATGAGGAGGACTTCCAGCTCTCGCTGGGCATCGAAGGCCCCGAGGCGGGCGGCAAGGGCCTGGGCAGCAAGATCGACAGCTTCAAGGTCATGATCGACCGGGTCCGGCGGGCCTACCCCAACGCCTCGGTCTTCGCAACCACCCTGCGCGAGGTCGTCAGCGGCAATTGTCACCGCTGGGGTGCCCTGATGGCCGAGGGGAGCAACTGGCACATCGTCGAGCCGCGGGAGATCGGGGTGCTCGACCGCATCGGCGGCGGCGACGGTTTCGTCGGCGGCATGCTCTACGCGATCCTGCGCGGCTGGGAGCCCGAAAAGTGGGTCCAGTTCGGGTGGGCGACCGGGGCCTTCGTCGTCACCCTCCTGACCGACTACGCCCAGCCGGCCGACGAGGAGCAAATCTGGAGCATCTGGCAAGGCAACGCCCGCGTGAAACGATAGCTCGGGGTCACAGTCCACCCCACAGACTGAGCCTCAGGTGCTGAAGGCACGCTGATCTGGACTCTGAGTGGCAGCCTCAAGGCCGGCGGCCTTGGGGATGGCGTGTGTGAACGCGTGAAGGATCATTCAAATGGGACCGTCACGTTCTTGATGGTACGGCCACGTCCATCAAGACTACCCCTGAAGGGGACTCCCTTCCAGGAAACATCCTTGGCCTGGTTGGGAGCGATTACGGCGCGAGTGAAGACACGGCCGGCGAGCAGGGACGGGTACCCCCGCCTGCCCTGCCAAGCGGCTCCCATCCCCCGCCCGAGACTGACCCCACGGCGGTCAACATGGTTAAGATTTCACTTGACGAGGAATTGGTGCACCTGTATGATAACAGAGCAACAGAATAGAAGATCATAGATCAGAGACCACCGCTTGGGAGGGTTTCTTCGTGAGCGGCCCAGAACGCGTCCTCGTCACAGATCTACCCCAGAGGCACAGAGGTGATCTTAGATTCATTGACAGACATGACCTCGACTTCCTTCTCCGCGGCCTCGGTGTCCCCATGGTGAGCCTTCGTGCGAAACAAAGCCAATTTCCGCACGAACAGCAGTGGGCATGGGCCGGCAAGGCGGCCCGTGCCGCCGGTGGGACCAACCGTGCGAAACAAAGCCAATCTCCAGGCACAGACAGGAAGGGACGAGAGCCGACAGGGCCGGGGAGGGAACCCTCACCGATACCAATTGTGCGAAACAAAGCCAATTTGCCCCGCACCGACTGCAACAGTTGTAGGGTGGGGCAAGCCCCACCCTACCATTCGCCTGAAGGCGGTACTCCGAACGGGGCGGACGCCCGGGAGCCAGCGTGCGAAACAAACCCAATTTGCTCCGGCGCCCGTGGTGGTCAGGTTCCTTGCGGCACGAAGGTTGGGAACGATCCGGCTCAGGGCGAAAGCGGCGAAACAAAGCCAATCAGAACAACCGGCAGAGCCGGTTGTATGAGGAAGACCCCTAGAAGGGGTCGTTAACTCAGTTCCAGTTCCGTTTGATCCTCTGTCTTTTGCACCATTTCCTGTTCCCGAACGTAACGCCGGATTTCGGCTTCATC
>JAPLMX010000209.1 GCA_026386805.1 Phycisphaerae bacterium | reverse complement strand
TCCTTCGTCGAGCGGCGAAACGGTACGGATCGGGGCCAGAACGCGCGGAAGACCCGCAAGAGTTACCGCTTCTCCAAGGACGGGGACCTCCACAACGCGGCCACCTACTTCATCTGCTACAGCTACAACTTCTGTTGGCCGGTACGGACACTGCGCGTCCCGCGCGACGATGGCTCCTGGATGCAGCGCACGCCCGCCATGGCGGCGGGCCTCGCCAATCACGTCTGGACCCTTCAGGAATGGCTGACCTACCCGGCAAAACCTGGGTAGTCATTTGGGGATACCACCCAAAATCACCGCTTTGAAAATATTTTTTTCGCGGCTTCCCGTGAACGGATACCCCGATTTTACCTATTCCATTTCTCGAAGCCAAGATCAATTCGCAGCCCAAGGGGCGGATGCGGTTCCATCAGCGAGACGATGACGGCCGGCTGGAGTTCGTCGGGGAGAACACCATTGACCACACGCCACGGGATGAAACCGTCCGCATCTATACACGCGACGCCTTCGACCTCGCCGGCGAGCGGCGAAGGACAGACTACCAAGCCGATACCACCCGCAACTGGCTGGACGAAGCCTTCGAGATCAAAGTGTGAAACCGCAAGGAAAGCGGCTCCGTCGAGATCCGCGTCGTCGAGCACCCCTATCGGTGGATCAATTGGCAAATCGCGGACAAATCGGACCCATTCACCAAGACCGACGGCCAGACCCTCGAATTCCGCGTCCAAGTCCCCGCCGGCGGGGAAGAAGTCGTCACGTACAAGGTACATTACACGTGGTAGCCGGATTCACGGTTTTTTGTTTGCCCGCGGGCGGAGGTAAGGTACAATCGGAGCAGTAGTTAGGAGCGCGTGCGTCAACATGGCAGCGTATGCGGCTCATTGTGACACGGAGAGGTGTCGGAGTGGCTGATCGAGCTGGTTTCGAAAACCAGTGTGCTCTTACGGGTACCGCGGGTTCGAATCCCGCCCTCTCCGTTGGTTTTTCAACCCGACACAGGTGCATGCACGCGGTTGCCAATCGAAGGCACTGTGCCGCTCACTTGCTCAGTCTGTTTTGGGTTATGGGATTGTTTTTGCGCGTGCAACCTCTCTCTCGAAGTCATCGATGCGATTCTGAGCAGTCCCTCCTTCGAGGAAGCTGGCTCGATGTGAGATTCGGCTGAAGACTCCTTTTTTGTCGCGGGTCGCTCGTAGAGTCGATATGGAGACTTGGCTTTACACGTTGCGGTCCTTCTTTGTCTCACAGCCCGTCTGTTTGCAGGCGCCACGCCTGCCGATGTGCCCGCCGGGGCTCGCGGCCGTCATGTTCCAACGCCATCTGTGTCATCGCAGCCGGATTCGAACACAAATCAAGGATTGTTCATCATCGGCGACCGGCACCAACAATCCCCTGGCCGAGAACGGCACCTGGAACCGTCAACCAAACACAACAGCCAACGTGAGTTTCTCCGAAATCACAAGGTGGTCTATAGAGCCTGAGATTAGCGATTCCTCATATCTATGGGATATGCTTGATAGCCGAGGATGGGTTTCGGCCCATGCGGACGATTTGCGACGGGGCAAAAACAGGCAAGCTGACCCCGGCATTTCATCCCTCCACATTTGAGATGAATCCGTATCTGAAAGGAATTGACACACTGGTTCCAGATGCCCTACAATGGGTCTTGTGGAGCAGATAGCTTCCTCGGGTATGGATATCAGGCTCTGGATCTAATGGACTGAAGTGAGGGGAGGCACAATTGGCAAATAGTGCTGGTTTCTTTGATATCAGGCATCTTCCACTGCATCGCCTGACACCGCGTCAACTGCATGCCCTGTACAACGAGTTGGGCGACCTTAAGAAAAATGACGATTGGGAAGTCAAGATGTCGGAATTGATTCTACTTGTTGCAGGTGGACTCGGGACTCTGCCAGACGGTCTCCTATCCTCTCCCGAATCTGATCAATCTGGTTGTTAAGTATATAGTTCATCATGTCCGCGAAGACATCTTCCCCGCACTCGTCGCTCAGAACATAAGCCTGCAACGAGGGTGGCAGCGAGAGCCATAGCTCCACGGCTCCTGCTAATGCCCGTTTCTTCTTGAACCCTCGCCCATCTACTTGGTTGCAGAATTTTACGACGAGTTCGGAGTCCAATTCCGCACTAATCACTTTGGCAGATCCATTCCCTGGCATCAGCAATCTCCATTCCGTACAACGGCCTGTTGGATCACAAGAAAACGACAGCGTGTGATTCTACAACACTACTTTAGGGTGTGTTCCAGGAAAATCAAGATAATTCATAGGCTTTCCCAATTATTTTATAAGAAAAAATTTGTAAATGCGGATTTTTCTCTTGCATGCCTGTGTAAGATCCGTAGTATCCAAGTTAATCAAAGGTTTAATCAGGAAAAAAAAGCCATTGTGGCTATAGTTGAGTACACCTTTGTGGATTGTTTCGGGGGAAGGGCAGGATGAAAACGAGCATCACGGAGATCCTGTGGAGGGTTTTCGGGGCTCTTCCCCGTCTAACTCGTACGGCTGTCTCACTCATGGTCGAGGGTACCTTTCGCATGTGATCGCGCTTCATCTTCCTTGCGTGAGGTATGTGGCCGTGCAACGTGGGTGAAGGCGCAGTCATTTATGTGCCCCGCATACGCTGGCATATGTCAGGTAATGTGGAGGCTGGCGATGCTCATGGAAGCTGTAAGCTCGACTGTGATCATCTTTCTCGCGCAGTGCTCGTGCACACCTGTAGACCACATCTGCCCCGGTTTAGGCGAGACACAGGTGGGTACTTTGGTGCCAGCGAGCGTTAGTGAGGAGCCAGCGTCCATCGGGCCTGATCGCAGGGAGCCTCGTTCGAAAGCCCACGAGGGTCGATCTCCTGGGAGTACATGGGGGACTGTCTCTGCTCTGGTCGGCATCGCTGGGCTCATCATCGCGATCGTCAAGCTTGGTATCTCTCTGAATAGGCGCCTCCAAGAGTTGGAAATGAAACTGGCTCTGACATCTGAAAAAGCGGCGAAGACCGGCGATCTTGAGATTAGATGCCAGAGACTGGAGATAGACCTTGCTCGGGCATCTGAAAAGGCAGAGAGGGCTGGCGATCTTGAGGTCAAGTGTCAGAGACTGGAGATAGACCTCGCTCGCATATCTGAAAAGGCAGCAAAAGCCAGCGAGTTCGAGCGGACACTCGAGAAGCTACAGTTGGACCTGGCTCGTATGGAGGAGAGAGAATACGCGATGTCAGAAAGACTTAGGGATATTCAACGCGAGGATGTCAATCTGGCCGCGCAGGTGCGTAGTGATGACACCCCTCTGTTTGAATTCTGCCACCGGGGAGACTCGCGTCTCACCTAAGCCGGAGGGTCGGGTCTCGAAAACAGGCGATGTATGCGGATCTGCGCTCCCCTTCGAGAATTTCTGGATTGTCTACGGAATCACGGGTAGTTGGATTACGGAATCGCCAGACGTCAATCTGACTCTGTGCTTCGACAGGCCATGCGTCGGCGCAGCCAACTATAGGAGAATGCAGCCGCCAGGCTAGCTGCAAATCCCAAGAGCGCGCCCAAAATCAATCCAAGCCGGTTCGAGGATTCTAGATCCTGTTTCGTGATGGGCGTGCCGCCATCCAGCAACCGCTGAAGTTCACCCAGACGCAGTTCAACCTGCTTCTGTTTCTGCGCCAGATCAGCGACATCCTTTGCTGCCTTGGCTGCGCTCGCGGCATTAGCCTCCACGGTTTGCAGAGTCGTAGCAAGTTCCTCTCGCGTTCCTCGGATGGCTTGCCCTACGTCATCCAGGCTCCGAAGAAGGTCAACTCCACTTCGCGACAAATCAGTTAGGGCCTGGCTCTGTTGGCCTACAGCATTGGTCACCGCACCGAGGTCCGCCAGTTGGGACCCACATAGAAGTTCGTTTGCACGGCGCGCGGAGTCATAGCCGAGGAACACTGCCAGCCCGATGGGCATGGCGATGAGCATAGCCATTAGCGATGACATCCCAACGCGGCCGAGCACCCGACGGACTTCCCCGGAGAGTCTGGCCTTCAACACACGTTCCAGTTCTATCGGTCCGGTGTAAAAGATAAGGCCCGCAATGAAGAAGGCAATCGGCGCGGAAGCTCCAATCAAGGGCGACAGCAGCCACCACGTTCCATATGTCCGCCATCCGGCATGAAAGCCGATGGCCACGCTCTGACCCATCGCCACGAGAGCTCCAATCAGGACTCCGACTGCGGACGCGCCACCAAGCACTTTTATCCCGAGGACAATAGCTTTCCGCTGAAGGCCAAGCAGGGCCAGAAGATACGCCTTCAGATCTTCTGCTATTTCGCGAATCTGCTCGTCGGACATGTTCGGCACGCCGTTCACTGTGTCCTCCAAGTTAAGAACGATGGTGACAGAATGATCGATATCTGTGCGGAAAGGCGTTGCGATAACGCGCTGCCCATCAGCAATTGGATTGACCCACATGAGATGCGGAACTTCGGTTTCCTGTCCATATTGGACGCCATCGCAGCCAGCCTTCCGCCGACCATGACTCTTGAGCCATCAATCTGTTTCATTGAACTGGCCCCCTCGTCACGGCATCTTATGCGGATCGGCCTATGCACTCCCAACATCCGATTCCTCCTCACTCACGGCCAAAATCGTAGCATGGCCGGTCGGGCAGGTCAAGCGGGCAGGCAAGAATATCTGGTTTATCCGGACATTTGTTGAGAAGAACGATGGATGACGCAACAGTGAACCACGTGCGTGCTGGGCGATCCGGGATATTGCGGTTGACGGGGATGCAGGGAGGGGGTATCGGTATGGGGACAACAAAGCAACTATGGAGGTGCCCAAAATGGTAAGCAGCCGTCGTGAGTTTCTGAAACAGGCCGTCGTTGGGTCCGCCGCGATTGTTGTGCCTGGATATGCTCAACAACGACAGACTCCGTCTGGTCAGCCCAAGGCCCAGACTGCGATTCCCCGTTGGCGGGGGTTCAATTTGCTGGATATGTTCACCATGCGAAGCCGGGGAGACTTTGCGGAGGAGGACATGAAGTGGATTCGGGATTGGGGGTTTGACTTCGTGCGGTTTCCCACGGTCTACCGGCTCTGGATCGAGGACGGCGACGACTACAAAATCAAGGAGTCCATGCTGGTCAAGCTCGACCGGGGAATCGGGCTGGCCAACCAGTCCGGCCTGCACGTCAGCCTGAACTTCCATCGCGGGCCGGGGTACTCGGTCAACGCGGAGTTCAAGGAGCCGCACAGCCTCTGGAAGGACAAATCCGCCCTCGACGCCTTCTGCTTCCATTGGCAGTTGATGGCCAAGCGGTACAAAGGCATCTCGAAGGACAAGCTCAGCTTCGACCTCATTAACGAGCCGCCATCGATCGGCAGCACCATGAGCCGGGCGGACCACGAGCGGGTCGTCCGCGCGACCGTGGCCGCGATTCGCGAGATCAATCCGGACCGGCTCGTCGTCGCCGACGGCATCAGCTATGGCAATGAGACCGCCCCGGAGTTGGCCGACCTCAAGATCGGCCAGAGCACGCGGGCCTATCAACCGATGTTCATCAGTCACTACGGGGCCTCGTGGGTCGATAGCGGCAAGTACCCGCAGCCCGCTTGGCCGGGCAACGGGTGGGACCGCAAACGCTTAGAGGAGCACTACAAGAAGTGGGCGGACCTCGCTCGCATGGGCGTCGGCGTTCACTGCGGCGAGGGCGGGGCCTTCAACAAGACACCGCACGATGTCGTTCTGAAATGGCTGCGGGACGTGCTGGAGATCCTCACCGGTCACGGCATCGGCCTAGCCTTGTGGAACTTCCGGGGCCCCTTCGGCATCCTCGACTCCGGCCGGACCGACGTAGCCTACAAGGACTTCCACGGTCACAAGCTCGACCGCAAGCTCCTGGCCCTGCTCCAGGAATTCGCGTAGCGGGCGGCGCCGCATGGACTGGAAATGGACTGCATTGTTTGCTGTGACACTCGGATCGTCAGGATGCCTGGATGAGGGAGTCGCGCGTTCACGAGAAGGAGAGACAGGGATGACCTGGGCCATAGAGCGGATTCTCAACTACCCTGAAGAGAGGCCGTGGGGGAAGGGTTATGCACATTATGGTTTCCATGACAGCCGAGGCAACCGGTACTTCTTCGACTACTTCCATCATTGGGTAGGCCACCTGGGCAAGGACGATGAGTTCCTATGGACTGCCGGCGTCAGGCCCAACGTCACCACCGGCTTTCATATGGACGCCGACTTCGTCCGGCCGATGTTTCTGACGGAAGCGCCGGACGGGAGTTTGCTCATCTCGTGTGACGGCAACGCCAGAATATTCCAGCTCGACCTCGACGCAAGGGCCGTGCGCCCGTTCCTCGACGCCGGCGTGCTGGGGCTCAAGGACATCAGCAGTACCGTGTACGATGATGAGGGGAACCTGTGGGTCAGTGAGATCACAGGCTGTCGAATCTGGTGCCTGGACCGTAGTGGGCGGGTCGTGGAGACGGTGGGCAACGGCCAACCCGGGTTCCAGACCGAGACGGTCCCCTTCGAGCAGGCCCGGTTCCGCTGGATCTACGTCATGAAAAAAGGTCCGGATGGCTGCCTTTACGTACTGGACAGCACGAATTTCGCCGTCCGACGCATCAACGTACGCGAAAGGACGGTCGAGACCGTGGTGGGTACAGGCCGGCCGGGGTACACAGGCGACGGGGGCGATGCACGACAAGCGACCCTGGGCAGTGATCCCAACGAGAAGTTTGACGGGCCTTACGGGCTATGCGTGGATGAATGCGGCAACCTCTTCATCGCCGACACCTACAACCACGTGGTGCGTATGGTTGAGGCATCCACCAACGTGATTTCCACCATTGCGGGACGGCGCGCGGTGATCGCCCATCAACGCAACGATCCCCGTGAGAAGAATCCGCTCCACCTGAACCTGCCGAAACAGTCGGCCCTGGATTACCACGACGGCAGGCTGTTCATCCCGGAATGGGATGGCGACCTGATCATCATGAAGAGAACTCGGTGGAGCGGACCAAGCCGGTGACCGAAGTGCGGAGCACGCTCTGCTTCAGGAGTTCGCGTAGACTGTGCCCTCGTCCAAGCGAAAGATTTTTTTCATTTTTCTCTTTTTTTTACTTGTGCTACACATGTCGTGCGTCTACTATATGTGTAGCGTAGTGGAGAACGTGTCATGGACAGGAACAAACACTCCGACAAACCGGGCGTGGAGCTCACCGAGGCCGAATGGGCGATCATGCGGGCGGTCTGGAAACATCAGCCCTGTGCGGCCGGCACAATTCAGGAGGCCCTCGCCGCCAGCAAAGGCTGGGCCTACAGCACCGTCAAGACCACGATGGATCGCATGGTCCGCAAGGGATTGCTCCGGGTCCAGCAGATTCGCAATCTGCGCGTGTACAGCACAACGGTAGACGAAGTGCAGGCCAGACGCGGGGAGTTCTCCCGAATGCTCCAGCGGGCCTTCAACGGAGCCCTGGGCCCCATGATGCAGTTCTTGGTGGAGCAGGAAGGGCTTTCGGCGGAGGAAGCCCGCCAGCTCCGGAAGATGGCCCGCCGGATGACCGAGGCGTCCAAACCAAACCGTGCGGAGGGACCGCACCAAGAGGAGACCGGAGATGGAGGCGATCAATAGTGCCATCGTTCTTCTCAACCAATGGGGCCGGCCGTGCTGCGACTTTGCCGGACACGTGCTCATCCAGTCCAGCCTCTTGGTGGGACTGCTTCTGATTGCGGACCGATGCCTGCGGGCGCGGGTGTGCGCGCGTTTTCGGTATGGGATGTGGCTGCTGGTTCCGGTGAAGCTGATGCTGCCGCCCTCCCTGGCGTTGCCGACCGGTCTTGCCTATTGGCTGGGCCGCTACTGGCCTGCGGCGCCTGTCGTTTCAAAGGGCCCGGTGTCCGCCCTGTCCTTGGCAATGGGGGGATATGCGGAGCCCCTCCGGGACATCGCTGCGATGCCCGCTGCCACAACAGAGGCGGCGGCTAAGAGTCAGATCGTTTTCCTGCAATGGCCCGGAGTCATATTGCTCGGTTGGGCCGTGGGGGTCCTGCTGTTGCTGGCCCTGGTGTTGTGGCAGATCGTGTCCGTGAGAAGGTCGTTGTCGCGCAGCCGACCCGCCGAGCCGCGGCTGGTCGCGCTGCTGGAGGAGTGCTGTGCCGATCTGGGAATCGCCGCGCGGGTGCGGCTGAGGCTCACGGACGAAGTACGCAGCCCCGCCGTGTCCGGTTTCTGGCGGCCGGTGATTCTTTTGCCCACCGGGCTGCCTCCGGGATTGTGGCCCGAGGGCCTGCGTACCATTCTCACGCACGAGTTGGCCCATATCAAACGGCGTGACCCTTGGGTGAATCTGGCGCAGACCGTCCTGCAAGTGGTCTATTTCTGGCACCCGCTCGTGTGGGCCACGAACCGGAAGCTGCGGCACCTGCGCGAGTTGGCCGTCGATGAGACGGTCCTCGTCGCCCTGCGGTCGCAGGCCCAGTGCTATACCGACACCCTGATCGATATCGCGGAAATGGCATTTCGAAAGCCGGCTTTCAGTCTACGATGGATGGGAATTGCGGAGTCCAAAAAAACTTTGGAAAGGAGGATCACCCACATGTTGAATCAACACATATCGAAACGACCCGCCCTGGGATTGTCGGGGTTGCTGACGATCCTGGCCCTCGGCGCCATGCTGGTGCCCATGGGACGGGCCCGTGTGGCGGCTCAGGCCGCACCAGCGGCAGTGCAGAACGCTCCGGCGCTGCCAGCGGGAATTGCGGAGTTGTTCCAACTGAGCAAGGACCAAGTCCTGGAGAAGTTCGGCAAGCCCAAGCACATCTTCTACGGGGACAAGACGTACACGCTGGAGAACCTTCCCGAGACGTACTTCATGGTTTACGAGGATGTCTCTTTCGGCGTGCACGAAGGCGCCGTGGGCGGACTCACGCTGCTCAGTCCCCGCTACGCCTTTGGCAACGGCATCCGCGTGGGAGACACGGAGGCGAAGATCAAACAGGCGTTTGGCCCGGACAGCGTGCTGCGTGAAACCGAGTTCAAGGACTTCTTGATCTATGAGTCCCTGGGCGTCAACTTCGAGATCAGCAAGCAGGACCGGTCGGCGATGGAGATCAATATCGAGCCGGATTATGGAGCTGCGTCCCGGTTGCAGGCGTATGCCGGCGCGGCCGCGTTCGCGGCCCAGCTTCCGCAGAAGATCGCTCAACTCGACATCGACAAGGCCGACCTGAAGCAGGTCCTGGCGACCTTTGGGCCACCACTGAAATACATCTGGGGACCCAAAACCCTGCCGCCGGACAACTTGCCGCGTCGGTTCATTGTCGTGTACCCAGGCAGTTTCCACGTGTACATGAGGGACAACCAGATCGTGGAACTGCGCCACGGAGAGGGCTCTACCTATGTCTGGGCCGGCAAGCTGCATAACGGCTCGACACTGGAGGAAGCCCTGGCGGTCCTCGGCCCGCCCGACAAGACTGTCACAGGCCAGAAGAACACCTTCGAGAACAAGGTCCTGTACCGGGATATCGACGGGCAACGGGGGCATGACTACTACCACCGCGCCGATCAGAAAGTCCGCGTCTGGTTCTGGAACGACAAGGTCATCGCGATCTACATGACCCGCAGCGACTACGGGAACGAGAAGGCCGAGCCGTCCGAGCCGTCCGACCCCGAGTTCGCACGCCGGCTGCCGGAGCGAATCGCCAAGCTCGATATCGACTCGGCCGACCTGAAACAGGTCAAGGCCGTCTTCGGGCCGCCGCTGAAATACGTCTGGGGGCCCAAGACCCTGCCGCCGGACCAGTTGCCGCAAAGGTTCGTCGCCGTCTACCCGGGCGGCTTCCAGGTGTTCATGGCCGACGGCCGCATCGTGGAGCTGCGCCACGAACGCGGCTCCACGTACGTTTGGGGCGGCAAGCTGCATAACGGCTCAACACTGGAGGAGGCCCTGGCGGTCCTCGGCGCGCCCGACAAGACCGTCACAGGCCAGAAGAACGCCTTCGAGAACAAGGTTCTGTACCGGGACCTCGACGGGCAAAAGGGGCACGACTACTATCACCGTGCCGACCAGAAGGTCCGCGTCTGGTTCTGGGACGACAAGGTCATCGCGATCTACATGACCCGCAGCGACTATGGGAACAAGCAGGCGGAGCCGTCCGACCCCGAGTTCGCACGCCTGCTGCCGGAGCGGGTCGCCAAGCTGAATCTCGACACGGCCAGTCCGAAAGAAGTCATCGGGATCTTCGGCGAACCCAGCCGGTATGTCTGGGGAGAGCAGACCTTCAAGCCGGAGGCGCTGCCGAACAACTACATCATGGACTATCCGTGCGGCTTCTGTGTATGGCTGCGCGATGGGCGCATCATGGAGATCCGGCACGAACGGGCCAGCCCCTATGTCTACCGCAATAAGCTACGCGTCGGCTCGGCTCTGCAGGAGGCCTTGGACCTGCTGGGCGCGCCCGACGAGACCGTCACGGGCCAGAAGAATGCCTTCAAAGACAAGGTTCTATACAAGAATATCGACGGGCAACGGGGACATGACTATTACCATCGTGCCGACCAGAAGGTTCGCGTCTGGTTCTGGGATGACAAGGTCAGCGCGATCTACATGACCCGCAGCGACTTTCCTGCGAAGTAGTCGGGGACGTCGGCTCGCGCCGCACGTGGAGAGCCGGTCTGCCCAGGGCGGGCCGACTCTCCATGCCCGCTGCGGATTCTCGCTCTCAGATAAGTGAATAGTGATGCGGTCAAAGACTCTCAAGGAGCCGGTTTCGAGGCGTCGGAAGGCACTTCGCCGTCCGGGTATTGGAACACGTGCTCGACGGAGGTGTGGAAGGCCCGCGCGATGCGAAAGGCCAACGGCAGCGAGGGGGCGTACTTGCCCGCCTCGATGGCGATGATCGTCTGGCGCGTCACGCCGGCCTTGTCGGCCAGCTCTTGCTGGGTCATTTCGCCGTGGTCGAATCGCAGCCGGCGGATCTGGTTGCTGATATGGTCGTTATTCATCTTTGCCCCCCCGCCCGTACTGGATGAAGGCGGCCAGGTACTCCACCAGCAGGAAGAGTGTCACGGCGCCGATGAGGACCAGGGGCATCACGTTCACCGAGACCATCCCTTGCGGCCCGACGAGCCCCCACGCCACGAGGCAGGCAACGGCGAAGTACAGCCACAGAACGATGTGGGCAGCCACGGCCCCATTCTTGTAGATCAGCAGATCGCGCTCGTCGGACACAACCTTCTTGCTCTTGTGGATCTTCTGCACGACGGCCGGCGCCAGCCAGAACAGGCTGCCCAGGATGATGACCCAGGTGAACATAGACAATGGGATGGGGTGAGCGCCTTGGGTGTACACCAGAAGCACCGCGACGGAGCCGGGGATCAGGGCGCACAGCGGCATCACGATCGTGAGGGCTAACGAGGTTTCTTGCGCTCTATTCATGATTGGTCTCCTTATTTGTCCCGCCGTATTGGTTCAAGGTGACGATCGCCTGCACGAGCATGACAACGAACATCCCGCCAAACACCATCCACGGAAGGTAATTGACCGTAATCAGCCCGTCCGGCCCCGTAATGAACCACGGAACCATCGCGGCTGCGACGAACAGCAGCCAGAAGATTGCATACGCGGTGATGGTGGCCTTGCGATGAATCATCAGGTCCCGTTCATCGCACTGCACCTTATCTTCGTCCTTCCGGAACAAGATCGGGGTCAACCCCACGAGGCCCATGATTCCTATGAACCCGAATCCGGCGGCCGCTCGCTCGGCGGGCACCTCAAGGATGAGATACCCCACGCAGAACGCGGCCACGCTCAATCCCAAAGCCACGGCCAAAACGACCAACGTGAACCAAGCTGCCTTCTGTGCTCTATTCATGACGATTCTCCTATCCGACGCCAAACCCTGTGGATTCGACAATGTATGCCACACAGAACATAATGTACGCTATACATTACATTACGTCAAGTTGTTTTTACCATTGTGGCGATTTCTTTCTGGCTTGATACCTTTCCGCCGAGGTTTTGCGGCTATCTGAGGGGTAGATCGAGGGTTAGCGTTCCCACGCCCACCCTCTGAACGGTCAGGGGAACGGTCTTCTCTGTGCGTACCTTGAACAGGCCCAGCTCGAAGTCCAGATGGTTAGCCACCGGCATATCGCCGATGGCAACAATCACGTCCTTTTCTTCGAGGCCCGCCCTTTTGGCAATGCTGCCGGCTTGCACAGCTTGTACGAGAAGGCCCGCGTGCGGCTCGACGCCCTTGTTCAGGGCCAACGCGGGGGTCATCGGCTCGACTTCGGCTCCGACCTGCGGGAATTGGAAGTCCTTGGCCAGTTGCCTCACGTCGGCGTCAAGCACCCGTTTGGTGATCTCGATCAAGTCGCGTCCGTTTACCGCTCGCCGCTGCGCGATTTCGTGGATGATATCGCGGATCGCCTGTTCACCGAAGGCATCCGCGATGAGCAGGAACAGGCCGAGAGCGGCGTTGTAGTACGCCTGATCGAGCTTGGCGTTGCCGGATTGGGGCCAGGAGAACAGCTTGTCGCCAACCTGCGCGAGGCACGAGAACGGCTCCGTGTGGATCAACGCCTCCTTCTGGTAGAGCTTCTTCTCGCTCGGGACCTCACCGGCGGCGATTTCATAGGCGACGTAACCTGCGTAGTTCGCGAAACCGTCGCGGAACCAGCGGGTGTAGTTGTTGACGTGCATCGGCAAGCCCGGCAGCCCCCGTGCCAGGTCCGGCAGGACAGAGCCGCCCGATTTGCCGATCAGCGAAGTCTCCACGAGCTCGTGCACCAGCAAGTACGGGTAGCTGCGGCTCTCGGCCGCGATGGCCTCGCATGACTCCCGGCCGGCCTGCACGAACAGGGGCAGCAGAAACTCGTTCGGCTCGGACGTGAGGCTGATGCTGAAGTCCTCAGGCGGCCGGTCGAAGCGCAGCAGGTAGATCGTGCTGTGGGTCGTGACGGTCACACCGGTCCGCTCGTGCACCGCCTCCAACAGAGCAGCGGTCTTATCCGCGAGGCATTGGGCTTGGTCCGCCAGCCCCCGCTGATACCGCACGACCGTATCGCCCGCATTCCGCGACCCTTCGAACTCCACGTTCAACAGAGCATCGTTGGTGAGCGTATACTGGAGGCGGCCGGCGTAGCGAATGGTCCACTCGCGCGGTGTAGCCCGCGTCAGAACGGCCTCGCTGAGGCCTTTGTTGATCGAATGGCAGCCGGCGGACAGACCGACCAGCGCTGCCACGACGGCGACCGGAATTCCGGATAGTTCTCTCATGGTTCACACCCCAATAGATCTGAACTTCAGAGTAACCCGCCCGGCATGTTGCGTAAAGGCAAATCACGTCGTTGTCCCATGCGCTCGGGAAGACGGCCAACCAGGTCATTCGAGATTATTGCCGGGCCAACAAGAAGGTGCTCTACGACTTCGCCGATATCGAGAGCCACGACCCGGATGGCGTCTACGATCCGTTTCCAACCGATAGTTGCGATTACTATGCTTCGCGGACCGGGGCGCGCTTAGGCAACTGGGCGCAGGCCTGGCAGAGCCGCCACGTGGTCAACGTGGACTGGTACACCTGCGATTCCGCTCATAGTGAGCCGCTCAACGCGTGTCAGAAGGCCTACGCCACTTGGTGGCTCTTCGCGAGGCTTGCCGGCCGGTCCCCATCAGGCACAGGCGATCTCAATGGCGACGGAACGGTGAATCTGTCCGATCGGGCCATCCTCAGCCAACACTGGCTGGAGGGCCCGCAGCAGTGATTCCAAGTCTCTTGTAGGATGGGCTTTAGCCCATGCGGGACGCTTGGGCCCCGCCGGGATCAGGGCTGAAACGTATAGCCCAACTTGCCCCAAACGATGGTCTGGGCCCACCGCAGGTCCTCATTGCCGTTTTGGGCCGGGGCCGCGGTTCGCTGGGCCTCCGACTCCTGCCACGTCATCTTCGCGTACTCGATGGTCCTCGGGTCCTTCCAAGCGTGGAATTCCGAATGGGCGTCCGCGAAGGCGACGACGGTGCCCGCCCCGTGCCGCATCGGGACCGGGTTCCACCACTTGGGTTGCAGGTAGTAGATGTACCACAAGGCATCCCAATCCTCGCCGTAGTTGTCAATGAAGACCAGCCGCGTGGACTGGTGTTGCAGCCGGTACAGGTTCTTGACGATGGGAGCGTTCTCAGGCGAGATGCCGTTCATGGAAGGGGCCGACCCGTAGGTCAGCATCTCGTACTTCGCCGCGACAGGGCACCGGTAGACCTTCTCGGTGCTCGCGTACCGGTACAGCGCGCCCGCGCGAATCGCGGCGACTTGGTCCTCCACCGGCGCGTCCACGGGTTTGGTTTGAAAAGCCCCCGGCAGACCGTGGACCCAGCCGACGGTCGGCAGGGCTTGTCCGGCGGGCATCTCGCCGTCGTGGTCGGAGCAGTACATCGTCCACGCCACGACCAGGCTCCGGGCGTTGTTGAGACAGGCAGCCCGTTTGCCCGCTTCCCGGGCCCGATTCAGCGCCGGCAGCAGCACGGCCATCAACACGGCGATGACCGCAATGACGATCAACAGCTCAATCAGCGTGAATCCGCGAGCTCGTTGGCTTCTTGCGTTCATAAGGCTCCCATCCTCACCCGATCTCGGTTCGCCGTCGGGTCACGCGCCACCGCAACTTCGAAGATCACCAAGACCCCAGTATAATCCTTTGTCGAGCCGATAGCGCACAAAAACGCCGAGACGCGGGAAACAGAAAGCGAACGCCCGAAGGCGTGGATGGCATTGCGTCTCTGCGGCCCCGCGTCTCTGCGCGAGTGACAATGTTCGCCGAAGCCGGCGTCACTTCTTCTTTGCTTTGGCCTTGGTCTTGCTGGCCGTTTTCGGCTTGGCCACCGCCTTGGTCGTCTTGCCCGATCCGCATCCGCATCGATTGCATGCCATGTCTGCACCTTTCAAAAGAACATCTACATCAGTAGGACCATTTGCCCACGTTTTATCGGCTACATCGCCGGGGGCACTTTAGCCGGAACTCCACCGGCGCTGTCGATGTTCTTTGACATCGGAGAACACTCCGGCGGGTGGAGGGGAGAGTCACGCGGCCAACCGTGAAACACGGGGACCACCCCGACATGGGCAAGGACTGCGTTGCCGAACGGAATCAAAGAGGCAAACAAACCAGAATAACGGTTGCTAAACTGCGGCCCCGGCTTACTCACCTTCTCTTCGTGTCTCGCGGTGGCATCGCTCCCATTGCGCGTGCTCCCGAGACGCGTCTCATCGCATCATTAGCAGGGAGGCCAGAGAGATGGTGACAACTCGCGGGTCGTCCGTGGTCGCGTCGTCTGTCTGCGTCACGAGGATTCCGAACGGAGCGTTGTAAACGCTCTTCTCGATAAAGCTACGCAGACCCCGGCTGTCCTGCCAGGTGATGTGGGAACGGTACTTGACTTCCACGGGAATTCGCTGCTCTCCCACCGTCAAGATGAAATCGACTTCGGGTTCGGCCCCCCGCTCGGGGAAATGCGCCACGTCCAGATCGGTCAGGGCCTTGAAGAAGTACCCGACGGTGCTCTCCGCAATGTGGCCGGCCAAGTCCCGAAGATGAGGGTTTCGGTTCAACCCCGGCTCATCCAGCGGGATCACTTCCTGGAGCCACGCCGCACGCAGAGCGTGGTCGCACAAGCACAGCTTGGACGGCCCGCGAGCTCGCTTCAAACGCAACTCCAACGGCTCGATCAGTCGGACGAGTAGCGTCGCATCCAGAAACTTCAGATAGGCCAGTATCCGCTGCCATCCGATGTTGGCGTGCATGGCCTGTTTGATCTCATCCAAATAGAGGCCCTGCCGTGGCGACTGGCCGATGTAACGGCAGGCTAGGCGGAACACCTCCTCCAGCAGGTGTTCATCTCGCTTGCGACCCCTTGGGCCAGTTCGCAAATCGTGCTGAATGGCCCGGCGAATGACCGTCTCCGTCAGCAGGGACGCCAACTCCTCCCAGGACACATCCGGCCTTGCGTGGGCAATCGGATACGCCCCTCGCGCTGAGAACGCCGCAAACGCTCGATCCCGCTGCTGCTGGTGCTCTTGGCCCAGGTGTCCGAGGTTGAGCCAGAAATCCTTATCTTTCAAGGGTGTCAGCCCACTGAATGGCAGAGGCGCCTCCAGCGTCCCCTCTCCGCGGATCTCGAGGATCTCCCGCAGAAACAGCGGTCCCATTTCCAATGTGCTGATGCGTCCAGCCAGACTGTCTCGCCCCTGCTCGATTCTCAGGGCGGAGCTGCCGGTCACCATCACGCGCACGTCACTGCTATCCACGAGGAACTTCAACTGGGGTGCCCAGTCATCCAGGTTCTGGACCTCATCGAGGAAGATATAGGCTGGCTGCCCGGACCGGGCGGCCTCATTGAGGGTCCGGCCAAGGATGCGCTCCTCGAACCAGTCGGCCAACCGAGGAATGGGCTCCTGGACATCCAACAAGCCTGGCAGCTCGTCGAATTGGACCATGAAGATCGACTGCGGAGGCACGCCTTCTTCCAGAAAGGTCTCGATCATCTGGCGGATCAGCGTACTCTTGCCGATTTGACGGGGTCCCCTCAATACGGTCACCTTCGTCAACCCTTTCCGGAGCCTGTGCATCGCGACCGGAAACGCCCATCGCCGTACCGGAGGCAACGACGGCTGGGGCAGACCCCGCCACCATGGATTGAGACGCTCCAAATCCGCCTCAAGCACTGTCGATAAGAGATCTTTGAAAAGGCGTTTTGTCATAGTTCCTTCCATGCCAAGCGACGACGCTTTCTAAATCTTACCGCGGATTTTATCTGTTTGCACCTGGATCGAGAAGAAATGATCTGCGAAGCGCTCTCGACGATCTTCTGCCTCATCAATGTCGTGAGTCGTCGCGTCTCGGCGGCCTCTGCGGTTCATGAGGTTGCCAGGCAGAGGGCTTGCTCGTGGTGGAGCATTCTTTGCTTGGTGGCGGTGCCGCCGGGGGCGGAGAAGCCGCCGAGACCGCCATCCGCGCGTAGGACACGATGACAGGGGATAATCAGCGGGATGGGATTGCCCGCCATGACGCTGCCAACGGCCCGGGCGGCGTTTGGACTACCCACCCGTTTTGCCAATTCGCCGTAAGTAATTGTTTGGCCGAAACTTATCTTTCGGCACGCCTGTAGGACCTTGTGGGCGAATAGACCTGCTCCGTTGAGGCCCACGGCCGGATCGGTGCTGAAATCCACCGGCTCGCCTTCGTAATAGGCACTGATCCGCTCTTGGAGGTCCTGCTGGAAGTCCTTGTGCAAGCTGAGGTTATCGCCGGTGTGATGGAAACTCTTGAGCAAGCCCCGCTCGGCTTGCTCATGCTCCGGGGTGGGCAGGAACGTTCGAGAGATGGCTCGCTCCGTGCCGGCGAAGCCGAAATAACCCCATTTCGTTCTGAAGATGGCGTACTGCAACATGGGCACTCCTTTGGTTTCTGTCGCCTCAAAATCTTCTACCTACACTACGAAATCGGTTGACGCAAGGGCAAAAGGCTGCTAAAAAAGAGAGTTTTCACGGAATCGGGCCGGGTCCCCAAGACCGGCGGGTTGGCAGGGAGAGCATCGAGTTGGGTTCCCAAACGCGATGAATCGCGTATGGGGTTCCTTATCAGGGGCGGCCCAGTACCAGTTGGATGCCCCCCGATTGAAGAAGACGCGAAGTCAAATAGGACTATGGGACGTGTGGGACCAATAGGACCTGTGGCCTGCTTCGCGAGGATTGGCTATGTCTTTGGAAGAACTTAGAAAACGCATTGATGAGATCGACGTCGAGCTGGTGGCCTTGCTCAATGAGCGGGCCGGCGTCGTGATGGAGATCGGCAAGGTCAAGGCCCAGACGGACCGGCCTATTTATGCGCCGGATCGCGAGAAGCAGGTGCTGGACAAGGTCATCAAGGCCAACCAAGGCCCCCTGCCCGACCGGACGCTGGCGGCGATCTGGCGGGAGATGATGAGCGGGTCGTTCGTGCTGGAAAAGCCGCCGAGAATCGCCTATCTGGGTCCGGGCGGCAGCTTCAGCCATACGGCGGCGCTGGTCAAGTTCGGCAAAAGTGTGGAATATGAGCCACTGGCAGATATTCGCAGCATCTTCGACGAGATCTGCAAGGGGCATTGCGACCTGGGGATCGTGCCGGTCGAGAACTCCACCGGCGGCGGCGTCATCGAGACACTCGATGCCCTGATCGATACCAACGTGAAGATCTGTGCCGAGGTCCTGATGACGATCCACCACAACCTGCTGGCGAACTGCACGCTGGAAGAGGTGGAGAAGATTTACTCCAAGCCGGAGGTCTTCGCCCAGTGCCGCAACTGGCTGGCCTCGACGTTCAAGGAGACCAATACGATCGCCGTTGCCTCGACGGCCAAGGCCGCCCAGATGGCGGCAGACGAATCCTATGCGGCGGCCATCGGCTCGCGTGTGGCCGCCGACCTATACGGCTTGCAGGTGGTCTGCGAGAATATCGAGGATATCACGAACAACGTCACGCGATTCCTCGTGGTCAGCCGCGAAGACTCCAGGCCGACCGGCGAGGACAAGACGGCGATCCTCTTTAGCACCGCTCACAAAGCGGGCGCTTTGGCGGACGTACTGGAGGTCTTCCGCAAGTATTCGATGAACATGACCAACATTGAGTCCCGCCCGAGCAAAAAGCGCGAGTGGGAATACTATTTCTTTGTCGATCTCCTCGGCCACCGGACGGATGAGCGGGTCAAGGCCGGCCTGGAAGAGGCTCGGCAGCATTGCCTGCAGCTCTCCGTCTTGGGCAGTTTCCCGCGGGCCACGGAGCTGCTATAGCGATCCCGCCCCGCACGCCGGGGCAGATTTGAAGACAGTAGGAGAAAAAATGAGAAAACCGTTCGTAGCGGGCAACTGGAAAGAGAACACCGACAGCCGGTCCAGCGTGGAATTAGCGAAGGCTGTCGCTACGGGTTCTGCGGGACTGGCCAAAGAGAAGGTTACGGTGGCCGTGATTCCGCCGTTTGTCTATTTGCAGTCGGTGGTGCAGGCGATCCGGTCTTCGGGCATCGCCGTGGGTGGCCAGGATGTCTACTTCGAGCCCAAGGGCGCGTTCACGGGCGAGATCAGTCCCGCCATGTTGAAGGACGTCGGCTGCAATTACGTCCTGTGCGGACACTCCGAGCGGCGGCACGTACTTTGCGAGTCGGATGAGATGGTAGGCAAGAAAGTCACAGCCGCCCTCAGCGGCGGGCTGATGCCCATCCTGTGCGTCGGCGAGTTGCTCGACGAGCGCGACGGCGGACGAACCGAGCAAGTGGTCGCCCGGCATATGAAAACCGGGCTGGCGGGCTTGAGCGCCGACAAGATGTCAGCGGTGACGATTGCCTACGAGCCCGTCTGGGCGATTGGGACCGGCCGGACCGCCACGCCGCAACAGGCCCAGGAGGTCCACGGGTTCATCCGCAAGCTGCTGGCGGAAATGTACAATGCGAAGCTGGCTCAGGAAACTCAGATTCTCTACGGCGGTTCGGTGAAGGCCGACAACGCCAAGGAGTTGATGGCCCAGGAGGACGTGGACGGCCTGCTGGTCGGCGGGGCCAGCCTGAAAGCCGACGAGTTCGTGCGGATCATCCAGGCGGCAGTCTGATGCCGAACGGACGTGGCGAAATGACGGAAACTGACCGATGCGACGTGTCATCGTCGTGCAATGGCTTGTTTATTGAGGCATAGATATGACTGTACTACCGCTGTTGGCTGTTGGCATTTTGATGAAGTTCGCGGCCGTGCTGTTCGTTCTGGTCTCGCTGATCTTGATCCTGGTGGTTCTGATGCAGAAGGGTCGAGGCGGCGGTCTGAGCGGCGCGTTCGGCGGCGGCATGGCCAGTGGTCTGCTGGGCTCGAAGACCGGCGATTTCCTGACGTGGGTGACGATCGTGCTGGTCTCGGTTTTCCTGGTCCTGGCGGTCGTGATGGCCCGGTACTACCGACCGCCGGTCAAGTTCGGCCAGGCGTTGCCGCCGGCAAGCCAGCAGCCGCTGACGAGCGGGCAGACAGCCACGCCGCAGCCCGGCGCCACCGAACAGCCGACGCCGACGCCGACGGCTGCACCGGCTACGACGCCGTCGGGCCAGACCCAGCCCTCGGCGCCCGCAAGTCAGCCGTCTACGCCTGCGCCCGGTGCGAGCGGTACGAGCACTCCGGCAACGCCAGGCGCATCGACGACGCCCAGCGCCGACGCCGGCAAGACCGGCGGCTAATGCCCTATGGCTGCACGGCGACAAGTGTCGGGGGCCGCGAATCGAACGCACGAGATTCCCAGCCCCGGACGAACCCAAGATATGAGATTGGAATGACGGAAACCCCATGCTCAACAGCATGACCGGATACGGTGAAGCAGCCGACGAACTCGAGGGTGTGTCCTATGCCATCGAGATCAAGGCCGTCAACAACCGCTATCTCAAGACGATCATCAAGCTGCCGGAGGGGACCGCCTTCCTGGAAGACGAGATCGACAAGGAGCTGCGCCGGCATCTGTCGCGCGGGACGATCAACTACGTGCTGCGCCTCAAAGCCATCGCCGACCACGCGCTGTTCGAGATCGACGAGACGGCCTTGCGCTCGGTGGTGACGAAGCTCAACGCCGTCAGCGCCTCCGTGGGTGTCACGGGGAACATCGACCTGGCGGGTCTGCTGGAATTGCCGGGGATCGTCCAGCCGGTGCTGCCGGACGAGGAGCAGATGGTCCGGATCAAGGAATTCGTGCTGCGGCTGACCGCCAAGGCCTTGGACAAACTCGAGCGAATGCGGGAAGCGGAAGGCACCTTCCTCGACGCCGACCTGAAAAAGCACTGTGAGGCCATCCATACCGAGTTGGAGACGATCCGCCAATGCAGCGGCTCCGTGACGCAGGATTACGCCAAAAAGCTGCGCAAACGCGTTGATGAGCTGCTGGCCGAGGCCAAGCTCAAGCTGGACGAGCAGACGCTGGCACGGGAAGTGGCGATTCTGGCCGACCGGTCGGATATCTCGGAGGAGATCGCCCGGCTGGACGCCCATCTGCAACAGTTCGCGCAGATCTGCCAGACGGATGGGCAGGCCGGCCGGCGACTGGATTTTCTTAGCCAGGAGATGCTCCGCGAAGCCAACACCATGGCCAGCAAGGCCGGTGATCCCCAGATCGCCCAGGCCGTGGTGGACATCAAATGCCTGATCGAGCGGCTCAAAGAACAAATCCAGAACGTGGAATGATGGCCCAGAAACGTGACCAGGAAACGACACGGGGCAAGTTGATTATTATTAGCGGCCCCTCGGGTGTGGGCAAGAGCACCATCACCGGGCAGCTCCTCAAGCGGCTGGACGATGCGTACCTGAGCGTTTCCGTGACGACCCGGCCCCAGGCGGCGACGGAGCAAGACGGCCGGGAATACTGGTTCGTCTCCCGGGAGCAGTTTCGCAAACGGATCGAGGACGGCTCGCTTCTGGAATACGCCGAGGTCTTCGGGAACCTTTACGGCACGCCCCGGGACAAGACCGACGAGGCGTTGAACGCCGGCAAGACGGTGATTCTGGAGATCGACGTCCAGGGGGCTAGGCAGGTCAAGGCGATCTACCCGCAGGCGACGATGGTCTTCATTCTGCCGCCCAGCGGCAAGACGCTGGCCGAGCGGCTGGGGCACCGGGGCCGCGAAAGCGGCGCGGTCGTCGCCCGACGGCTCAGCGGCGCCAAGAGTGAGATCGCCGCCGCGCAGCAGTATTATGACAATATGGTGATCAATGACGATCTGGAGCAGGCCATCGGCAAGGTCATCCGGATCATCGAGAACGCACCGGGAATCGATGCGGAACCTCGGCAAAATGGAGATCAATAATGCTGGAAGAACTCAAGAGTGAACTAATCGTCAAAAAGGTCGGGGGCCGGTTCAAGCTGGCGGCGCTGATCCAAAAGCGGATGCTCGAGCTGCTGCAAGGCTCCCGTCCCCTGATCGAGAACACCGAGGGCCGGACGATGATGGAGATCGTCGTGCAGGAGATCCTGCAGGACAAGATCACGATCGACGAGGCCGCCTACGAGCGCAAGATCAAGGCCGCCGCGGATGCCCGGGCCGACGAGGCGGACCGAGCGTTCGAGAAACGGACCTTGTGAGTGAGCGGCGGGTGCGGGAGTGCTTAAGGATCTGAACATTCTGCTCGGCGTGACGGGCGGGATTGCCGCCTATAAGGCAGTGGACTTGGCTGGCAAGCTGACGGCAGCCGGGGCCAAGGTTCGTACCGTCATGACCGAGAATGCCTGCCAACTGGTCGGGCCCAAGAGCTTCGAGGCGGTGACGGGCGCGCCCGTGTTCACGTCCCTGTGGACCGACCCACAAGGCCATCAAATGTCGCATATCGCCCTGGCCGACTGGGCCCAGATCGTCGTGATCGCGCCCGCGACGGCCGACATCATCGCCAAGGCCGCCAACGGGATCTGCGACGATCTGCTCAGCACGGTCCTGGGCACGTGCTGGGCCACGCCGACCCTCTATGCCCCGGCGATGAACACACGAATGTGGGAAAACCCGGCCACGCAGCGCAACGTCCAAACGCTGCGGGCCACGGGAATGCGAATGGTCGGCCCCGCCGCCGGCCGCTTAGCCTGCGGCACAGAGGGCGTGGGCCGCATGGCCGAGCCGCAGGAAATCCTGGCGGCCCTCGAGGAAATGGCCAGCAAGCACAAGAGAACATGAGTGGCGACTCTGGGTGGCGTCGTCAAACGAAGCTTGGCGATGGTTCTATCGTGTGCGGGGGTGTGACATGCGGTTTCTCATTACGGCCGGGGGCACACGCGAATACATCGATCCCGTTCGATTCATCTCCAACGCCAGCAGCGGCAAGATGGGCTATGCCCTAGCTCGGGCGGCGCTGAAGGCTGGGCACAAGGTCACGCTGATTACTGCTCCGACCGCTCTCAAGCCGCCCGCAGGCACCGAGGTCGTCCGCGTGGAGAGCGCGGCTGAGATGTTCGAAGCGGTGAAGGAGCACTTCGCCGAATGCGATTGCCTGATCATGGCCGCCGCCGTAGCGGACTACACGCTGGCTCGCCCTTCAAAGACAAAACTCAAGAAGCAAGCGGCCAAGCTCACGCTCGAACTGAAGCCGACGGCAGACATCCTCAAGTGGGCCGGGCGACAAAAGAGACGTGGACAAATGCTTGTCGGCTTCGCCCTCGAAGACCGAGACTTGCGGGCCAACGCCGGGCGGAAGATGCGTGAGAAGAACCTCGACATGATCATCGCCAACACCCCCGGGGCGATCGGGGCCGACACGTCAACCCTGCACATCAAGACCATCAACTCGGACTGGGTTCAGATCAGTGCTGCACGCAAGACGGCGAGCGCGGGTTGTATCATCCGCATGATCGCTGTGATCAGTGTCATTGAGTGAAATGGAAGATGGGAGGCACAAAAATGAAACGAATGGTCAAAGCATTCACGTTGCTCATTGTATTCTCGTCCATCGTTGTCTCAGCCGCTGAGCGGTCGGCGTATCCGGTCAAGGTGAGTGACAATGGGCGGTACTTCGTGGACCAGAAGGGAAAGCCCGTCTTCTGGCTGGGCACGACCCAGTGGCAGCTCTTTCGAGAGTACAAGATCGAGGACGCCCGCACGATTCTGGAGAAGACGGCCGAAAAGGGATTCGTCTTCGCGCAGGTGATGCTGATGGGCGTGGGCGACGGCACGAAGCCCAACGTGTATGGGGAGAAGCCCTGGATCAACGACAACCCGCTGACGCCGAACGAGGCGTATTTCAAGAACGTGGACGCCGTGCTTCAGATCGCCCGCGAGAACAATGTGACCATCTCCATGACCCTCTATCACCAGCGATATCGCAAGTGCATCACGGCGGAGAACGGCCGGGCGTGGGCGAAATGGCTGGCGCAGCGGTACAAGGACGTGCCCAATATCGTCTGGTCCATGACGCCGGAGGCGAAGCAAGAGTTCGTCCCCATCCTCCGCGAGCTGGCGGCCGGCCTGCACGAAGGCGACGGCGGATATCACCTCATCACCTTCAAGCCCGACCCGGCTCCTTACTCGTCCAGCTTCCTTCATGAAGAAAAGTGGCTGGATTTCGACTGCATGCAGACGTGGAAGAGCGTCGAGCTAATCTATCCGATGGTGACCCACGACTACAATCTCAAGCCGGTCAAGCCCGTCTTGATGGGCGAAGGTGCTTACGAGCGCGGGTCGGAGTACGGCTTCGACGTGACCCCGCTGTGGATCCGCCGGCAGGCGTATTACTCCTACTTGGCCGGCGCTCACCATACCTACGGGCACAACGATAGCTGGCGGGTCCTGCCCACCTGGAAACAGGCCCTCGACGCCCCTGGCGCCGTGCAGTTGGGCATCCTCAAGAAGGCCTTCCTGGGCCTCAATGAGTGGTGGTATCTCGTTCCAGATCAGTCAATCTTCACCACCGGCGGCCAGACCGAGGGCCAGATCCTGAACCTCGCCGCCCGGCACAAGGACGGCAAATGGGTCATGGCGTACCTCGGCAGTAGAGCATCTTTCTCGATCCACATGGACAAGATCGCCGCCGCCAAAGCGAACGCCCGCTGGATCGACCCGAAGACAGGCAACTCTACTGCGGCCGGCCGCTTCGCGAGTACAGGGACTCAATCCTTCTCCACCCCCGAAGGCTGGGAAGACGCGATCTTGATCCTTGAACCATCGGGCACCTGACGAGTATCGGGGGCAGGCTCCGGGTGCCATGCTTCCGCTTGCGTAAGCATGTCTTGCTCACTGGGTCGAACATGTCTACTCGAGCGTAGACATGGCACCCACGCTCTGTGTCATGCGCCCGGCAGGTCAGGAAAGGCTTGGGCGACGGCTTGGTTGACGAGCTTGTGGTTGGTCAGGTTGATGGCGGCGGCGCGGCCGGGGTCGAGGGCGGTGAAGCCCTTGACGCCCATTGAGGCGAGTTGGCGGACGTAGGGCAGCGTCGCGTTGCACAGGGCCAGAGTTGAGGTCCGACTGACCGCGCCTGGGATGTTGGTCACGCAATAATGCACGACACCATCCACGAGGTAGGTGGGGTCGCTGTGCGTGGTGGGTCGCGACATCTCCGTGCACCCGCCCTGGTCGATGCAGACGTCGACGATCACGCTGCCGGGCTTCATCTTCTTCAGCAGGGATCGCGGGATGAGGATGGGGGCCCGACCGCCGGGGATGAGAACGGCCCCCACGACCAGATCGGCGCGGAGGGCGTAATCCTCGATCGTGTGTGGGTCGCTGTAGATCGTCGTCACGTTGGCCGGCATCACCTCGTCGAGGTAACGCAGACGATCCAGGTTGATGTCCATGATCGTGACGTTCGCCGCCAGGCCGGCGGCCATGCGGGCGGCGTTCGTGCCGACGATGCCGCCGCCGAGGACCAGGACGTTGGCCGGTGCCACCCCAGGGACGCCGCCCAGCAGAATGCCCTGGCCCATCATCGGCCGTTCCAGGCATTTCGCCCCCTCCTGGATCGACATTCGGCCGGCGATCTCGTCATCGGCGTCAGTAGCGGCAGCCGGCCCTGTGGGTCCTTGAGAGTCTCGTACGCAACCGCCGTAATGCCGGCTTTCAGGCAGGCGACCGCCAGCCCCCGCGAGGCGGCGAAGTGAAAATAGCAGAAGACGATTTGTCCCTCGCGAAGCTTGGCGATCTCGGGCGGCTGCGGCTCCTTGACCTTCACGACCAAATCGGCCCGCCGATAGATTTCGTCGGGCGCCTCGACGATTTGAGCCCCGACGGAAGAATATCGCCGATCATCGAATCCGCTGGCGACCCCGGCGTCTTTCTCGATCAGCACGGTGTGGCCGTCCTTGGTCAGCAGCTCCGCGCCGACGGGAAGCAGGCCCACCCGATACTCATCCTTCTTGATCTCCTTCGGTACGCCGAGGATCATATCTACCTCAAGTTTGATTTTAGATTGTTGATTGTTGATTTCAGACCGGACCGGCGGCCCAGTCCAAATCATCAATCAAAAATCATCAATCAACAATTCCCAAATCGTCTTTCGTAAGGATCGATTCGAACGTGTAGCCGGCGCTGGTGATGTTCTCGCGGGCGCCTTGCTTGCGGTCGATGACGCAGACGATCTTCTTGACCTTGGCGCCGGCGTCTGTGATGACCTTCGCCGCTTCGAGGACTTGGCCGCCGGTGGTGGCAATGTCCTCGACGAGCAGGACCACGTCGCCCGGGCTGAGCGCGCCTTCGACGAGCTTGCTCGTGCCGTAGTCCTTCTTGCTGTTGCGGACGATGATCCAGTTCTTGCCGGTCTCCATCGCGGCGGCCGCCGCCAGCGCCACCCCGCCCAGCTCCGCCCCGGCGATCAGCGTCACGTCGTCCGTCGTATGCCTGGCAAACTCCTTGCCGAGCGCCTTGAGGATGTCGGGCCGGGTCTCGAACAGGTACTTGTCGAGATAGTATTTGCTGCGTTTGCCGCTGCGAAGGACGAAATCGCCCTCCAAGTAGGCAACTTCCTTGATACGCTTGATGAGTTCGTTCCTGGTCATGGCAGCATCCTTGTCATTTCATGTGTCATGCTGAACGAAGTGAAGCATCCGGCCTACGGATGGGACGATCGCACAATGTATGCGATGGCCAGATCCTTCGCTGGCGCTCAGGATGACAAAGTCCGGACGCAGAGGGTTCATGCCAATCTGCGTTAGACTTTCAGTTCAACTTTTCGCCCCAGTTCCTGTCGGTACTTCTTCCGAATCGGGGTCACGATGGTTCTGATGAATTCATCGACTTGCTGCGGGGCCCGGCCGACGTAGGCCGCCGGGTCCAGGACCTTGGCGAAGTCGATGTTCGCGAACGAGATGTCTGCCCGCAGGCGGGCGATCAGGTCGTTGGATCGACCGAAGCGCTTGACCTCGGCGGAGGCGGCCTGCGAGTGCAGGCGAATCTTCTCGTGCAACTCCTGGCGGTTGCCGCCAGCCTTGACGGCCGCCATTAGGATATTCTCGCTCGCCATGAACGGCAGCTCGGCAGCGACGTGGGCCTCGATCACCTTCGGGTAGACCACCAGCCCATCGAGGACGTTCAGGAGGACCTGCAAGATGCCGTCCACGGCCAGGAACGCCTCCGGAATGACCACTCGCCTATTGGAGGAGTCGTCCAACGTCCGCTCAAACCACTGCTCGGAGGCCGTCATGGGCGGACTGGTCGCGATGCTCAGGACCAGCCGGGCGAGGCCGGTCACCCGCTCGCACCGCATCGGGTTTCTCTTGTAGGGCATCGCCGAGGAGCCGACCTGGTATTTCTCGAAGGGCTCTTCCATTTCCTTGAGGTTCGCCAGCAGCCGCAGGTCGTTGCAGAGCTTGTGCGCCGACTGGGCGACTAAGGCCAGCGTATTGACGACGAGCGTGTCGATCTTGCGCTGGTAGGTCTGGCCGGTAACGGCGCAGACCTTTTTGAAGTCGAACGCCTCGGCGACCATCTTGTCAAGCCGCTTGACCTTGGCGTGATTGCCGTCAAAGAGCTCCAGGAAGGAGGCTTGTGTGCCGGTAACGCCTTTGACGCCCCGGAACAGCAGCGTGGCGATCCGGTGCTCGATCTCTTCCAGGTCCATCGCGAACTCGTAGCCCCAGAGCGTCGCGCGCTTACCGACCGTGGTCAGTTGGGCCGGCTGGTAGTGCGTGAAGGACAGCGTGGGCATAGAGCGGTACTCGGCGGCGAACTTGCCCAGCAGATCGATCACGGCCGCCAGCTTGCCGGCGATAAGCTGGAGACCCTCCCGCATGAGGATCAGGTCCGTATTGTCGGTGACGTAACAACTGGTGGCGCCCAGGTGGATGATCGGGGCCGCCTTTGGGGCCGCATCGCCGAATGTCCGGATGTGCGCCATCACGTCGTGGCGCAGCTCCTGCTCGTAGCGGGCCGCCTTCTTGAAGTCGATATCGTCAAGGTGGCGGGCCATCTGGTCGATCTGGCCCTGCTTGATGTTCAGGCCGAGCTTCTTCTCGGCCTTGGCCAGCTCCAGCCAGAGCCGCCGCCACGTGCCGAACTTTTTCTGCGGACCGAACAGCTCCGCCATCTCGGGCGAGGCGTTCCGCTCGACCAGCGGACTGGTGTAGATGCTCTTTTCTTGCGGCATTCCTCTTTCCTTAATCGTGCGTGCAATCGCACCCAGGTCCTATTTGTCCACCTGGTCCACTTCGTCCACGTTGTCCACTCAGCCCCTTGCCAGCTTTTTCTCCCGCGCGGCGAGCAGCCTTTCGATTTCGGCAATGTCTTTCTTGCTCAGGCTCCAATCGGCGGCGGCGACGGTCTCCATGATCTGGTTGGGCCGGCGGGCGCCGACGATCGCAGCGGTCACTTCGGGCCGGCGCAGGACCCAACTGATCGCCAATTGGGCAACGGTTCGACTGTTACGCTGGGCGATCTTTGTCAAGCCCTCGACCAACTCCAGACTCGCCGAGAACGCCGGCTCCTGGAACTCCGGCATCCGCCGGCGATGGTCATCCGGGGCCAAGGCGGCCAGCCGCTCACGGCTGAACTTGCCGGTCAGCAGGCCCCGCTGCATCGGGCTGTAGGCGACGACGCCGATATCGTACCGGGCACAGTAGCCGAGCAACTCCTTTTCGACCTCCCGGCGCAGCATGCTGTAGGGCGGTTGCAGCGAGGAGACCGGATAGATCCTGCGGACTCGCTCGATCTGCTCCACGTTGTAGTTGCAGACGCCCAAGTATCGCACCTTGCCCTCGGCAGCCAGCAGGGCCATTTCTTCCCACGCCTCCTCGATATCCGCCGGCGGGTCGGGCCAGTGCATTTGGTAGAGGTCGATCCGCTCGACGCCGAGCCGCTGGAGGCTGGCGTCGCACTCCCGGCGGATGCTCTCCTTCTTCAAGTGCGGCACTTTCTCCCGTTTCTCGTTCCACAGCAGGCCGCACTTGGTGGCGATGTAGGGTTTATGCTTCGTCTGGCGCAGGGCTTGGCCCACCAACTCCTCGGAGTGCCCAAGACCGTAGACCGGCGCCGTATCGATCCAGTTGATGCCCCTATCGAGGGCAGTGAGGATCGCGGCGACGGCCTCGCCATCGTCCTGTGGTCCCCAGCCGAATTGCCACGGCCCACCCATGGCCCACGTGCCCAGGCCAACCGTCGTCAGCGTCAGGTCTGTTTGCCCGAGTTGTCTTGTCTGCATAGGTACATTTCCCGGCAGGTCACGAGTTCCTCCATAAGATATAGGGGATTCTGCGGCTTATCAAGACCCCAGTCCGCCATTGCCATAGAACCACAAATTCGGTACGATAATGCTTCTTCCGTTTGGTGTCGGTGGATTTCGGTGGGTATTCTGGAGATTGTTGGTTTGGCGCAATCCGAACGCAGGTTGGGGCGAATCCTGAAGACTCTGGTCCTGGGCAAGTCGCGAGACCCGCGGGATGCCACGGTCTTTCGCGAGCTATCCCTCGTGGCCTTCTTCGCGTGGGTGGGTCTGGGCGCCGACGGGCTATCCTCCTCGTGCTATGGACCTCCGGAAGCGTTCTTGACGTTGGGCGACCATCCGTATCTGGGCCTCTTCGTCGGTCTGGGGACCGTCCTGACCATTTTCGTGATTGCGGCGAGTTATTCCCAGATTGTGGAACTATTCCCCACGGGCGGCGGCGGGTATTTCGTCGCCACCAAGCTGCTGTCGCCCTGGGTCGGGATGGTGTCCGGCTGCGCCCTCCTGATCGACTACGTGCTCACCATCTCGGTCTCCATCGCCAGCGGCGCCGACGCGGTTTTCAGCTTCCTGCCGCTCGAATGGCAACAATACAAACTCGAGTTGGCCATCGTTCTTGTCATCTTGATGATGGTGCTGAATATGAGAGGGGTGAAGGAATCGGTGATGCCCCTGGTCCCGATTTTCCTGACGTTTCTCGCAACGCACGTGTTCGTGGTTCTCTATGGGCTGTTCACGCACGTGTCTCAGATGGGCGTGTTGGCCCGTTCGGTGCAGGCCGACGTGCACGAGACGGTCTCGACCCTGGGTTTCTGGGGTATGATCTTCCTGGCGCTGCGATCCTATAGCATGGGTGCGGGCACGTACACCGGAATTGAGGCGGTCAGCAACGGATTACCGGTCTTGAGAGAGCCGAGGGTGCAGACGGCCCGACTGACGATGCGGTACATGGCGTTCTCCCTGGCGTTTATCGTCATGGGGCTGATCCTTGGATACCTGCTGTACGACGTGAGGGCGGAACCGGGGAAGACCCTCAACGCGGTCTTGTTTGACCGCGCCACGGCGGGCTGGGGCCAGCGTGCCGCCGGCACGTTCGTTCTTGTCAGTCTCCTATCGGAAGCGATTCTCCTGTGCGTGGCGGCTCAGACCGGATTCCTGGGCGGTCCCCGCGTGCTGGCCAACATGTCGCTCGACCGCTGGTTTCCCACGAGATTCTCCGTTCTCAGCGACCGGCTGGTGATCCAGAACGGCATCCTAATCATGGGCGGATTGTCACTGGCCATCATGGTGTTCACGAAAGGCTCCGTGCGGCTTCTGGTCGTCCTTTACAGCATCAACGTATTCATCACGTTCTCACTTTCGCAATTGGGGATGGTTCGCCATTGGTGGCTCGACCGCGGCCGGACGAAAGGCCGGCTGGGCAAGCTGCTCATCAACGGGGTCGGCCTGGTGCTCACCGGCTTCATCCTGGTCTCGATGGTAATGTTCAAGTTCTTCGAGGGCGGCTGGGTCACCTTGCTGATCACCGGGACCCTGATCGTCCTGGCGATGCTGGTGAGACGGCACTACCGGACCGTGGCGTTGCAGCTTCATCGGCTCGACGAGCTGGCCGAGCGAGCCGAATCCTACATCCATCAATCCGCCTCCAAGGAGGCCGGGAAATCCAAAGGAAAGCCGGCGTTCGACCCCAAGGCCAAGACCGCCGTGCTGCTCGTCAGCGGCTTCAACGGCACCGGCCTTCACACCCTTTTGGCCATCATGCGGCTGTTCGGCAGCACGTTCAAGAACTTCGTCTTTCTCGAGGTCGGCCAATTGGACGTCGGCACCTTCAAAGGTCCACAAGAGGTGGAGCACCTGCATGCACAGGTCCGGGACGACCTGAACCGGTACGTGAACCTGATGAACAAAGAGGGCTTCTACGGCGAGGCGGTTTCGGACATCGGCGTCGACACGGCCGAGGTAATCACGGGGATCGTTCCGGCCATCATCAAGAAGTACCCCGGCGCAGTCTTCTTCGGGGGCAAGTTGCTGTTCTTGAACGAGTCCCTCATCAACAGACTGCTCCACAACCAGCTCGTGTTCACGATCCAAAAGCGCTTGCACCGCTTAGGCATCCCCTTCGTGATCCTGCCCATCTACGTGTAGCTCGCCCGCGCAGACAAGCCGCAGCCCGTAAGATTGCCGGTGCGGATCAATGGTATCCTGCGCCTGGGTAGAGGAGGTCGAGGGCTACGGTATGGATGGGGTTCAGGACGGCGCCGATAAGGTTCCAGGCGACGATCAGGCCGACGATCTGGGCCGTGGGCTGGACCATAAGGTCCCGATAACGCTGGGCGGCGCCCTCGCTGAGGAACAAGAAAAGCACTTCACTGCCATCGAGCGGCGGCACCGGCATCAGGTTGAATACCAGGAGGAGCAGGTTCAGGGAAAAGAGAATGCTGACGGCGACGGCCGCCGCGGTGGCAATGCCCGGAGATTGTGCGATCGTGGTTTGGGTCCAGGTGACTTGCCCGGGTTGGGCGAACACGCCGAGAAGAATGCCGGCATGGATGAGGATGGCCGCCACGAGAACAAGCACCAGATTCGCCGCCGGACCGGCCAGCGCCATCAAAGCGGCCTTGCGGCGGCTCTCCTGCGCCCAGTAGGGATCGTAAGGCGTGCTGGCCCAGCCGATCATCCAGCCGCTGGGGAGGGAGGCGATGAACGAGAGGATCGGAATGACCACCATGCCGATGGGCGACCTCTGGATGTGCGGCAGCGGATCGAGCGTCACCAGACCAGCCTCGCGGGCGGTCGGGTCGCCGAAGCGCAGGGCCGCCCAGCCGTGCGCCGCCTCGTGGAACGTCGTCGAGATCACAAACAGGACGTACCAGAGGAGTCCAAGTCCCAATTCTTGTGTAGGCATGGTTCCAGCATACTGAATCCGCAAGGCCCCGGCAATCTGAACGTTGATTCATGCTGCTATTTGCCGACGGCCGATCATACCCTATACTTTAGAAGGACCCGTTCCGGCGGACCTTTGCCGCCACGGGACGGGCAACCCTGGTGCGGTGTAGATGGGGACCTTTTCCGTCGCCCCGCCCGAGACGTGCTGTCGCAGACGTGAGGAGGTGAACATGAGTGAGATCGTGATGCTCCAGGGGCCCCAGTCGCAGACCATCCTGCTCATGGTCGTCCGGGACCAATCGCCGGCGATCATGTCCTATCTGTCGAAGGACAAATGGCACGTGGCCAAGGTGGTCATGAAGGACCTCAAGGGCGGCAGGCTCTACATCGAGAATTGCCACACGTGTGGCAAGCCTCACCCGGCCAACATCCAGATCGACCAGCCAGTCGGCGTGAGTTTCAAGCACACCTACGGCAAGTTCGTTTTCGACACGACCGTGGTGAGCCTGGAGCCCTCGTGCGACCCGGAGGCGGGCGGGACCATCGTCCTGGCGGAGCCGCAGCAGGTCGGCGTGATCCAAAGACGCAGCTACTTCCGCGTCAATGTTCCCAGGTCCTTGCGGGTCAACGTGGTCCTCTGGCATCGCACGGGCTATCGCCACCAGGACGACCGGACCCACACCTACAGTGAGGGCTCCCTGCTGGACATCTCCGCCGGGGGTGCCCAGGTGATCGTTCCCCGCCGAGAGGCAAAGCCCTGCGTCTCGACGGCCGTGAGAGAGGGCGGGGCCGGGGAATCGGAGTTTCACAAGGGGCAGTTCCTGGGAGTGCGGTTCACGCCGATGCCGTATGAGACGCCGCTGATGTTCAACGTGCAGGTCCGCAGCGTCCTGCCCACGGCCGATCACGCGGGCCTGTGTCTGGGCCTGCAGATTGTCGGCCTGGAAGCCAGCGAGGAGGGCCGGCAGGTGCTCAGCCGCCTGGCGAAGGTCGTGGAGTGCTACCACCAGATCGCTCAGTCTGAAGAGCGAGGTCCGCAGACCACGGTCCTGGAGGAGAACCGGCCTCTCCAGGTCCCGTGCGAAGCACGATAGGTCCGATGAGTTCATGGCGCCCATGTAGTCTGTGGACGCTGTGAATGACCCGGACTGCGTGGATTGATACGAGTCCAAACCCGTCAATCGTGTGCGACGGGATCGGGAGCCGGTCCGGGGGAAAGATCTGTGGTGATTGGGGCAATCCGCGCGCGCCGGTTCAGGACCGTGCCGTAGAGCCACTTCATGAGGCTGCTTCCCGCAAAGCTGCCAAACGTCAGCATCAAGGCGATCTCCAAATCCCCGCACACCGCCAAACCGAGTAGGAACAGCATCCAAATGAGATGGCCAAAAGGCTTCTTGCCCGTCAGATACACGTTCAGAATGTGGGGATAGGGGATTTGGCTGACCATGAGGACTGCCACGCCCAGCGTGATAAACGGCAGGAGATAGACCAGAAGGTCGAAAGATGGCACTTTCTCCTGATGGAAGATGATGATGCTGATGATGACGCCGGCGGCGCCGGGGCTGGGCAGACCCGCAAAGCTCATGTGGGACGCTTCGTTTTCCTCGTTTTCCACGTTGAAACGGGCAAGCCGAATGGCGGTACAGGCGATGTACGCCACCGCAGCCAGCCAAATGAACCGGTGGAGGAACCCTCCCCAGACCACCGTGCCTAACTCCAGCCTGCTCTCCACAAGCTTGAGCATGAGAAACGCCGGGGCGATGCCGAAGCTGATCATGTCGCAGAGGCTGTCCAACTGGCCGCCGAAACTCGATGTGCTCTGGCTCATCCGGGCCAGCCGGCCGTCGAGCATGTCGGCGAACATGGCCAGCAGCACCATGTATCCGGCCAGCGCGAAACAGGACAACTGACCGGTCTCCGGCTTGACGTCCTTGCTCGCCAAGGCAATTGCGGTGAAGCCGAACACCCCGTTGAGGATTGTGATCAAGGAAGGCAACAGCGCGATATACCTGACGCGCTGCTTGCGCACGCGCCGAAACAATCTGCCCCTGTGCGGCCGGGGCCGCGGCGATTTACGATCTGCCATTCGAAACCTGCTCACTGTTCGCCTCGATACTTGGCCAGCGGGGTCAGCCCCGCCTTGACCTTGTCTCCTACTCGGACCAGGCACTCGATGTTCTCACTCATCGGCAGGTACAGCTCGGTCCGGGACCCGAATTTGATCATTCCGAACCGCTCACCGCCGACAAGCTGCTGGCCCTCGCGAGCGGCACAAACGATCCGCCGGGCGATGGCCCCGCTGATCTGGCGGACGAGGAGCCGATCCTGCGGGCGGCTCGTCCGGACCAGGGCCAGGTTGTTGGACTCGTTGACCTTGCCGGCCAGCCGGTTCATCGCACTGAGGTACTGGCCCGGGCGGTAGGTGATCTTCTCCACTTTCGCGCCGCAGGGAGCACGATTGATGTGCGTGCTGAAGATGCTCAGAAAGATGCCAATCCGCAGGGCCGGTCCCCCGATGAAGTCCCCTTCGTCCACCATCTCGATATCCGCAATCCGTCCGTCGGCGGGCGCCAGAAGCACCGTGTCATCCTGAATGGTCCGTCGCTGCGGGTCGCGGAAGAACATCAACGCCCAGACCAGAACGAGCGCCAGCACCCCCTCGATCGCGGCAATCGACCACGCCGGCAACCGGCCGGGGCCGAAGAGGGCCGCCGCGATCACAAGTAGAGCAATGGCCGCAGGATAGACGGCCACCTCGGGCCAGCCGTACCTGGTCAATGGAATTCGCATAGAGGACATGATACGCCGGACAAGCACGGGAATCAAGACGCAAAACGCAGCAGTCCGGCCACCGGCAGGCAATTCGGTGACGGCAGACGGACACCGCCCCCGTCGCTACCGCTGCTCCGCTGTTTTGCCCGCAGCAGAAGAGCGGGCCGACCTCTTTCGCGTCGGCCCTGCTCTCAGCACAGATATCCACTCACTACTATTGACGCAGCCGGAGGCGAAGTGTTACATCCTTTTTCGGGCTCATCCGGTCTTTGCGTGCTTACGGGTTGGCAATGACCCCAGCGCCGGCCACAGGCGTACCGTCGGGAGATTTGGCTTTGTTTTTCCGAACCCTTCTTGGGGGTCGATTCCTCCTAACTCTTTTTCTTCCAAGCACTTACTGCTCAGGGCGGCCAGCGCAGATTGGCTTTGTTTTGCACAACGGCCGCTGGGCTCCAGGTTTGGAGAGACCCGGTCACCGCTTGCTCGCCAAATTGCGTTTCCGTTAACCACCGGCTCTGCCGGTGAGCATTCACAAGGCTCTGCCGTTTCGTGCGTGTTTTTGGGTAGGTAGTTCCCCTTGAGGAAGGCCCCGCCGGGCCCAGGAGAACTACCATGAAAGAACAGCAAAGTCAGGCTCATATGGGGAAGTGCCGGGTGGTAATGGGACCAGAATTTCGCAAGAAAGCCATCAACGGCGAGCTGCGTCCGCATCGAGGATTCGATGAGGAGACTCCACGTTAGCACCTCCAAGAGGAAAAGACCGC
>JAPLMX010000278.1 GCA_026386805.1 Phycisphaerae bacterium | reverse complement strand
CCCTGTCAACGCTTCACCCGCGGCGTTGCCACCGCCGGCGCATGACTCGGGGTCAGGATGGTTCGCTACTCCTTTCCTGTGCGGCTCTTTCATCCGCTACTCCATGCCGGCTTTGACCGGCGCTTTCGCTGCGTCCCCTTTTGTGTCCCTAACTCCGCCGGTTTCCTTCGTGTGCTTCGTGTGCTTCGTGTGCTTCGTGGACGGGCTTGTTGTTGGTCAACACCACGCCCGTTTTTCCAATTCCCTCGCCGCCTCGTTCCCCTCTCCTCTCTCGTCTCTCTCGCACCGTCACCATAGCGGATCGGCTGGCCCAATTTCAAGCTCGGTTTTTTTGGGCCATTTGCGGGAAAGTGAGCGGGAGTCAAGAATGCGTTCCGGCGACATCCCGCTTGTTGCCCCATTGAGGAAGGGGTAAGATGGCGGCGCATACCGCACAGCAAGGAAGGATAAAGAGGTCGGGAGTGTTTGTCTGCCGCACGTGGGCCAATCAAAGACTCCCGACCCCTTTAGTCCCTTTAGTCTTCCGCATGGCCGTGATGCAACCGACGGCGACGTTAGGCACTTTGACCTGGAGATCGAGGGAAAAAGCGAGGTGCCGCCCGGACTTTCGTGACAACTGGACAACAGGCCGAAGAGCGTAAGCCAGAAGATCAGAATGAGGATCACCAACAACAACTGTACTGCCGCCGGGGAATCTATCGAAAACAGCGAGGCCGCCGGTTTTCGCTTCCGCCGGAGGGTGCGCGTCATAACCTGTGCAGATACTAACCATTGGCGGAGTGGCTGAGACTGTGCAGGCGGCGCCTGGCGGCTTTGCTTCCGAACCCGCACAGGTGCCGGCCGGCGACTGGGCCGTTGTTGGACATAGGCCGAGACCGAACGAATGCTGGGGATTACCGGAATGGACGTCTGCACATCAGTACAAATCACGGGGCTCGCCGGCAACTCCAACCCCAGACCAGCCGCAAGGTGCGTCGATGTCGGGCGCTGCTCTTCCGATAGCGAAAAGACCTCAGGGAGTTCCAGGTGCGCCAGCGTCTGCCACCGCGCCGGATCGCAGGACGCCCGCCACGCGGCATACCAGCGCTGCAGCCTGTCGCGGTTCCAACTCGCCGGAGGATCATCCGGTGACAGGACGGAATCCATGAAGAGTAATTCCAAAATCAGCATGTCGCGTCCGTAGCGGTCGGAATAGGGCGCCACCGAGCCATCGCCCATACCCGCACGAGAGCCGAGGTCCGGCGGGCAATACCCCTCCGTGCCATAGGTGCCCCCATCGGCCATGTCGATGGCCTGGTCCGGTCCGACCACCGGGGCCACGAAGGCATCGAAATCAATCAGGCATAGCGCCGGCTCGTTGGGTGGGGCGTCCAGGTTGACGACAATGTTGTTGGGTGATAAGTCGCCATGAATGATGCTCGCCCGTTCGAGCACGGCGGTGGCAAGCACCAAATCCTCGACGCATCGCCAGCGGAAGTCTGAGGGGAAGGAAGTCCCCGCGTCAACCATGCGATTCTTCAGTTCCAGCCACGTCTCGCCGGGGACGGCTTGCGCGAGGTAGCCGGCAAAATCGAAGTCAATCTCCGCGGAGCGGACGCCCAGGCGCGTGTCGACCCAGCTCAAAGGGGCGGCCGCCAGCCCAGGCAGCCAGGTGTGCATCTGTTGTCCAATCAGCCAGGCCGTTCGATTGAGCCGCTTCTGCGTCGGCCGTGTGAAGAACTTGAGGTAGGCAACCACCGAACCGTCCCGCCCCAGTAGCGGATAGGCCTTGCCCTCGGCGCCCGAACGCCAGGGTGGCTGGCCAGGATAGGCCGGGTCGAAGTCCTTGAGACGGTAGATTTCCTCCCCGATTGCCAAGAGACTGCCGGCTAGCGCCTTGGCCTGGATATTGCTCAGAACCAAGATATCCGTACTGAAATCAACGGACATGGCCGTCCTCTGTTTATTCCGTCCGGATGACCGCCAACGTCAGGTTGTCGTCAAAATCCTGCGGGCGTTCTTCGACCGCCTGTTCGATGAACCGGCGAGCTGTGTTCTCCACACCCGCGGCTTGCAGTTTTTCCAGCTCGTCGAGCAACACCCTCGAGTTACCGCCCAGTCCGCGCCCCACGCCGTCCGTATGGAGCGCGCACAGAAAGGGGCCGTTCAGCTTCTCCTCGTGCCAGCAGTCGAACTCCCGCACGTTCCGGTCGGCCGGACCGAGGGCGCAGACCTGGTGGCGATCCAAATCACATTCAGCCAGAACGCGGTCCGCCGCCCGTTGCCCAGGTGACGGCGCGTGATAACCGCGCCACGTGGCGCCGCCGTCCCCGACCATGGCGATGCGGAGGAAATCCCGGTCGAGCCAGGCAAGCGTCAAGGTGCTCTGAAACAGCACCCCCTTCCTCAAGATGTACTTCCAGGTGGACACAAATTGGCCAGGCGGACAGGACGCTTCAGGTTCGCGGGTCAACTCGTCGGCAAGCCGGCCCAGGCTCCGGCCGGCCTCATTGAAGGCATATCTGGCCAGGTCTCTCGGCTCCACGTCCAGAGCGCCTTCGACCAAGGCCCGCAAGGCGACCGAACAGACCAGGGCCGAGGCCCATTCCGATCGGAACGATGTGGTCAACCCGTCTCCCAGCGCCAGGATGAGTCGGAAACGCTTCCGTATCTTCGCGTCATGAGGCAACCAAGCCATGGCATAGTCTTGGTTGGCATCCTTGTCTTGATCTTCGGGCCCGAAGTCGGTGTGGACCGACCCGGACAACTGCCCCGACCGGAAGTGCCCCGAACCGATGATCGTTTCGCCTCGCTCGGCCAACCACGCCTGGTTCCCACGGATCAGGTGGTCGAACGCCGGGGGCCAAGTGAAAGGCTCGTCGGTAGCCGCGTCTTGGCTCATAATCTACCGCCCTCACCCTAGCTCTCTCCCGGAGGGAGGTGGGACTTCAAATGTTGAATTTGCAAAGGTCCAGCTTGGATATGCTTGATCACTTCCGCGACGTCCCTGGCGCGCGAGACGCCCGAACTTCCAACCGAGCTGATGAAAGCCGCCAGCGCTTGGGTGTTGGTAATATGTACGTAGCAGTCTGGTGAAGCGATCTCGCGGAGAGTCTTGTCGTCGGGCCAGGCGTTGCCGACCGACACGCCGGCCACCGCGATGACCACCGGGTCGCCGTCAAGGTTCAGACTCTTGATTTCGGCCGCGACCGGCTGGGGTCCCGATCCTAAGTTGTGTTCCCCGTCGGAGAACAAGAGCACCAAGGGCAGGGGGTGCTCCGCTCGCTCCGGATGCCGCTGGAGCCCTTGCATGTAGAGCCTCAGCCGGATCAACGCGAGTTCCAGCGCCCCGGTGATATCCGTGTCCCCTCCCCGGCCGTCGATCTCGACACAGTCCGGGTCGATCATGCGGATGGGCATCATGTCGCACAGCGGGTCGATCACGGCCTCTTCGCCAAAGCGGATCAAGAGCAGCTTGAAGTAGGAGCGGTCCGGTCCCCCCGGCCCCCGCGACTGGCACTCCATAATCATTTCGCGGATCCCCTCGGTGGCCGCCTGAGCCTTCTGCTGAGCCATGGAGCCACTGTTGTCGGCCAAAACGCACACTAACTGCGGACGCGATTGACGTGCTTGTCTCGCCATCATTGAACTCCTGAGAAACGAAATTAGTCCGGCTGATATCCGAGGTCCGTCGCACGCTTACGGTCCGTCCTTGCCTTGTCCGAGTCCCCCAATTGTTCGTTAACACGCGCGCGGGCGTAATATGCCTTGGCGAATCTTGGGTCGAGGCGAATTGCCTCGGTGAAATCGAGAACGGCCTTGTGAAACTCGCGCTGATTGGCGTAGATGACGCCCCTCGCACAATGAAAGTCCGCATTCTTGGGGTCGAGGCGGACGGCCTCCGTGAGGTCGGCGAGTGCTTTGTCGAAGTTACCCGTTCTGGCATATACGCGCCCGCGGTGTTCGTACAATTCTGCCGCGCCCGGACACAGGCGGATGGCCGCAGTGAAGTCTGCGATGGCCTTGTCGTTGTCGGCCATAAGTGCATAGATGCGTCCGCGATCCATGTAAGCTCCGACGTTTGGTCTGAGACGAATCACCTGCGTAAGATCTGTCAGCGCTTGGTCTTGTTTTCCCATCTCCCAATATGCTGCACCGCGGTTCTCGTACGCCTTTACGAAGCTCCGGTCGAGGCGAATTGCCTCGGTGAAGTCGTTGATGGCGTTGTCGAATTCGCGTAGGGCGCCGTAGATGGCTCCTCGCGCACAGTACAGTTCCGCACTCTTGGGGTCGAGGCGGATGGCCTCCGTGAGATCGGCGATGGCTTGCTCGTGGGCACCGCTTGCCGCATACACTACGCCGCGGAGGCGGTATAGTGCCGGCGTCTGGGGCTTGAGCCGGATGGCCTCGGTGTAGTCCGTAATGGCCTTGCTCGTGTCGCCTTTCTTGTCGTATGCCGCAGCACGAGCTTGGTATTCCTCAAAGGTCTTTCGGCCCAAGTCGATAGCCTTTGTATAGTCTGCAACTGCCTTGTCGAAGTCGCCCTTTCTCGCGTATGCCTGCCCCCGGTTATAGT
>JAPLMX010000175.1 GCA_026386805.1 Phycisphaerae bacterium | reverse complement strand
AAACAGCAGGGGTTCCGTGGTACAGTCTGTCATGGAAATGGCCTTTCGGTTGGAGCATGGAATCGATTACAACTCCTTACCCTACAAACAGTTAGGCCATTTGTCTACCAAAAAACACCGAAACCCGATGAAATATGCGGGCTAAGAGGCCTCCCTCTGGAAGCAGTGGGCCAACACGCCGCTCGAAGACCGACGGGAATGATCTGGTCTGCGCCATACTACGAGGGATGAACTGACCCACACGGATTTCCTCGTCACGCTACACGTTCCTTTTTTTGCGCAAGAACCACATTGGGGGTGGACAGGCAGCGGGAGGCGCCATAGGATTCGCCTTGATATGACCATTGAGAAGAGACGCCATTATTACCGGCTGGGGATTGTAGGCAACTGTTCCTACATTGCCTACATCGATGACGAGGCCTCGGTGCGGTGGTTATGCATGCCGCGATTCGACAGCAGCTTCCTGTTTGGATCGCTACTGGACCCGCACAAGGGCGGCCAGTTCTCTATTCGCTCGCCGGAGGCATTCTCCACTCGCCAGTATTACGCCGAGAATACCAACATCCTTCACACGGATTTCGAGACGCGCGACGGACGGTTCCGGGTGACGGACTTCGCGCCTCGCTTCTACCAGTACGACCGATATTTTCGCCCGTTGATGCTGGTTCGCAAGATCGAGCCGATTCGAGGTCAGCCACGGGTCGCCGTCACCTGCACGCCCGTGGGCGACTACGGGCGCATCCAGCCGGAGATCGTGGTCGGCAGCAACCACCTCCGGTATCTGAACCTCGGCGGCCACGTGCGGCTAACCACGGACATTCCGCTCAGTTACGTGGCCGATGCCAAGCCGTTTATCCTGAACGAGCCTCGCTATCTCCTCTTCAGTTACGGCCCGCCGCTGGAGGCGCCGCTGGCGGCCACGGTCGAAGAGTTCCTCGACAAAACCCGCCAATACTGGCTGCAGTGGGTCAAGACCATGTCGATCGCTTCGATCTTCCAGGAGCCGACCATCCGTTCGGCCCTGGTGCTCAAGCTTCACCAGTATGAGGACACCGGCGGGATCATCGCGGCGGGCACGACGAGTCTGCCGGAGTCGCCGCAATCCGGACGGACCTGGGATTATCGGTACTGCTGGCTGCGAGACACCTACTACGTGTTGAAAGCCTTCAACGACGTGGGGCACTTTGAGGAGCTGGAGAAGTACTTCAACTACGTGCAGAACCTGATGCTCAGAGAGACGCCGGCCATCTGTCCGGTCTATACCGTGACCGGTGACCAGGTGCCCTTGGAACAGCAGTTGCCGTTGGCGGGCTATCTGGGCAATCAGCCGGTGCGGGTCGGCAACGACGCCGTGGCCCAGCGGCAGCACGATGTCTATGGGCAGGTGCTCATCAGCCTGCTGCCGTTGTACATCGACAAACGTTTGCACTATCACGACACGCATCGCACATTGGAATTGGTTCGGGGGCTGCTGGATCGAATCGATACGGCGTTTGAAGAGCCGGATGCGGGGATCTGGGAGTTCCGCGGCCGGCTGCAGCATCACTGTCACACGTACCTGTTTCACTGGGCCGGGAGCCGTGCTGCTTTCAAGATCGCCGAGTCGCTGGGAGATACGGTGCTTCGCGACAAGGCGGCTCATTTGATCGAACGCAGCGCCGGGAAGGTCGAGGCTTGCTTCGATCCTGCTCGTGAGGTCTACACTCAGGCTGTCGGCGTCGAGCACCTGGATGCCAGTGACCTTCAACTCATCAGTCTGCGGTACCTGGACCCGGCTTCGGAGCGTGCCCGGCGGCACTTGGCCGCCTTGGAGGGTCAGTTGAAAGCGGACCACGGCTTGTTTTACCGCTACGTGCACGAGGATGATTTCGGCAAGCCCCAGTCCTCCTTTCTGGCCACCGCTTTCTGGTATGTGGAGACACTGGCTTGTGTGGGGAGGGTCAGCGAAGCGGTCGATGCTTTGGAGCATTTGCTGAGGTACTCGAATCACCTGGGTCTATTCAGTGAGGACGTGACGCTGGACGGCTCTCAGTGGGGGAACTTCCCGCAGACCTATAGTCACGTCGGATTGATGAACGCCGTATATCAGATCGCGCGCAAGCTGGACCAGCCGATTTTCTTATGACCCGGAGGCCCCGGTATGACAAAAACCAAACTCCAGTGCTGCGACCGGCTCGTCCTGGTCTCGTACCGTCTGCCCTTTCGGCTGTTCCGGAACAAGGTCATCCGAAACGCCGGGGGGCTGGTATCCGCCGTCCTGGCGCTGGCCGAAAAACCCGAGGCAACAGGGCAGTTCGGCCAGCGAATGGTGTGGATCGGCAAGACGGACGACACGCCGGAGGAATTGGCCCGGGTGCAGGAACAGGTAAGCGCCTTCGAGTTGGTACCCGTCCGTATCGAGGACCGGCTCGACGACAAGTACTATGGCGGCTTCTGCAACGACATGATCTGGCCCCTGTTCCACTACTTTCCGCTGCTGGCCAACTTCGATGTAGCGTACTTCGAGGCTTACCGTGAAGCTCATGAGTTGTTCCTGGACCAGGTGGCAAAGATCCTTCGGCCGACCGATCTGGTCTGGGTCCACGACTATCACCTGATGCTGCTGCCCGGTCTGATCCGCGAGCGGTTCCCGAATGCCAACATCGGGTTCTTCCTGCATATCCCGTTCCCCTCCTTCGAGGTTTTCCGGCTGATGCCCCGAGGGTGGCGGGAAGCTATCCTGCAAGGCATCCTGGGCGCGGACCTGGCCGGTTTTCATACGTTCGATTATACGCAGTATCTCCTCAGAGCGGTGCGGCGAACCTTGGGGATGGAGACCACGATGAACACGGTGGTCGTTGAAGACCGGCTGGTCAAGGCTGAGACCTTTCCCTTGGGGATTGACTACACCCGATTCAAGGAGGCTACACAGGACGCAGAAGTGCAGCGGGAGCGAGAGAAGCTCCGTCGGATTCTGGGCAACAGCAAACTGATCTTCTCCGTGGATCGGCTCGATTACTCCAAAGGGCTTCTGCATCGTCTTTTGGGGTTTGAGCATTTTCTGGAGAAGTATCCCAAGTGGCACGGGAAGATCGTGTTCAACATGGTGGTGATCCCGTCGCGCGAGTCGGTCGGGCGATACCAGGACATGAAGAAGGAGATCGAGGCGGCGGTGGGCCGGATCAATGGGAAGTACGGCTCGCTCACCTGGCGGCCGGTGATCTACCAGTACCAGTCCCTGGCCTTCCCCGAGATGGTGGCCCTGTACGACCGTAGCGACGTGGGGCTGATCACGCCGATCCGGGACGGGATGAACCTGGTGGCCAAAGAGTACATAGCCTGTCAGAGGACCAACCCCGGAGCGTTGATCCTCAGTGAAATGGCCGGGGCGGCGGCCGAGCTCAGCGAGGCGATTCTGATCAATCCTACGGACAAGGCCGAAGTCGCGGCCGCCATTGCGAAGGCCCTGGACCTGCCGATGTCGGACCGCCGGGCCGTGCTCGAACGAATGCAGAAGCGGCTGCAGACCTATGATGTATTCGCGTGGGCAAAGGATTTCTTCGACACTATGGATCGTGTGAAGCAAGAACAACAGGTTCTGAAAGTGAGACTGGTCAATCGGTCTATCGAGAACCAGATCGCGCAGAAATACGGCAAGGCAGCGCGGCGAATCATCTTCCTTGACTATGACGGCACACTGGTTCCTTTCTCCAGGTATCCGGAGATGGCCGTACCCAGCGAACCCGTCTTGGTGCAGTTGAGACGTCTGGCGGCGGACGCGAAGAACACCGTTGTGATTGTCAGTGGCCGTAAGCAGGAGTTCTTGAACCAGTACTTTGGCGACCTGCCGATTGTCCTGGTTGCCGAACACGGGGCCTTCCTCCGTATGCCCCCCGTTGGGTGGACCAGCGAGGTGGATGCCGACCCCGCTTGGAAGCAGCAGGTGCTCCCGGTGCTCCAGCGGTATGCGGACCGGTGCACGGGTGCCTTCATTGAAGAAAAGGGTCTGTCGTTGGCTTGGCACTTTCGCAATGCCGACCTCGGGATCTCGCTGTTGCGGTCTCAGGAGCTCAAAGACGAGCTGCGGGAACTGGTCTCGCACGACAGCAAACTCCAGATCATGGAGGGCCACAAGGTCCTTGAGGTCAAGAGGTCCGGATATGACAAGGGCTCGGTGGCCTTGAAGCTGTTAGGCTTGGCCGCGTATGACTTCATCCTGGCGATGGGCGATGACAAGACCGATGAAGACCTCTTTCACGCCGTGCCGGCGCAGGCCCTGACCGTCAAGATCGGGATCACGGCCTCTCTGGCCCAGTACAACCTCAAGGATCAGCAGGAAGTCGTCAGATTCCTGGACCATCTCTTGGAAGACGCCAAGTAATCCACCGATGTCCCTTTTCAGACAGAACCTTGACATCACAGTCCGGGCGCGTTACCGTATTCGTTCAAGGGTGCGAGGTCGGAAGCGACCTTGCAGGCGCGTGGGGGTGGTCGGGCCGCCATCTACTGAATGCGGTGTTGTGATTTTTCAGGAGATGGCTTATGTCTGCGCGCGAAGGTCAGATTACCGACAAGCAAAGCACCCCGCTGGGAATCTTGGCAAGGCTCTGGTGGATGCTTCTGGGCAACGTGGTGCTTGCCTTTTCCCTCATCTTCATTTTTCTCAATGAGGGGAGCTTCTTTCATCCCGCCGATTGGGTCTTCTGGATCACCGTGGCAACCCTGGTGGCCGCTCGATACCTCGACATCCGATTCCTCGACGGGCAGACCGCGACGAGCGAAAAAGCGTCCATGACGGACTGGGTCAGGTATGCGGTTCTGCTGCCGGTGTGTTCGACGGTCTTGTGGGCGATTGCTCATGGGGCAAACCACCTGCTCGGCGGTAGAATCGCCGGAAACTGAGAGTGCATTCCTCCAGGGTCTTCTTATGGGCGAGCATTGGGTGACCGGCGGATTGATGGCCATCATGGTGTTGGTCCTGACGCTGCCCTTCTTCTCCCATCGAGTGGAGAAGCAGCTTGAGCTGTTCCTTTTCGCCACGGGCCTCCTTGCCGTGACCATCTCCGGCCTATGGAGCCGGCCTCTGGTGCACGAGGCCCTGGTCGAGCCGATCAAAATCACCCTGGCGGTCCTGATCGCGGGGATACTCTTTCGGCTGATCCGGCCGAAGATCGGCGCGTGGACGAACCGCTTCGCCCGGAGGGTCGGATTCGCCCCGCTGTTCTTCGTCATCGTCGTCGGGCTGGGCCTGCTGTCCAGCATCATCACCGCCATCATCGCGGCCCTGGTCCTGGCGGAAGTCATCAGCGCCCTGCGCCTTGCCCGCAAGATCGAGCTGCGACTGGTGGTCATTGCCTGCTTTTCCATCGGGATCGGGGCCGTCCTGACGCCCCTGGGCGAGCCGCTGTCCACGATCGCGGTTTCCAAGCTGTCCCGCGAGCCCTACCACGCGGGTTTTTTCTTTCTCCTGGGGCTGCTGGGCAAATGGGTGATCCCCCTGATCTTCGGACTGGGGCTGCTGACGGTGCTGTTGCGGCACGAGCCGCAGGTGAAGAGCCCGTCTCTGACCGAAGACAAGCCCGAACAGGTCCGGGACATCCTGATTCGGACGGTGAAGGTCTACGTGTTCATCCTAGCCCTGGTGTTCCTGGGCACCGCGTTCACGCCGGTCGTGGACCGGTATCTGACGCACCTCCCGGCCGGCGGACTCTACTGGATCAACCTCGTGTCCGCCGTTCTCGACAACGCCACCGTGACGGCCGCCGAAATCAGCCCCCTGATGCCGGAGCAGACGATTCGGATGATTCTACTCGGATTATTGATCGCCGGCGGTATGCTGATCCCGGGCAACATCCCCAACATCATCTGCGCCAACAAGCTGACGATCCAGAGCCGCGAATGGGCCCTCGTCGGCGTCCCGCTCGGAATGGTCCTGATGATCGGCGTCTTCGTCGTTCTGCTTCTGGTCTGACCTTCGCAGCTTGTAGTACGCTGTCTACGCTAATTTAGTGGACAAGCGGCTCGTCTCCTCGTAGGGCGAGCGTCCCCGCTCGCCAGGAGTCGTGCGGGGACGCACGACCTACGAAGAAACACCTTGCGACCCTGCCCACCAGGTTACGGTAGTCGGCGTAGCAGGGTGTGCCGTGCACACCTTCTCCAACGAAGATGGAGATTCACATCGAAGGAGATGGACCACTCATGTCATGCGTGTCACGCCGGTGATCCGGCACGACGACAATCGCTCGGGATCGGCCGACAAAAAGGTGTGCACGGCACACCCTACAAGACATAAGAGCAGCCTCAGACCTTGAAGAAGATCTTGTGGCGATAGAGGAACCACAGAAGCAGCCAAGCCGCGGCGAAGGCGCCCAGGGGCAGAATCAGCGGTTCGAGCTGACCGCTGTGGTGCGCCAGGCCGCCCACGAAGAACTCGGCGATGCGCCGGAACTCCACGAGACCATCCAGAAAGTAGATCGTGATGGCGTTGGTCCCGATCACGACGAAGAAGAACGCCCACCGGCGGTATCCCTGCACGTCGATCACCCAATAGAACAGGGCCAAGAGCAGAAGGCTCCAGCCCCCCGCGAACAGGACGTAGGAACTGGTCCAGAGGATCTTGATGATCGGGAAGACCAGGCCCCAGAGGTATCCGACGATCACGCACGCGACGCCGGCCAAGGCCAGCCCCGCTGCCTTGCGCGAGCCGGAGTTGTTCGAGCGGAGCCACTGCCCGGCTAAGGCGCCCAACAGGGCCGTGCAAATCGCGGGAAACGTCGAGAGGATTCCCTCGTTGTCGCCGTACTTGTAGTAGAGTTGGCCCGGAATCAACTGCTGATCGATGTAGGAGGAGAGGCAACCCTGCATGGAAAGGTCGCCCGCCTGGCACCCGGGAACAGGAACTAGCATCGTGACCGCCCAGTACGCCAGCAGAACGACGCCAACGATAATCGCCTGGGCTCGCCAGCGTGTGTGGATCACGATCAGGGCGGCGAAGAAATAGCACAGTCCGATCCGCTGTAGCACGCCCGGCCAGCGCGTCTCGGGCAAATTGAAGCGAAGCAGACCGTTGTAGATCAGACCCAGCAGGATGAGCACGGCTGCCCGCCGGAGGACGTGCAGGTGAATCCGGACGAGGCTCTCGCCCCGCTCGACCCGCCGGGAGAGCGAAAACGGCAGCACCGCCCCCACCAGGAAAATGAACGTCGGAAAGATCAGGTCCTCGAAGCGAAAGCCCTCCCACTTCACGTGTTCGAGCTGAGTTCGAATCGTCTCCGTCACCGGATGCTTCCAGACTCCGACGAGACTCTCGAAGATCGTCCCGCCGCCGATGATCCAGAACATGTCAAAACCGCGCAGCGCGTCGAGGGAAAGCACCCGACCGCCGTCCGCATCCCTTCGCAGATTCTCCACAGTTCGTCTCCGTTCACCAAGATGGCACTCTCACCCACAGGAACGCTCCCGCGCGTCCCGATTCGTCAACATACCAAATCCCCCTGAGACCTGCAATGATCTGCATATGGGAACCATACAACGGGTGACTCTGGGAGAGCATTCCCTGCACCTACCGAGCATCGGGTTTGTTGGGCTCGCCAGGTGCATGGATCTTGAGCTTTGGGGCATAGAACGCATCCGACACTCCCCGAACGCGGGATTGCCGCCAGACCTCGCCAGTGACCGTGTCGAGAATGTAGGCGTCCGGCTCCACGTGGGAGGTAACGATCGCGAACCGCCCGACCGAATCCGGGGACATCAGTCGAGGTGCGGCCCCCAGGACACACATGATCAACAAGGCCAGGAAGCCGCCGATCAGGACGCTCTTGAGATCGATTGATTTTCTCATGTTCGTCTCCCTTCTTGAAACGAGATTCGTCAGCATCTGTGCTCCGCCCCGATGGGGCGCCGAGCCCATTCACGCTCTACTACAAAGACGCCCCTGCCGCAAGAATGTTGCACGTGGCGGCCGTGCTGCACGATCAAGTGCGTCCTGTCTCACTGCGAAGATGCAGACAAGGCAATGACGGCGGCAAACCGGCCGGCGGCGCTGCCTTCGCGCCGGTGGCTGGGGAACAGGTCGTTGCGACATAGCGTGCAGACGCCGGACACGTGGATGGACTCGGGCGGAACGCCGACACGGATCAAGGCATCCGTGTTGGCATGCCACAGATCGAAGTGGGGTTTGCCCGCGGAGCCAGACTGAAAGAACGCTTCTGCCCGTGAGCCGATCCCACTGATGGCGGTCGCACAAACCTCCTCGCCAACTTCATAACATTCCGGTCCCGCCGACGGACAAATGCACGCCACCAGGTCCTTTGAATCGCAGCCCAGATCGACCATTCGGCGTACCACGGCCGGTGTGATCCCCGCCACGGTCGCCCGCCAGGAGGCGTGCGCAAATCCCACGGCCCGCCCGCGCCGGTCGCCGATCAGCACGATGGGGCAGTCCCCGCTCTTGCCGATGAGCGCCAGACCCTTCGCTGTAGTCACCAGTCCATCAGCGAATCCGGCACAGCCGCCCTTGGCGCACGTCACGACATCGCCACCATGGACTTGCTCCAGAAAAGCTGCATCCTCCAGCCCCAGAGCTTGTGCAATCTCCCGCCCCGCCGCCGCCGGGTCATGCCGAACCTGCTGCACATCCGGCCCCTGCCGGGTCGTCACAAGATGTGCGACGCCGACGGCCTCCAGCGCAGCAAACCGCCCGACCAGCCAGCCGTTCGCCAGCGGCTCCAGCCGGAATTCGCCGTTCTGCCCTACTTGAGTATTGACCATCTATGCCCCCTGTTGGCTCAGTTCGGTGACACATTGTACCCGCGGACGGAGGCGGAACAAGCCCCACCGCGCGATTGCCGCTGCCCAGCAGCATGGCCGATGCCTGTAACATCTCCCGGCGCAAGGACATCTTATGAGGTGAGGATCAGACAATGACGCTCGAAGAGCTGAATCTGAGGTCATCCTGGGACTGCTATTCGCCGCAATACCTGGACAGCTACCTCGTATCCGGTGTCGAGGATCCCCGCATCAACGGCCAGAGCATCCTGACACCGGGGTTCCCCGATGCCTCGTATGACCATGTCTTCTGCCACGACCTCATCGAGCATTTGTCTCTGGGCGCTATGGAGCGAACGCTCGGGGAGATGCTCCGGATTGCGAAAAATGAGGTGGTCCTCCACTTCTTCAACGCCCAGTGGGACGGGACGCACGAAATCGTGCCGGTCAGGACCTACCATCGAAACCGGGTCTCGATGGAGAAGATCGCCGCGTTCTTCGAGCGTCGGGGCGCCCGGGTGACGTGTCTGGAAATGGCCCGGTGGCTCCGGGAGAAGATCGGAGCCTCGGGCTATCACAATCCGAATGCGTTCTCGCTAATCATTGGAACGGGCAGAAGAACGATCTCGTGAGGGGTGATGCATTCCTCTTGTCATCCTGAGCGACAGCGAAGGATCTGGGCTAAGAACAATAACAGGCGTAGGTTCCATCCGCCGCCCAGATGCTTCGCTTCGCTCAGCAAGACAGATGAGGACTGATCCCCCACGAAACGCTGTCGCACGCCGTCTCGTAGTCATGCGAGATTGCCGCTTGCCAAGTGAGCGGCGGGCAGTAGAATGCGGCGATGCAGGAGCTAATGAATCAGATACTCTGCGGGGATTGTGTCGAGATTCTGCGGCGGGCGAGGGAGCCTTTCGCGGATTTGATCTTTGCCGATCCGCCGTTCAATATCGGGTACAAATACGATAAGTACCACGACGTCAAGGCGAGTTCGAAGTACCTGGCCTGGACGCGGGATTGGATCGGCGAGTGCGTCCGTGTACTGAAGCCGCACGGGTCGATCTATATCGCCATCGGCGATGAGTACGCCGCCCACATCAAGCTGATCCTGGAAGATGAGCTGGGACTGACCCTGCGCAACTGGATCATCTGGCACTACACCTTCGGCCAGCAGACCAAGAACAAATTCGCCCGCGCGCACACGCACATCCTTTACTTCGTAAAAGACGCGAAGAATTTCGTTTTCGACGATGAAACGGTGCGTGTGATCTCGGATCGACAAAAGAAGTACAGTGACAGGCGGGCCAACCCCGCCGGCAAATTGCCGGACGACGTGTGGAACGAGTACCCCCGCGTTTGCGGCACCTTCACCGAACGAACAGGTTTCCCGTGCCAGATGCCGGAGAGTCTGCTCGCGCGGATCATTCGCACCAGCTCGAACGAGGGCGATTGGGTCCTCGACCCCTTCTGCGGCTCCGGCACCACCGCCGTGGTCGCGCACAAGCTCAACCGCACGTACACGACCATCGACCTCTCCGAGACGTACGTCGAAGCCGCAAAAGAGCGGATCGCGGAATCCGAGGGCCTGCCCGTGGAGGGCAACGGCGCGCCGGACTGGCCCGAGCATGCGGACGCCGAGCTGAAATGGCTCTACAGCGAGAACAAGATCCCGGTCGGCCAGCTCTGTGCCAATCGATTGCTCCTATCTCTGTTCACGGAAAAGCTGAACGGGCGACTGCAAAAGAAGCAACTCTTTACGATCAAGGAAGTCAGCGACCGGCTGAATCGGCTGGGGAGCAGGCTCAGCCCGCTCGACAAGACGAGCCGAGGTCGAAGGGAGGCATCGCCGCTTGAGGAATAGGAAGCCTCTTCTCATCATATTGCTGCTCTTTGTCCTTAGCGGTGCGATGCTGACCGTCATTCAGGCGCCGATCGGCTGGTCCTTGCTGGCGTGGGGAGCGTTGGTGCCGTTTGCCCTCGCGTGTACACCATCGCTACGGCCCCGCACGCTTGCCTGGATGGCCCTGGGGATCGGATACCTCTATTGGCTGGTCAGTGTCTATTGGATTGTGCCGATTACCATCATTGGCTGGCTGGGAATGAGCCTGTATCTGTCACTGTTCTGGCTGCTGCCGGCCCTGGCGGTGCGATTCAGTCGGGCGAAAGGGTTCCCGTTGTTCATTGCCCTGCCGATCCTGGCGGTCGGATGGGAGCGGCTGCAAGGATTCCCGATGGGCGGGTTCTTCTGGCGGTTCCTCGGCCACAGCCAGTATCAGAACCTCGCGATGATCCAAATCGCCGACCTCTTCGGGGCTGCGGGCGTCAGCTTCGTCGTGGCGATGGTCAACGGCCTGCTGGTCGATCTCATCCTCTTTATCAGCCAGTCGCGTAGGGTGGGCTGTGCCCACCAGGTACCGTCCATATCAGGTCAAACCGGTGGGCACAGCCCACCCTACGAACACGACGTCTGCCCGCTCTACAGCGCCCGCAGACTTCCCGGCAAGCTTCTCGGCTCGGCGGTTGTAGCGACGGTTCTCGTCGTCTCGGGCACCGTGCTCTACGGCCAGTGGCGACTCCGGCAGGCTGGGCAATGCGTGACGGACGGGCCACTGGTAGCCTCGCTGCAATCGAACGTGCCCATCTCCGTCAAGCGGAGCTTCAAGGCCAGCGTGGATATCTTCGACGAGCTGATGGGGAAGAGTCAGGCCGCCGCCTCGGCCGGGGCAGACCTGATCGTCTGGCCCGAGACGATGGTCCAGGCCAACCTCCAGCCCGAGCTCTGGTCGCAACTGAGCGATTGGGACTGGGAAGAGGACAGGGCCTTTCATCAAGCCCTCGGTCAACATGCCAAGGACACGGCCTATGTCCTGGTCGGTGCGTATGGCGCCGAAGTCCTACCGGGTTTCCGGGGCAAGCCCTATCTCGGCAAGTACAACTCCGCCTATCTTTATCGGACGGACGGGACCCGCGACCCGATGCGCTACGACAAGATCCACCTCGTCCTCTTCGGCGAGTACATCCCTTTCCGCTGGCAGATCCCCTGGCTTTTCGAGCAGCTCAAGCGGTTCCTGCCCAAGGGCTACAACCCGGATTACTCGCTCGAGCACGGCACTCGGTACACCCTCTTCGAAATGGCATCGAAGGAGGTTTCAAGTTTGAAGAGTCAAGTTTCAAGCGGCGACTCTCAACTTCACACTTCCAACTTCAAACTTCCCACTTCCTACCATTTCGGCGTCATTATCTGCTACGAGGACACGATTCCGTACGTCGCGCGGAACTTCGCCCTCGATCCGCAGGGCCGCAAGCAAGTCGATTGGCTGGTCAATATCAGCAATGACGGCTGGTTCGTCCGGTTCAACAAGGAGCCGGCGCGGGTGATTCCCAGCACGGAGCTGCCGCAACATGCGGCGATCTGTGCGTTTCGGGCCGTGGAGAACCGGCTGCCCATCATCCGCAGCGTCAATACGGGGATCAGTTGCCTGATCGAGTCCACCGGCCGAATCCGAGACGGGTACATAGCCGCCAGCGATGGTTTTCCCCGCCGGAGTGCGGAGAGGATCGCTATAGCTGGATGGTTCCTCGACCGATTGCCGATAGATAAGAGGGTGACTTTCTACAGCCGGCACGGCGAATGGTTCGCCGACGGTTGTGCCGTCTTGTTCACGGCGGCCCTCGTATGCCCGCTTGGGACCCGGCTGACCCGGCGGCACAAGCAAGCGTCCCAGACAGCCGCGTGACGGCTCTGAACCCTGGTATTGTTCGTGGCAAAAGGGAGTTTCCTGGGTGCCATGTCCACGCTTGCGTGGACATGTCTTCTCTCCAGGGCAATCGCATGCCTACGCAAGCGTAGGCATGGCACCCGACAAAGCAGAGAACGTAGGCTGAATATGCACGACTCCTGAGTCTCGAAGAGGTACTGCGATGGAGCGTATCGACTGGCGCGTTTGGATGGCGATTCTCAGTCTGGCAATGCTCCCGATGCTCGGATGCGGGCCGGCGGCCCGGTCACCCCGGTCCCCCGCCAAATCCGCGTCCGCAGCCGCGCCAACGCCGCCGGTCAGCGGCGACCTGCCCACCCAGGCCGAGCAAATCGTCTCCGACGCTCTCGCGGACCCCGATCCACAGATCCGGGCCAACGCCGTCGAGGTCGTGGCCTCGACCAAGCAACTCGAGCTGATGCCGAAGGTCCAGAAGCTCTTGACCGACCCGGTGGTCCCGGTCCGGTTTACGGCGATTCTCGCTATCGGCGACACGGGGTTCGCCCCCGCCAAGGATGAGGTCGGCCCTCTGCTCAACGACGCCAACCCGAACATCAAGATCGCGGCCTGCTATGCGATGAGCCGGCTGGGCCAACCTCAATGCTACCAAGACATCTGCACGGCGGTGGCCAGCAGCGACCAGACCGTCCGAGCCAACGCCGCCCTATTACTCGGGAAAAGCAGGCAGAAGGAGGGAATTCGCTTTCTTTATTGGACGTTGCAGCGGGACGATTCCTCCGACATGGTCATTCTGCAGACCGCCGAGGCCATTGCCATGCTGGGCGATCACCGGATCTACCCGAAGCTCTGGACGAGGCTGATCAGTGCCTACGCCGACGACCGCGTGATCGGCATCCGGGCGATGGGCGCCCTGGGCACCGACGAGGCAAAAAGCGCGATCGTCACGATGCTCGACGACCCGGTTACGGAGGTCCGTCTGGCGGCCGCCGAGCAGCTTGGCAGGCTCGGCGACAGTGGCGGCGAAGCGGAAGTCCTGGCGGTCTTGGCGGACAAGCTCATGGCGGACATAGACGCCCTGGGGCAGCAGCGCATCAGGACGCTGGCGGCCCTGGCGATCGGAGAGATCGGGACGGAGCGTTCGGCGAAATACCTGCCCCAACTGCTGCAAGACCCCGCCAAGGGCGTGCGCCTGGCCGCCGCCAAGGCCGTCCTACGCCGCCGCATGAAGAAATCCGGTCCGTAGAGCCCCTGCGGGACAAGCGTAAGGTCTTTACTTGTCATGGTTTACGTTCACACAGAATCATTGACAGCACCGCTCAACCTATCGCACCGAGACGGCACTTGACAGCCCAGCCCGATATCTGTATGATAGACAAAGAACTATTGAGCTGCCGTCACAATTGAAAAGTGAATAGTGAATCGGGTCAGGCTGGTTGGGATCGGTACGCCGTCAGCTCCTGGCTGCCGCCGGCGTAGGCAGGGACCCGGAGGCCCCACTTAGGCCGAGGATGCCAAACAAAGCCAATTTCCCCGACGGCAGGCCTGTGACCGGCGCGCCGGATCGGGGTCCGGGATGACAAGCCGGAGTCATCGCCAACGGGCAAGCACGCACGAAGCGGATGCTCCAGACGCCGATGCTTCGCGGCCGTCGGCATGCGCCGGGACTCGGGAGCCCCACAGCGGCCAACGATGCCAAACAAAGCCAATTGGCGGCGAGCCGACCTGGACAGTAAGTGCTTTGGAGAAAAAGAGTTATGATAGCTCTACCCCCCAAAATGAGTTCGGAAGAACAAAGCCAATTCCCCCGACGGCAAGCCTGTGACCGGCGCGCCGGATCGGGGTCCGGGGTGACAAGCTTGGGCCATTCCCAACCTGCAAGTACGCGAGAACCGGTTGCGCCAGACGCCAGCACTCCGCTGCCACCGGCGTACGCAGAGAGCCGGGAGCCCCACGGCGGCCGAGGATGTGAAACAAAGCCAATCCTGCGGCCCTTCCATCAGCCACTGATTCGGTCCATCGCGTCGAGCCACCCTGACTTTCTCACGGCCTCCGGGTCCTTGAAAGCTGTTTCTATTTGGGCTATTTAGGAAAAATGACTTGACCTTTGAGGGCCCAAAGCGTAAAATTGTGCTATACAGATGTTGCTAAGACACGCGGATTGGTGAAAGGAGCCTGCTTTGAGCACGCTTACCAAGGTTCTGATCGTCTTGCTGACCGTTTTCTCCCTGTTCCTCAGCGGCATTGTCGTTACGTATGTCGCCAGCGCGGATAACCAGCGCAAGGCCGCAGACGAGTTGAGGGGACAGAAGCAAAGGGCCACAGAACTCAAGCTCAAGGCCGATCGAGACTTGGATGCGGGGATCCAAGCGGCCAAGGTCGAGAAAGACAAGCTTGATACCCAGATCATCGCCCTGAGCGCACAGATTACCAAGCTCCAAGCGGATCTGGACGCCGCCAAGCGCGAGAACGCTCAGTTAGTGCAGCAAGGGGCAAGCTTGGCATCCGCCGCACAGGCGAGCAGCGCCGGGGAAAAGGAGCAGAGGACCCTGTTCCAGGCCGAGCACCAGAAGGTGCAGAGCTTGGAGGCCGACCGTATCAATCGTGAGAAAGAGCTGGCCGAAACCAGCCAGACGCTGTTGGAGAAGGTGACCATCATCGCCCAGCTCGATGACAAGGTTCGCCAGTTGACGCAGGAGAACCAGGAGCTGGGAACCCGACTCAACCAGTACCTGGTGCAGTATGGGAAGATTGCAGCCCAGCCCCCGACGACGGTGCCGGCGGGAAGCTCGCTGGCCCGGCCGGTACCGCCCATCGCGGCGGTTTCTCCGGCACGAGAAACAAAGAGTATCGCGCTGAACGGCCAGGTCACACGGGTGGATTTCCCGAACCGTCTGGCCGAGATCTCGATCGGGGCCGCCGGCGGCGTCCGGCAGGATATGAGGTTCCACGTGATCCGCGGTGACCAGTTTGTGGCGGATATCGTGATCCTTGAGGTTTGGCCCGACACCGCGGTCGGCAAGCTCGATCTCGTCAAGACGGGCATGCAGCCGCAAGTGGGTGACAAGGTGGCAACGAATTTGTAAGCCGAGAACGGCGGGCCGTCCAGGCTGACCGCCGGGAGGTTATAAGTCTATGAGTCCGATGCCTCAACCACGCGGGGGAAAGGTGCCCCCTCCCAACAACCTGTACACGGCCATCCTCGCCGTGGCGGTCGCGGTTCTCCTGGCCACGATGGTGTATGTGACCTACGCGTGCCAAGCTGACTACGGAACGATTTTCGGGACGCCTTAGCGAAATTCCCTTGACGATACCGCCTCTCGGCACTCAGAATATCCAATAGCAGTCTCAGAAAGGAGTCGCCTGTGCTGTTGGACGCAATTCTTGGCTTTTTCAGCATGGATATGGGGATCGATCTCGGTACCTGTACCACGCTGGTTTGCGTTCGGGGTAAAGGAATTGTCCTGAACGAGCCCTCCGTTGTGGCGGTCCGGAAGGGGACCAATATAGTCCTGAATAACGGGGAGGCCGTCGGTCTGGTCGCCCGCGAGATGCTGGGCAAGACACCCGGCTCGATCAGTGCCATTCGCCCGCTCAAGGACGGGGTCATCAGCGACTTCGAAATCACCGAGAAAATGCTCAGCTACTTCATCCGCAAGGTACACGGCCGGGGCGGGTTGGTGCGCCCGCGCGTCGTGATCGCGGTGCCCAGCGGCATCACCGCCGTGGAGCGGCGGGCCGTGATCGATAGCGCCGAGCGGGCCGGCGCCCGAAGAGTTTACCTGGTGGACGAGCCTATGGCGGCGGGAATCGGAGCCGGGCTGCCCGTCACGGAGCCGACCGCCTCGATGATCTGCGACACCGGTGGGGGAACGACGGAAGTCGCCATCATATCTTTGGCCGACATCGCCACCGCCACCTCCATCCGCGTCGGCGGCGACGACATGGATGAGGCCGTGATCAACCACCTGAAGCGAACCTACAATCTCCTGATCGGCGAAGCCCGGGCGGAGAAGGTCAAGATCCAGATCGGCTCGGCCGCCGCGCTGGAGGAAGAGCTGACGATGGAGATCGCCGGACGAGACACGATCTCCGGCCTGCCGCGCAAGATCGTCGTCACCAGCGAAGAGATCCGCGAGGCGTTGAAAGACCCCGTCTCGCAGATCATCGACGCCGTCACGTCAACGCTGGAACGGGCCGAGCCGGAACTGGCCGCCGACCTGATCGACAACGGCATCTGCATCTGCGGCGGCGGCTCCCTGCTGCGAGGGATGGATAAGGTGCTGAGCAATGCGACCGGGTTGAAAGTCTTCCGGGCCGAGGACCCCCTGAGCTGCGTGGCCCGCGGCACGAGCGTATACTTGGAAAACCTGGAGCTGTGGAAAGACACGATGGACCACAGCGAGCGCGGATATGATTAGCCGCGTTGGCACGGGGCCTGACGAGGCAGGCCGCCTGAGGGGTCGCACCGTTTTTGACCGACGATTATGACACGAAAACGGGCCGGCATATCAAAGGGGATGCTCTTTGTCTGGGGCCTGCTGGTGGGGCTGATCTTCTTGTTTCTCGTCCCGAGAGATGCCACCGGCTGGCTGCAGCACACTTACACGCGGGTGTTCCGCTGGCCTTTGGCGATGGGCAGCGGCCTGACACGAGTTGCCCGAACGACCGCCCAGGAGCGAACGGTCAGTTCCCGCGAGTACGACAAGCTGTTCCAGGCCAACCAGCAATTCCGCAACGCGTGCGCCAATCTCCAGAAGCAACTCCAGGAGGCCCACAGCCAAATCGAGATGCTCACGAAGCTGCACGCCAGACCCGGGTTGGAGCACATGCAACCCGTTCCCGCGAAAGTCGTCACGCAGATGAAAGACGAGCTGACGATCGATCGGGGCCAGGATAGTGGCGTGGCCGTCGGTCAGTGCGTGATGAGCCTCACCGACACCCGCCTCGACGACCAGTGCGTCATCGGGATCGTCTCCGGCGTTTACAGCGATGGGGCGAGGATCAAGCTCATTACCGACCCCAAATGCGGGATACGGGTCAGCATTGGCACACTGAACGTGCGCAACGTCATGGAGGGCCGGGGCAACGGCGCCGCCCGAATCCCGCTGGTTCTCTACAGCACCGCCATTCGAACCGGCGACGTCGTCTACGCCCAGAGACAGCCGGGCTTTCTCGACGTCCCGATCATTGTGGGCGAAGTGGCGCGGTGCGAGAGAGACCCGGACAACCCCAGGGTTTGGGACATCACCGTGCGGCCTGTCTGCGATCTCACGACGCTCAGCGACGTGGTCGTGATGAAACCGGCGTCGGTGCAGTGATCCCACACGCGTGTGTGTGGTTGGACTTCCACGGGAGTGATTGAATGCGTTGGCTTCGGTTTGCGGTGCTTATCCTGGCTGCCTCCATCCTGCAAACCGGCCCCGTGGGCATCCTCGCCCTCGTGCGTCCGGACATCAAGCCGGACCTTCTGCTGATCCTTCTGGTTTTCTTCGCCATTCGCTGCAACTCGAAGGACGCCATCCTGGCCTCCTTCGCCATCGGTTTCGTGGCGGACTTGAGCAACTCGACCGTACCGCTATTCATGGGGCCGCGTATCATCAGCTTCGGCCTGTTCGGTATGCTGCTGTCCGATCTCAGCAGCACCATCTTCGTGCGCAAGGTGCGCCATCAATTCCTGGCGATCTTCCTCATGGGCTGCCTGACGGCTGGCCTGAGCGGCCTCCTGATGTTCTTGCGGGCTCAATCGATCACGATAAACGTGGCGGTGTTTCTGTGGCAGCCGCTCTATTCGGCGGTCCTTGGGCCATTTTTGTTCTTGCCGGTCGGCTGGTGGATGCGTATGTATGGAAAGGGCCGGGGGCCTTCTCGGCGCAGGGCGCTGCTAAGAAGGTAACGCCCGATCCGTCACCGGCGGATGGGGCGGGTCCCGCCGGTCTTATGCCCTTTTGCCCCAAGTAATGGATTGTGGGCTCGGATGTACGAAAAGCGTGTCAAGGTGTTCCTCGGCATCAGCTTGGCCGCACTGCTGATCTGTATGCTGCGGCTCGCCCAGCTACAACTGCTCACCACCCCCGAACTCCAGAACGAGATCGCCAAGGCCACGGAGCCGCGGGGTTCGTCGAAGCAGTTCAAGACCCTGCGCGGCAAAATCCTCGACCGCCGCGGTGAGATCCTCGCGGCGGATATGCCCCAGTTCCAAATCTGCATCGACTACAGCCTGAGCTGTTTTCTCGACGAACGCGTCGTGCTGGCGAAGCTCGCCGCCGCCAAGATGAGGTCCACCAATCCCTCCCTGTACGAGGTCCACAAACAGGTGGACGACAAGAGGCAGGACCTCGAACGCCTCATCGAAAAATGCTGTCGTTTCGGGGTCACCCGGGAACAGGTCGAAGGCAAAATCAAGGCCCTGAACGATGCCTTCTGGAACACGAGGAGTTTCCTCGCCTGGGTCCGAGGCAGCCCCGATCCCAACCTCATCGCCAAGTACAAGACCCTCAACAGCGTCCCGCTGCCCGAGGCGCTCGCCCACTTCGAGCGTCAGTATCCCGACCATGCCGAGCGCACCAAACGCATCACCAAGGTGGATGTGAACGATATTCCGGACCTCAATCAGACCCTGACGCTCGTGGACCTCAAGACCGAGGAGGATGTCTTCGAGGCCCAGCTCGCGCTGCTGGACGTGGATGACGTCCAGATTCTGCCGACGGGGCACCGCTACTACCCCTATCGGTCCGCCGCCGCCCAAACGATCGGCTGGGTCGGCCAGGCGACCCAGCCGCGCGACGTGAATGCGTTCAAGGACGACCCGCTGGCCCGCTATCGCCAGGGCGAGGTCTGCGGACGCGAAGACGGCGTCGAGTACGTCTGCGAGAGCATCCTCCGCGGCCGGCGCGGCGAGATCGTCCACGACATCGACGGCCGGCTCGTCCGCGAAACCGAGACCGAGTTCGGCCAGGACGTCCAGCTCACCCTCGACATCGAGCTGCAAAGGCAGATCGAGCAGCGCCTGACGGACCCGAAGATCAACCCGGACTACGCCCAAGCCCCCATGGCGGGAGCGATCATCGACGTCCGCTCGGGCGACATCCTGGCCCTGGTGTCGCTGCCGAGCTACGATCTCAACGCCGCCAGATACCAATACGACACCCTGCGAAAGGATCCGAATCGGCCGCTGATCAACCGCACCATCAATTTCTCGCTCTATCCGCCGGGGTCGGTGGCCAAACCCGTGGTCCTCATCGCCGGTCTGGAGTCCGGCGCGATCACGCCGGAGGAGACCATAAGTTGCCCGGCGACGCCGGCGCCGCCCGGCTGGCCCGACTGTTTGATTTACAGGAAAGACAAGGTCGGCCACAACTCAAGCTGGGTCAACAAGGCCAGAAATGCGATTAAGGGGAGCTGCAACGTCTATTTTTCGCATCTGGCCGACCGGATCGAGCCGAGGGTGCTCCAGGAGTGGTTCTTCCGGTTCGGGTACGGGCGGGAGGTCCCGCTGCCGTACCCCGAGCCCCCGTCTTCCGGCTCGATCCCCCGCCGCCTGCGACAAGCATCCGGGCAAATCGGCAGCACGCTGGCGTCCGCCTACGCGGACATCGAGTCGGTCGATCAGCTCCCGCCCCTCTTCGAGCGGGACCGCAAGATGTTCGGCATCGGGCAAGGCAACTTCCGGGTCACGCCGCTGCAGGTGGCCAACGCCTTCGCCACCCTGGCCCGGCGCGGCCGATTCCTGCCGCCCCGCCTGTTCCTGAGCCCGGAATCACCGCCGGCGGCCGAGCCAAACGACTTGCCCATCTCGCCTACGACTCTGGACGTCGTCTATGACGGGATGTACGCGGTCGTCAACGAGCGCGGCGGATCGGCCTACAACGCGTTCACCGGCAGCGGTCTGACGCAACACGGGGTGAAGGTCTATGGGAAGACCGGGTCCACCGAGCGACCCTACGATGCCTGGTTTGCGGGGTTCGCCGAGGACCAGGAGGGACGCAAGATCGCCCTGGCCGTAGTCGTTGAGGGAGGCCAGCGCGGCGGCGGCGACGTCGGCCCCCTGGCCCGTGAGATCCTCCAGCTCTGCGTTCAGCAAGGGTATCTGGGAAAAGAGGCCCCGGCCACAGCAAAGTGATCCGACCCGCATTGCGGGGCGGTCCTTTGGGTCCTTTTCGTCCTGCAGGTCCTTGGAGACCGAAAGGACCTAAGGGACCACAGGGACGAAAAGGACCTAAATGCCAATCTGCACAGGCAGATCGAGCCGCGACAGCACGCCCTGGAGGGTTTCCAGGAATTTCTCGTTGTCGGGCCAGAGAATGCGGTCGTCCTGAGGCATGGGCTCATTGAGCCGGTCTAAAAAGCGGGCGACGACCGGCTCTTCGATCTGCTTCGACCACACTCCCAAACCCAGCTTCTCCACGTAACGGGCGTTGATGAGCTGCTCGTACTGCCCGGCCAAAGGCAGCAGCAGCATCTTCTTCCGCAGGTACAGGCACTCGCTGATCAGCGAGAAGCCAGCCGAGGCGATCACCCCTCGTGCGCCGGCCAAATCCGTGGCGAATCCCTCGGTCGAGGCCTCCTTGAAGATGCAGTTCTTGTATTCGGCCTTCTTGTTGAAACCATAGACGTGGAACTTCTGCCGGGCGAATCGGCCGAGCACGTCGCGCCATTGCTCTTCGTGTGTGCCCGTGGTGGAGTACACCACGATGTGGCCGGCATCGGACGGCTGGAGCCGAGCGATGGCCGGACGCACGATCGGCGGCGCCAGCACGGCCGCTCGGTGCCGCAGCGGCGTCCTGAAAAAGCTGGTCACAACGTATGCCCGGGCCCCGAAATAGTGGGACCTCACTACGACCGTCGCGTTCAAACGCCCGAAGACGTCTCGAAGCTTGTGATCAAGCGAGCACGTCGTCAGCAGGTGCTCGTTGTCGATACTGAGGAAAGGCACGCGGTTGCGCCACGCCCACCAGGCGCTGAACGGCTCGAAATCCGTCACCACCAAGTCCGGCTCAAACGGCTTGTACACCTGCTCGAACAGCTCTCGATTGAGGCGATGACCCTGTGGGAACCGCGTGAGGTTCTTCCAGACGGTCGCCGCCGGATCGACGTAGCCCTTGCTATAGTCAAAGGTCAGGCCGAAGATCTCCTTGACCCGCGCGCCGTAGTATTGCCGCAGGTACAGCAGCGCCCGGTGTGAGGCGACGAAAATCACCTCATGTCCGGCGTCGAGGAATCGCTGGCCGACCAGGTGCGCCCGGCTCGCATGCCCGAACCCCTCCCCCGCCACCGCATAGATGATTCTGGCCATCTGGTCTTCTGCTCCTGTGCCGCAAAACGATGCGTCAAAGCGGCACAGTTTACCAGATTCCGCGCGCGACGCCAGCCCCCGTACCGGTCGGGCTTGGGCATCGAGCAGACGACAAATAGAAGAAGGTGGGATCGGCCCACCTTTCAGTTCATGTGTGCTCCATCCGACCGCCACATGGCTCGTGACGGCCAGGTTCGTGCCCGTCAGAAGTTGTACGCCGCACCGACGCCACCCCAGAAGTTGTCGCTCTTGGCCGTGGCATCCCGGATATCGTCATCGATCATCATCGAGTAGCCGAGGCTCGGCTTGATCGTCAGCTTGCCGAAGGTGAACGGCACGCCGGCGGTGAGCGTCAGATCGTTCAGCCCACCCTGGTCCACGCCGAAGTAGCCGTTGTTATAGCCGTCGCTCCCGTAACCGAGGCTGGCGCCCAACTGCACGTCACAGTGACAATCCTCCCCCCATTTTCGGATCTTCTCGATCGTGTGCCCGACGGAGAACTGGACGTAGCTGCCCTCGATCAGGTCGAAATCGTAGAACCAGCGGACGGCCGGCGAGAGCGGCACGTCGAGGCCCAGACCTCCGTACACTTCGGCCGTCGGGTGGGCGTTGAGATTGAGAAAACTGTAGTAGATCGCACCCACTGAGTAGTCGAGAACGTCATAAGCCGGGGACCTTGTTGGAGTAATCGAGCGTGACGTCCACTTCGGTAAGCTGACCGCTATCGACCAGGTCGCCCGTCAGGTCCATGTCGCCCCAGACGGAGCCGGTGAGTCCCTGGTAGCCGACACTGGCGCCGGGCTGGAGGACCCAGTCATCGACGACATTCTGTCCTCGCCAGATGTACTTACTGAAGACATCCGCCGTCACGCCCACGGCCACCTTGTCCTCGGCCGACGCCAGAGTCACCGTGCCCAACATCATCGCCACTGCCCCCCCACAAAACCTTCGACCTTGCCATCTTAAGCTGCTCCTCAATTACGGGTTTGCACCTGCGACCACGGGGACCACGCCCCGTGCCGCCCGCCGGCTCACCAAATCCTGACCGGCCAAGACTGTAACGCAAGCGGCGTGCCAGAGAAGGTCGCCGGCGACCCACAGCGTCATAACTATGTTGCCGACAATCCTTTAGGAAAAGGCGAGCCGGACCGGAGGAGTGCAGGACAGCGTACGAAAATGTGGATAGCTCCAGATCTGACGACAATTTCGTAGGCGCAGCCGCACGGCCCACACGTCAGATATACTTCGGAAAAATCCCGTATTTATGAATCTTGTAGCCAAGAATACGTTCCGTGATGCCGAGTTCCTGGGCGGCTTTCCGCTGCTGGCCGCTGCACTTCTTGAGGGCATCGACGATCAGCTCTCTCTCTTTGTTGGCGATGGTCTCCACAAACGACGGCTTGACGGCCGTGTCGCCCTTGTCGATCATTTGCAGCGACGGCGGGAGCTGCTCGCTGCGAATCACGTCGTCCTCGCACAGCAGGACCGCCCGCTCGATGCAGTTCTCCAGCTCCCGGATGTTGCCGGGCCAGTGATAGCGGGTCAGCATCTCGATCGCCGGCGTGGAGATCCGCGTGATCCGTTTGCCGTTCTCCTGAGCGTACTTCTCCAGGAAGTGGTCCGCCAGCAGCATGATGTCGTCCTTGCGCTCCCGCAGCGGCGGCAGATAGATCGGGAAGACGTTGATGCGGTAATACAAATCCTCTCGAAAATGCTCTGTTTTGATCTGCTCTTCGAGGTTCTTGTGCGTGGCGACGAGGACCCGCACGTTTGCCTTGATCGTTTCGGTGCCGCCGACCCTCTCGAACTCGCGGAATTGGATGACGCGTAAGAGCTTGACCTGGAGGCTGGGCGGGAAATCGCCGATCTCGTCGAGGAAGATCGTGCCGCTGTTAGCCCGCTCGAACCGGCCGGGCTTGCGCTCGATGGCCCCGGTGAAGGCCCCCTTCTCGTGGCCGAAGAGCTCGCTTTCGAGCAGCGTCTCGGGCAGGGCCGTGCAGTTGACCTTCACAAACGGTTTATCGGACCGCAGGCTGTAATAGTGAATCGCGTGGGCGACGAGGTCCTTGCCGGTGCCGGTCTCGCCGCGGATCAGCACGGTCGCGTTGCTGTCGGCGACCTGCTCGATCAGCCGGTAGACCTCCTGCATCGTGTTGCTCTTGCCGACCATGTTGTGCACGTCGAAGCGCGTCTTGAGCTCGCGTCGCAGCCGGACGTTCTCATCGCGCAACGTCGCCCGCTCCGACTCGACCAGCTTGTTGAGTTTGATCGCCTGGGCGACCATCGTGGAGATGATGTTGAGCAGCCGCAACCGGGCGTCGAAGTCGTCGGACCTCCCGGCCTGCTGATCGACGCTCAGCGTCCCGACGGTCCGGTTTTCGAGCCGGATCGGCACGCAGAAAAACGCGATTTTCTTACCCCCGGCGGTATCGCGGGACTTGGTCCGGTGCAGGAACCGGGGGTCTTTGGCGATGTCGGGCACGATGATCGCCTCGCCAGTCTGGACGACCCGCCCGGTGATGCCCTCGCCGACCTTGTACCGGCCCTGGCTCTTGGACCGCTCGCTCAGCCCGTGGGCGACCTTGATGTTGATCGTCTCGCTGTCCGGGTCCAGCAGCGAGATCGTCCCCCGCTGGAGCTTCAGGTGCGTATCGAGCGATTTGAGAATGCTCATCAGGGTCTCTTCCAAGTCCAGCGATTCGGCGAATGCCTTCGCCACGTCGCTGAGCAACTGCACTTCCGTCGCAAAACTGCCTCTCATGCGGTGCCTTTCCACAACGCCACCAGCTTCCATCCACAAAAGTGTAGACAACGCCGCACAGCCTACAATATTGTCGCAACCAGCACAACAACAATCCGGCAACAGAGGGCGAGAGTGTGTAACCATATCTTGTGCGGGACCAACCGTGAGTTTGTCGTGCTGAGCGAAGCGAAGCATCTGGGCATCGCAGGAAAAGCTCCCGTCGCGTCGAGTCCACGTGGACATCCTTGGCCAGATTCCTTCGGCGGGCTCAGGACAAGCTCTTCGAGGTCGCTCAGAGCCTTCCCTGAGTGTAGCGAAGGGATGACAGAAACAGCCCACGGTCCCACGAGATTTAGTCGCACACGCGGCCAGGGGGTGGACGGCATACGGTGGCGGATTCCAGATCCATCGCGCCCGCCTGCCCCCGGAAATTGGCTTTGTTTCGCACGATTGGTCCCACCGGCGGCACTGACAGCCTCGCCGACCCTTGCCCACTGCTGTCTGTGCGGAAATTGGCTTTGTTTTGCCGGTGCCTTTTGTGCGTCCAATTTGTCATAACCCTTTTTCCAAAAGTACTTGCCCTTTGTTTCGCTCGGGAGGAATTGGCTTTGTTTCGCACGCTTTGGCCCAGCGGTAGCGGCATGGGCGACCTTGCAGGCCCTCGCCATTCCGGCCGGCCCGCGGCAAATTGGGTTTGTTTCGCACGATTGGGGGCCCTTGATCTCGCCCATCCGGGGCTTGCACTGGAATGATGGAATACTGGAACGATGGTGTACTTCAGCCACCGAACAATTGAAATCCATGGATGTCTCCCCTTCGACCAACGGGCGAGGACTTGTGCCGAACGGAGCATGACCAGACCCCTCCGGATGGACCATTGACTGGTTCCGATTCGCTATTACGTTTTCTTCTTATCATACAATTGGTAATGGTTCGGCGTCAAATGAAATATGGACAATATACGGGGGAAGTTGTCAGTTGGCAGTTGCCGGTAGACAGGGGGCGGGGATCGGGGGTCGGAAATCGATTGGCGCTCATAGCCGGCATTTCTGCGAAGGCAGGAATCCAGTCCGTAGGTCTTCACCACAGAGGTTAGCCACAGGAGCCAGCGCCCCGCGAAGGCGGGCGACACCGAGGGCACAGAGCAGAGACAACGGCAGAACGATTCGGACAAGCTTCAACTCGGCATCGGCGAGAGCCGGTAGGGTGGGCTCCGCCCACCGTTTATTCTTCAACTTCCGCCCAAGAGCTGACCGAGCTGAGTGTAGCCCCGACGACCCAAGTAATTGACCAACGCCACGGCTTGCTCTCTGGCCTCGCCGGGATTACCCATTGCCAGCCTGAGAATCTCGATGGTTGACTCAAGCCATCTCTCGATCCGCCACCCTTCCCGATCACCACGCATGATCCGATCGAGGATTCGAACCGACTTCACGATGTCAACATGTGCGCTCTCAGCAAGCTTCGCTGCAATCGAACCGTCTGGCTCAGGTGTTGGGGCCACTTCGACAAAACTCTCAAGCCGATCCAAGGCCCACTGCTCGGGGAACCGGCCGCACGAGAACCACATCCCGAAAAGAACCGAATGGGGTTTGTCCTTAGCATCGCTTTTGCCAGGCCCAGCCCAGTAGAGGTCCCACAGTGTCATGAATCGCTCGATGACTTGCGGGGGCACCCCTTTGTCACCTTCCAGGGTCTGCCCAACAAAGAAGATCGCGTGTCGCCTGACATCTGCATTCGAGTACAGGAGGAACCGCCTGAGCAGGCCCTCATCGTCATCAAGTCCGAGCTGCCCGCGCCCGTAGAGAATCACCAAGTGCTTACCAAGGTGGTGCATCGGTCGTCCGTCACCGCATTCAGTCAATTCGACCTTCGCCGCCTGCTGGACAGCGTATGCGAATTGTGGTTTGAAGATTCGGTAGAACTCAATGTGCGGTCTGGTCCACACGAGGAACGCGTTCCATGCCGCCCATCCGTGAGCAGCAGATGGCGTCTGTTCTATCGCCTCCAAATCGAACAATCGGGCGGTGTTCTCTGTGAGCCACTGCTTGTCGATCCAGTAGATCAAGGCGATTTGTGATCCGATCACCGACATGACCTCGAAACTCCTGTTTTCCTTTGCGATCTGCCACTCCAACATGTCCCGGACCTCGGGCACGACCTTGAAACCGCCAGGAACAACATCCTGCTTCCCGTCGGATTGCTTGATGCGATTCGCCACCCATCGAGCGTATTCAAGGGCCGCCCCCACCGCCTTGCCGCGTGGGGAATTGAGTCCGGGGTTAAGATAATCGTAAACCCGAGGATCGTCCTGCGAGACGTCGCGAATCATGTACGACTCGGCACGATCATGACATAAGCATTCGATCAGCCTCCAGATGGGTTGTTGTAAGTCATCCAGCGAGTATTTCGGTACATCACCCGCCTTCGCCTTGCAGATGTTCTCCAGGAGTCGGGAGATGTCGTCCCGAGTCCACTGCCAGTCCTTGTCCACCAAGGCCCCGTGCTCCTGCTCTGGCACGGTGCGTTCCTCAATCGGACGCGACAAAACCCAATGGCACAAATCAAGCACGGCAGGCAGATCGATTTCGCGTCCGCCTTTTACGGCGTCAGCCATCTGCGCGATGAACTCACGCACAAAGGACGCTGGTCGATTGATCAGAATCCGAGCTTTCTCGGAGAACTGCTCAGGATTAGTCGCGACATATTCCTCAAACGTCGACGCAAGCCCCTCAATGTCAGGTCCCATGAATTGTGGTTCCTCTGGTTTCCATGACGAGACCTTGTCCACCGCCTGCTCAAACGTCATTCCCGCAAAGTCATTGACCGTCATTGGGCTGTCGGGACCATCGCGCACCGGGCCCATCCAGACGTTTAGATCCGCCATGTGGGGCTCGCCGTGCTTCTGGCGCATTCCTTGATAGAAATGTTGCTCCGCACCGGTGAGATGATCGCGAACCCAGTGCAACCGCTCGAAGCGCCAGTAGTCACCCCGGCGCTGACTCAGGTCTGGGTCGTCGGGGGCGTTCATATGTTCCGCAACCTTGCCTGTTGGGCCGTCCTTCACCCACCGAAGCCATTCCGCCTGTTGATCTGGCTCAAGCATGTTGAATCGCTTGCCAATCAGCATCGCGTGTTCATGCTTGCACCCGTGATCTTCGAAAAGCGCCCGATCAAGCATGACTTGGCGAGCCAGATCGCGATTCTGCTCGGCGAACTCACCAATCAGGTGAAGCCGGATCCGTCTGAAGATAAGGTATGGGTAGCCTGCAACAATCTGGATCGCCTCGTCCAATGAGAGGCATCCGCTGCGAATCGCCTGCTCGAATCCTTCCCTGACGAATCCAACCATCACACCTGCAAAGTCGCAGTCTTGATTCTGCTCGTGTTCCTCAATAGCCGGACGCCACATGTCTGAATTGTCAGAACCGGAGATCGGATCGACATACCTCTTCGCCCCGACTGATGCCTTCAGCCAATCGCATAGCTCCGGAAGAAAGACACGGGCGTAGGCTCCAACCATGACGGGCACCACCTTTTTGATGCCCTCGTCGTACCAGTACTCATCCCGGCGGGTTGGCTCCTCCTGGCCTTCCTCAAATGCCGGGGTAAACAAGGCTTCTGCCAGACTCATCGCTGCATCAAGCTGGCCGCCCTCAGCCAGCCGGACGCACAAATCGCTCGCATTGTCAAAGTGAATCCAGAGCGCCCCCTCTCTTGCCGCCTTGCAGATAGCTGGAACGAGGGAGACAGACACGTCAGATGGCATCGCCATCGCCGCGTTCACGATATCACCGATAATGGACGCGTTGTCCGTCTCTATCTTCGCAAAGATCGCCACGACTTCGGTTGGAGCCTGCGCAGCCATACGTACCAAGTAACGCGAAGGTGACCACACTGGGAACCTAATGCCTCCTCCTTCTACGTGCTCTGCCTTCGGTGGATACTTGAAGACATCACGCTGAGCAAGGGGAACAATCCAATGCGGATTCTCCAAGCCTGCGAAGAAATACGCTTCATGCTGCGGCGAACTCAACAGCGGTATGGCGGTATCGAGTTGCTCACTGGTTGGCTTGCTGTAAGATTTCATCGAGTTCTGCGGTACCTGTAAAAAAGTCTCCCACGAAGCTGTGCAGCACTCCTTCAAACTTGCTGAACTGGGCTCGCAGTTCGTACTCATCGACCGTGGGCGTTTTGTCCCTGCGGAGGTGCGTCAAATCCATGAACCAATCGCGCATCTTCTTGAAGTCGGAAACAAGCCTTTGACTCACCTCTGCCCGGGATGGCTCTTGTCGCATCAGATATTGGAACAGCAGTTCCGAATTCGATGGTCGCTGTCGCCGTTTGCGGTGAGCCCCAACCAGCGAATCGATCCTCAAAGCAAGTCCGTAGTCTATGCGCACTGCATCCTGAGCAGCCGGTCCGCCGGTAGTCTCCTCAATCGTCTGGAGTTTAGGCCATAGCTTTTCGATCTTGTCCATTTCGTTCTCGTATTGGACGCGACCGCCCTCCAATTGGGGGTCCAGAACAAACACCAAACGATCGGCAATGTCTCGTACCGCATGGGAAATGAAATGGACTCGCCCAGGGAAATCCTCTTGTTCAAGCAAACAGATTGCTCCCTCATACGCCTCAGCCAGAGGCGCAGCCCTGCTGCGAAACCAGTTCAACAACTGGTGTCTCTTTGGGGGCCAATTCCTCAGAGGACTTGGCGATCCGATGCCACGCTTCCACTGGTTCGAATCCAATTCCAGATGGTCCGAAGCCATGTGTTATTCCTCTACCGCGTCGTTCGTCAAACGGTTTGCCCCCGTAGGCGCATAGTAAACCCGCTGCAACAAGGGGAACAACCGCGTGCATTTTCTCGGCATCCACAATCTCCGACCGGAATCTCGCATCGCCTCCCGATCCTCGCACCGGCGATTGCGGGCCATCCAATCCAGAATCGATTGTGCACGATTGCCGTCTGATTGTCAACTATCAGAAAGACGGTGGGCGGAGCCCACCCTACTCTGCTTCGCGAGCCTGCGTAGCACTTCTCAGAGCGGGCCGGCTCTCGCCGATGCCGCAGCCCCGTTTTTCATCTGCGTTCATCGGCAGATAGATGGCCCTTGTCAGTCCTTAACCCTTCCGGTTTTCTCTTTGTTGTTTGTCCCGATGATGTTCTTCTTGCCGGAGCGGGCGGGTTGGATCATTTGGTCGCGGGTAAGGACCAAAGGGACCTGAATGGCGTAGCCTGTGACGATCAGTCCAGGGAGCGGGCCTTTAGGTTGCTTACGTCCCTTGGGTTCTTTTCTTTCGCTACCGGCCGGGGCGGGTGTTTCTGGGGGAGAACTGGTTTCTCGCCGGGCCTCGGCCACCGCCTCGGAATTCGCGGATGTTCGGCCGGCGCGGCCCCTGGGGTCTTCTTTGGAAGCCGCCGGGCTTCTTGGGGGCGGGGCCTTCTTTCATCAGTTGCAGCGACTTGGCGCAGGCGTCTTTCGTGATGCGGTTGGAATGCGTCAGGCCTTTGGTGAGGACCGCCTCGGCCAGCTTTCGCATCCGGCCGTTCATGCTGCGCAGGCCGTAGGCGGCTGCCTTCTTCGTATCCCTCGGAAAGCTGCCGAACAACGCCTCCACGAGAATGTCCAAACCGTCCTCCTGCATCCAGGAAAGGTTGAACGCGGCCTTCCGGGCGAGCGAAATCTCTCCCGAGTGCAGCTTCTCCCGCAAATGCGCCAGCGCCGCCACGGCGGCTTCGTCCTTCTCGCGACCCGATGGTTTTCTTGGTTCCAGCTTCATGTGGTCACCCTCGAATCCGTGACTCCATTCTCCGGACACTTCTCCCCGGAGGGTGTTTGGTTGGGACTCCCAACGCGTTGGGGAACCCATTCTTGTTGGTCCGCACAGGCGTTGTGCCCGTAGACAATCCACGTAGGCTCCGAGCCCACGGGCCTATTGTGGCGGCGAATGGGAGGCAAGGCAAGGAATTTTCGGATAAGAAATACAAAATGTATCGGCGGTAAGATCGTGACAAGGCGGGTGCCTGGGCCGATGTCGGCCATGCCACACCCTGGGAGACAGCGGACGAGGTCACAGGGGCAGGTCGCGACGGTGCCAGATCAGGGCGCCGAGACCCGCCGCAGCCAGGAGGATCGCCGCCAGGATGCCCATGTTGCGAAGGGGCCAGCCTTCCCAGGAATGCGAGCTATCGACCAGGTAAAAGAGCGTCGCCTGCTTGAGAAACGCCATGCGGGGCCACCAGTTGGAGACGACCGCCACGAAGTAGCTGGCCACGAGAAAGGCGACGGAGACGCCGACGGCCGCGTACAGTCGTGCGAACGTGGCGGCGAACAGGAGCGAGAAGGCGCCAAAGGTGCTGGCGAGCAGGCCGCCGTTGACCGCGATGCGAAAGAAGACATCGAGCGGGACCTTGCTCGTGAACGTGAAGAGGTTCACGGCCGCGACCGTCCCCAGGAACATCACGAGGACCAGGGCAAACATGCCGGCCAGCGTCAGGATACCGGCACAGGCGTAGACCTGCGTCTTCGTCGTCGGGCGGCACAGGATCAGCTCCATCGTCCCCTTCTGGACCTCGCCGGCGAGCAGACCCGTGGGCGTCCCCACGGCAAAAAGCATGAAGAGAAACAGGACAAAGGGGTGGTTGTAGCCGATGGCGATCAACCCCGCTGTGTTGCCTATTCGCAGCATTTCGCCTCCGAGCGAGGCTTTCACAATCGACGGAAGCACGTCGAGGAAGCTCAGGAGTGTCTTGACCTTGTCATTGTCGTGAACGATGCCGCTGATAGCGATCTGCATCAGGAAAATCAGCAGGGCAATCCCGCACCACGCGGGCAAAATCCGCACGAACCAGAATCGCAGGAGCACCAGCGGAAACGGCGGGCGGGCGGCACGGCTCATGAACGGACTCCTTCCGCGGCCCCTGCCTCGGGGCGCGGCGGCTGCCGATAGTACTGGATGAAGGCTTCCTCCAGCGAGGTCTGCGGCGTGGCAATCCGGTCCACGGGGAACTGGGCAACCCACTTCAAGAGGGCGTCCGCCGTGCCCTGGTGGGCGAGATGAAGGATCCCGGGCTGCCGCTCGACCACGCGAACGCCCGGCAACCGATCCAGCGGCACCTCCGGCATCAGCGTGCCCTTCAGGAACCAGATTTTCAAGCGATGCTCGCCCTGCTGCACGATCCGGGCGATGGGCGCCGCCTCCACCAGCCGGCCCTCCCGCAAGATCGCGGCGCGGGCGCAGACGGCCGACACCTCCCCCAGGTCGTGGGACGACAGAAGGACGGCCGCCCCGGCGTCCGCCGCCTCACGGATCAGGTCCAGCACGGCCTGGCGCATGAGCGGGTCCAAGCCGGCCGTCGGCTCGTCGAGAATCAACACTTCGGGCCGATGCTGGAACGCATAGATCACGGCCACCTTCTGCCGGTTGCCCTTGGACAGGTCGCCCACGGGCCGGTCGAGGTTCAGCTCCAGCCTGGCCGCCAGTTCCTCACGCCGGGTCGCGGCAACGTCGCGACCTCCGAGACCGGCCAGCATCCGCAACGAACGACGCGATCGGGGCCGTCCCCAGATACGAAATTCGCCCGGCAGATAACCGATCCGCGCGTGCTGCGTGCCTCGCCCCGGCATTACCCGCTCGCCCAGGATGCGGACTTCGCCGCCGCTGGGCCGCAGCAAGCCCATGAGGCAGCGAATGGTCGTGGTCTTGCCGGACCCGTTCGGCCCGAGGTATCCGAAGACCTCGCCCCGCTCGATCGAGAACGTCACGTCCTCGACCCCGCGCGCCCGGCCATACCACTTCGTCAAAGATTCAATCTCAATCGCGGCCATTCTCAACCGATACCGTCCCTGCCCTTGCCACGGTGCGAGTCATCTTCACGGGACTCCGCCGAGCGGTATTATGGTCTCGGGCCCGCCTGAAGGCAAGACAACGGCACACGAAAGTGATGTTCTCATCGCCCACAAGGCGATCAAGTCGCCCATCATCACTTCCACGGATGGGGGTTCTTCTCAAGATAGCCCTTGGCGTCGATGATGACGCGGGTCTCGGGCGGCGCTGGCGGGGCCTTGAAGCACTGGATCGTCATGAACACCTCGCCTGGGACCGGCATCTCCACATCAATGGGCTCCCGCCTCTCCTTTGTGCCGAGCGCATCGGGGTAGCGGGTCTCCCTGTGCGTCGGCTGCCGGGGGCCCCGAATGACGGCGAAGTAGTGGAAGCCGTACCGCCGCGTCAGCTCGGCCGCACGGCGGAAGAGGTAGGCGCACAACACGTTTCCCGGCGTCCTGCTGTTGGCCCGATAAGAGACATAGAACGTGTCCTCCGAGATTCGCCTCTCGGAGTAGCCGCCGGCCGACGCGGTCCCCGCCCGCTGGTAGGGTGTAGGCTCGCCGGCACAACCGCACAGGAGAACCACGGAAACAATGGCAATCCAACGTATCGTCATAGCTTTTCTCCCACAAACCGCCACAACTCGACATGCCGAGTATTATACACGATTTCCCGGAGACCCTCGGTGCAAACTTCTGCCGCCGCGAAGTCGCGGAGATGGGGTCACAGGAACCACAGGTTCCGCCGCCGTACTGGTTCGCACCAGATTATCGCCACTTGCCTCCGGATGCCCATCGCCTATTCCATGGATCGTGAGCATTCATGATACGGCGTGACCAGGTCCTGGACTTCTGCCAGGCGGCGCGGCAACGCGTTCCGCGCGCCGCCGGCGGCCGGACGCTCTACAGTCGGGAGGGCAAATCGCCGAAGAACGGGCAGGGCAAGTCCCGCATGGTCACGCGATCCGAGGAGACGGAATCCTCGGCAGCCGTCCGGCGACAATGTCCCAATAGGAACGACACCCATGAGTCGAATGTTCTGCACGGTGAAGGAAGCCGCCGAGACACTCAACGCCAGCGAAGATCAGATCAACACCCTGCTGGAACGAGGGATCCTCCACGAGTTCCGCCAGGGACCGCACCGGCTTCTGAGAGAGGCGGACATCGGCGCTTTGAACTTGAGACGCGAGCGTGGCCCCCAGATCCAGGCGCCGGCCGAACCGCCGATCCCAACCAAGCCGCCGTCCCCGCGCCGCAGCGATCGGCCGAAGACGAGCCGGCCGGCCCAGCGCCAAGTCCGTCGCGGCGTCACCGCCGTCGCGCAGCCGCCCCGGCCGCCGAGGCCGAAAGACGCAGGACGCGGGACCGAGCAGAGACCATCGAAGAGGCCCTCGAATACGAAAGAGCGCACGTGGGAACCCGAACCCCAGATCCGGGACCGGGAACCGAGGCCGCCGAACGCAGGACAGAACCTGGCGAATAGGCCGGCGCGCCCCGCCGTTGTCCGTCCCCCGTCCGGTGCCCCGCCCACCGAGACCCTCCGGCAATGGTTCTGGATGGGTCTGGTTCAGGATCGTCCCGCCGCCCTCGCCCTTTTATCGGGTCTTGTCCTGCTGGCGTTATCGGCCCTCGTGGCCGGAATATGCCTGGCGGCCGAAGGATTCTGAAAGAAGGCCCATCGGGCCTCCGCCCGGCCCGCCGCGTGCCCACGCCGCAGGCGCACCCCGCCGCGAAGAAAAAAACGCCGGGTCCCCGCAGGCTCCGCCCGGTCATCATCCGATAAGAATACGCCGCCCCAGGGCACCCCGCCCCTAAGACGATATACGGGGTCTTCCTCTCCGAATTCTCCCTTGCGAGTGGTTGACAAGGACCCCGCCCATCGGGTATACTCATCCCAGTAAAATCGATACCGGGGGTCACAGAAACACCAGGTGGGGGTTGTACCCACCGCTTTTCGGGGCGAACCCAAACACAATGTTGTCAATTCGTGGGGGGTGATGGAATGTCCAAGATCAGATTCTGCGCGCTGTTGGGTTGTTTGTTGACGGCCGGTTCCGCTCTGGCCAGCCCGACCGTCACCGTGACGCAAACGTCCGGATATTACTCCGGCAGCGGCGGCGAGTTCACGCTGACGCCCAATGCCGACCTCGCATCTCTGCTGGGCCACACCGGCGCCTTCGAGAGCTTCTGCGTCGAGAAGACGGAGTACGTCAACATGGGCTCGACCTACGCGGCGCAGCTCAACACGGAAGCCATGCTCGGCGGCCTGAACAACGGAGCTCCCGGCCCCAACGGCGGCGATCCCCTCGATGCGCGAACCGCCTACCTGTATACGCAATTCGCGGCCGGCACCCTGAGCGGGTATAATTACAGCCCCGACACGCATCGCGTCGACTCCGCGAAAGCCCTCCAGGACGTGATCTGGTACTTGGAGAATGAAACCGGGAGCGTGTCCGGCTCGCGGGAGAATGCCTTCTTGACGGCGGCCAACAACGCCGTGAACTCGGGCAGTTGGACGGGCCTGGGCACCGTGGAAGTCCTGAATCTGTACGACGTGGGCCATGCCGGCGACCTGTGTTACCGTCATCAGGACATGCTGGCCATCAGCTCGACGGCTCCGATTCCGGCCCCGGGCACCCTCGTGCTCGTCGGCCTGGGCACGAGCCTGGTGGGCTGGCTCCGCCGTCGCCGCACGCTGTAGTCACACAATAAAAGAGAGTCTTCCTGGGCCGCGAGCACACTCGCGGCCCTTTTTATGCGCCCTAAGCCAGGGGATTTCGGCTTGCGAATGGATGCTTGCGGATTCGCCGCGAGAGCTTCTTTCCATCCGAAATCCACAAGGTTGTCACCCCGGACCCCGATCCGGGGCCGAAAGCCGCAATTGGCGCTGGGGGCCCGCCGCCACTAAAGGTCACTGCCCTTTCAACCGATAAGTACGCCAAAAGAGAGGGTCGTCGCATTATGAAGACAATTGCCGTTGTTAATCAGAAGGGCGGTTGCGGCAAGACCACGACCGCCGTGAACCTGGCTGCCGCCCTGGCGGAGCAACAACAGAACGTGCTGTTGATGGACCTCGATCCCCAAGCGCACGCCACGATCGGTCTCGGCCACAATCCGGACGATTTGCAGTACACGCTCTACGATGCGGTCACCCGCCCCCAGATCAAGCTGACGGACGTTCTGCTGCCGACGACGATGGAGCGGCTGACGGTGGCGCCCGCCAACGTGATCCTGGCCAGTGCGGACGTGGAGCTGGCGCGGGCCCCCAACCGGGAGCTGGTCCTCGGCAACTTGCTGAAGTCCGTCCGCGACCGCTACGACGTCTGCGTGATGGATTGCGCGCCGTCGTTTGGGATCCTGACCATCAGCGCCCTGGTCGCGAGCACCGACGTGATCGTGCCGGTCCAGCCCCACTACTACTCGATGGAAGGACTGCGCCGGGTCCTGGAGACGATCCGGCTGATCCGGTCCCGCTTCCACCCCTGTTCCGCCGGAAACCTGAGCGTGCTCCTGACGCTCGTCGAGGACCGGACCACGCTGAGCAAACAGATCCAGTCGCAGATGCGGGAGTTGTTCGGCTCCATGGTCTTCCAGGCCGTGATCCACAACAACGTCCGGCTGTGCGAAGCCCCGAGCGCGGGAGAGTCGATCCTCGACTACGCCCCCCGGAGCCGGGGCGCCGTGGAGTACCGGGCCCTGGCCGCCGAGGTCCTGGGCAACGTCCCGGCGGTGGAGTCCGTCGGCCGCCGCGCGACGCGCAGAGGGATTCAAAAGAACCTGTCGGAGCTCTTCGGCAGTCTGGGCGCGACGGCCCCGCGGCGCAGCAGCCCGACGCCGCCGCAGGTCCAGAACGATCTCGAGGCCCCGGACGTCGACCGCACCAGGATCGAGACGCCGGGCGATCCGGACTTCGAACGCGAAGAAGCGGCGCTGTCGGCCGCCTGCGCCGCGCCGCAGAAATCCGAAACGCCGTAATAACACCCGGGCGAAGCCATGACAAGAACAACGAGAACCCGCACGGCGCCGAACACCGACACGAGTCTCCTGCTGGGAGACCTGCTGGTCCGCAAGAGCCTGATCACCCAGGAGCATCTGGCGCAGGCCCTCCAGGAACAGCAGGAAAAAGGCGGGCGGCTGGGCGAAGTGCTCGTGCGCTTGCGTCTGCTCGACGACCTGACGCTTGGCGCCGTTCTGGCGGAGCATCTCGCGATCGAATACGTCACGCTGGACGACATCGCGAAGATCGACGCCAAGATCGCCCGCCTGCTGCCGGAGAGCATCGCACAGCGGTTCTGCCTGATCGCCTTGCGGGAGGAGGGCGGCAAGCTCGTCACGGCGATGGCCGATCCGCTCGACGTGGTCGCGATCGACACGGTCATGCTGAAGATGCAGCGGCCCATCAAGCCCGTGATCGGCTCGGCCGGCGCCATCCGGCGGGCCATCGAAGTGGTCTACCACGGCTCGGACATCGAAGAGCGCCAGCTCCGCGACCTGGTGGCCGTGGAGAACAACGCCACGGAGATCGACGACACGGTCACGATCGAGGAGCGCTCCGAAGCGGAGACCAACGGCGAAGAGGCGGCCAACCAGGCGCCGGTCATCCGGTTCGTCGATTTGCTGCTGCGGCAGGCGGTCAAGAACCGGGCCAGCGACGTGCACATCGAACCCCAGGCCGACACCACCATCGTACGGGTGCGCGTGGACGGGCTGCTGCGCGACATCGTGCCCCCTCCCAAGAAGATGCACGCGGCGGTCGTGGCGCGGATCAAGATTCTCGCCCAGATGAATATCGCGGAGCGCCGGCTTCCCCAGGATGGGCGTCTGCGGATCAAGACCACCGGCCGCGAGATCGACGTGCGTGTCTCGACCCTGCCGACCATCTACGGCGAGAAGGTCGTCATGCGAATCCTCGACGCCGCGTCGGTGACGCACGACCTGAACCGGCTCGGGATCGAGCCCACCGCCCTGCTGCAACTGAAATCCATGCTGTCGCGGCCCCACGGCATCATTATCGTCACGGGACCGACCGGCAGCGGCAAGAGCACCACCCTGTACGCCGCCCTGAACTACCTCAAAAGCCCGACCGTCAACATCACGACGGTGGAAGACCCGGTGGAATACCGCCTGGCCGGCATCAATCAGATCCAAGTGAAGCCCGAGATCGGGCTGGATTTCGCCCGCTGTCTGCGGGCGATCCTCCGGCAGGACCCCGACATCGTCCTGATCGGCGAAATCCGCGACAAGGAGACCGTCGAGATCGCCATCAAGGCCGCCCTGACCGGGCACCTCGTGCTCAGCACGTTCCACACGAACGACGCCCCGAGCACCATCAGCCGGCTCACGTACATGGGAATCGAGCGGTACCTGCTCTCGTCCACGTTGAATCTCGTCGTGGCGCAGCGGCTCGTCCGAAAAATCTGCGACAGTTGCAAGGAGCCGGTGGAATTGACCGAGGAAGCCTTGCGACGCCTGCGGGTGAGCCGCGCGCAAGTCGCCGGCGTGACGTTCTACCAGGGCAAAGGCTGTCCCGCCTGCAGCAAGACGGGCTATCACGGCCGGCTGCCCATCTTCGAGTTTCTGGCCGTGGACGAAGACATCGCCGAGCGGATCATCGCCGGCCAGAATGAGGCGGACATCCGCAACGCCGCCCGCGGCAAAGGCTACGGCGATTTGCTCGAAAGCGGCGTGCGGGCCGCCTTCCAGGGCCTGACGACGGCGGACGAGGTCATCCGCGTCGCGTCCATGGTGGAAGGGTAAGAAGAATTTACGATGGATGATTGTTGATGGATGATTGGCGGCTGTCGCCCTTCGGCGGACGTTTCCTCCTCAAATCAAAAATCAGAAATTCCATAGGGTGGCTGTCGCCTTTGGCAACTTGCAATTCCGAATTCCTTGCGTATTCTTTATAGGGTGACCGATGAAGAGCTACACCTATGTGGCCCGTGACACCGGGGGGGCCCGGCGCGATGGGATGCTCGCCGCCAACTCCTCCAATGAGGCGTTGGAGGTCCTGCACCATCGGCAGCTCACTCCCATAGGGATTCAGGAGACCGCCGTCAAGGGCATCAAGGACCGCAAGTCCGCCCGCGGCGGAGTCCGGTCGGCCGACTTGGGCGCCGTCTGCTGGCAGTTGAGCACGATGCTCGAAGGCGGCATGAGCATCACGACCGCCCTCGACATCATCGCGGAGGACACAGACAACCTGCAGCTCCGCCAAGTCCTGCAACGGGCGCGTTCCCGGGTCAGCGAAGGGCGGCTGCTGTCCGACGGCCTCGCCGGTTCTCCCAAGGTTTTCAACCGGCTGGCCATTGCCCTGATCGTCGCGGGCGAAACGAGCGGCGACCTGGGCCAAGCCTTGGGGTCCCTGGCTGAGCACTTCGACGGCCGGGACCGGATCGCCAAGAAAATCCGGGGGGCCATCGCCTATCCGATTTTCGTAGTCTGTCTGATCACCGTCATCATTATCGGCATCATGACCTTGATCGTGCCGCGCTTTCGCATGATCTTCGACCAATTGGGGGGACAATTGCCCGCCTTCACTCGGGCCTTCATGGGATTCTATGAGGTCTTGTGCCACGATGCCTTGTACTTTGCGGCCGCCGGCGCCCTGGCGATCGGCACCGGCGTGATGCTCTCCCGGACGAAACGCGGGCATCTGTTTTTGAGCAGGCTCGTCCTGCACCTGCCCTTGTTCGGGAAGCTGTTCACCGAGTCGTTCGTGGCCACGTTTTGCCGGACGATCGCGACCCTTCTCGAAGCGGGCGTGCCCGTCCTCGACGCTCTGGAGATCCTGCGGGGCATGACCACCAACGACGTGATTGTCGCCGCGATCGCACGCGTCAAGCAGCACGTCACGGGCGGGTCCAACGTCGCTTTGGGCATGTCCGCCGCGGGATTCTTTCCCAACATGGTCGTCAAGATGGCCCAGGTCGGCGAGGAAAGCGGCGCCTTGCCCGCCATCCTGCGCAAGACGAGCGAACACTACGAGCGTAGGACCGCTGCGACCATCGACGCCCTGACGGGTCTGCTGGAGCCGGTGATGATCACCACCATCGGCGCGATTGTGCTGGTCGTGGTGATCGCCCTGTATCTGCCGATCTTCACGATGTCAGGGGCAGGCCACTGAGGATGTCGCAAAGAGGCATAAAGTCGCAGACGGCGGTAGCCGATACAAGAAAGTACCCAGATGGTGGGGATTGTAGGAGTGGGCCCAGTCATTCATTGGCTGGCTCCTCTTTCGGGCAAACAAATGTGGCGTTTACCAAGATTCCGTTCTTAGGAGGTGTAGCATGAAGAGCAGTAAAGCTTTCACCATGGTCGAGCTGATGGTGGTCGTTCTGATCGTCGGCATTCTGGCGGCGGTCGCCGTGCCGCTGATGAGCGGGCGAATCGATTCATCGAAGTGGTCCGAAGGGAAGGCCGCGATGGGCACGATTGCCTCCGCCCTGCGGTCCTATGCGGCCGAGAAAGGCAGCTTCACAGCCGCGCCGACCCTGGCGAATATCGGACTGACCGACAACGACCTGGACGGCACGTACTTCACGCACCAGGCGTATGCCATCACGTCGGCCACCGCCACCGGCAGCCAGGTCTCTTTCGTGATCACCTGCACGGCCGCCAGTTCCACCCGCACCGGCAAGCCGGCCGCACCGGCGGTCATGACGCTTACGTCCAACGCGGCGAACAGCTACGTGGCCACCTTCGCCGAAGGTAGCGGCACGTAGTGAATGAATTCATCGCCGAGGTGCGGATCATGCGGTCTGGTCGGCGTGTGCCGGGGTTCACACTGGTCGAGCAAATGGTGGCTGCGGCCATTTTGGCCGTAGCCACCTTGGGCGCTCTGGAGTACCAGTACTACGCGGCCGCGATGGGTCGAATCGCCAGCGGCCAGATTGCCGCCGGACGTGTCGCCCATCTGCTCCTGGTGGACTGGAAGAGCACCGGAGGCTCCCTGGAATACGATCCCGCCGGCCTCGGCCTGGGGTTCTCGGCGGGCTGTGCGATCCCGGCCGGGTTCACGACGCCCGCCGGGCTGGGCGCCGCGCTCAACAGCGCCGTCTATGGCATCACCTTGGATAATCTCCCGATGCTGGCGATGCTGAAGTATCAGGACGTGGACCAGGACACTCAGGCCCAGACCACGCTGCGGCAGCTCGCCGTGATCGTTCGATTCGCCCAAGTCGATGCGGGCGGCGGCATGTCCACTCCCGAGAGTCGTTTTGCGGGTCTGGCGCCGATCATATTCGTGACGTATGTGCGGCTCGATGGCTCGGATGGTTGAGGCGGCGCGCTATGGCTGAAATCCGAACTCCACGCGTGAGACCCCACGGCATCGCCATGGTGGAGCTGCTCATTAGCAGCATGGTGGCGGTCATCCTGGTGTTCACGGTGGGACTGCTGCTCAACGGGAGCAGCCGGGCTTGGCTGCAAACGTATCAATCCGTCCATAGCGGCGCCAGCGAGGACGCCGAAGCCATCATCGCGGAGTTCGGCAGCGTCGGCCGGCGCGCCAATCGGGCCTGCTATTTCCTGTACCGGATCAACCAGGGCGTTTTCACGCCCGCGCTGCCCGAGGCGGGGCACCCCGACTCCGTCGTCTCCGGCGCCGCGGTGGAATTCCGGTACTGGGACGTTCCGCTGGATGCGTCGGACAGTCACAACCTCATGGACCCGGCCAAGCCGGCGACCGCCTACGCCCTGTTTTATCTCGACGGCCACCGCTTGAAAGTGGACTACGGGTCCTACCCACCCGGTGCGGTTCCCGCCGGCGGAGGCGCCAAAAACACGACGGGCGTGACCACCGTGGTGCTGGCTGACAACGCCGATACCGGCGGCGCCGTCGGCCCGTTCAGTCACAACACCGTGGCGAACGCGGGGCAAGGCTCCGTCCGATTGAACGTCGTCCTGACGGACTCCAGCACCGGCGAAACCACCAAGGTGATGACCACCGCTTTGCTGCGTAACATATGGCCCAGATGAAATCCGCAATCCGCAATCCGCAATCCGCTGCCGGCAGCAGCCTGGGGCTGGTGGTCATTTCTCTGACGATTCTGACGACGATCGGCTTCGGCCTGCTGGCCGTCGGCTTCGGGGCCAGGCGCCAGGCGGCGGCGATCAAGGGCGATCTGGGCGCCCTGATGGCGGCGGAGGCCGGCTATGAGAGGGCCGTCTTCTGGATGACCCAGCAGCAGGACATGCTCAACGCCCTGCAGCAGAGCGTCCCGGGCACCACGGGGACACTAACCTTTCCCGACAGCTCCAGTGCGTACCAGATCAGCCTGTTCAGCTTCGCCGGCTCGCGGCCGGTCTTCCGCATTCTTTCCCATGGCTACGGCGGTCCCTTCGAACGCTACGTCGATGCCCTCGTCATCCAGGCCGTCAGCGGCTGGGACATGGGCGTGTGCCAATGCCCCAGCGGCTCCGGGAGCACCACCGGGGTCTACTTCATGACCGGCGAAGTCATCGATATGCCGGTCTTCATCAACAAGGCCGCTGACAATCCCGACGTGAGGGATATCTTCATCTCCGGCACTCCCGACTTCCAGCAGCCGGTGGCGGTCTGTGAATCGCGGCTGACCGCCGGCGGCTCCGATAAGTATGCCGACGTCATGAGCCTGTTTGACGCCGGGATCTACTTCGATCAGCCGGCCAGCCGGGTCACCGACGAAAGCTCCGTGCAAACCAAGGTCGACCGCTTCCGCAACAGCACGAAGGCCGCGTACCGCTTCACCCCGACGGCCGGTGCCTCGGTGACGAATCGGCAGCCCGTCACGCAGCTCGAATTCTTCGTCGAGGGAGGCGTCGGCAAGGTCCGTATCACGAACAACTGCACCGCGGAAAGCTCCCGTCGGGAGGGCAGCGGCGCCGATTCAAAGACCTGGGATTTCAAGATCCACCCGGGCTCCGGGGGAACGCAGTTCGATCGATACTACATCTACAACTATCATGTGGTCTCCAACAACGCGGACACCAACGGGGACCGGCGCACTGTGGTCCTCACCGACACCTATGTCACGCAATCGTTTGGCGGCGCCCAATCGGAGCCGGGCGGACAGATCTTCGTGAGCGGAAACGTCGTTATCGGAGGCAATTCCACCAGCCACAGCGGCAACCAGTGCGTCAAGGGCAAGATCACCGTGGTGGCCACGGGGAATATCTGGGTGGCCGATGAAATTCTGATGGATGGAAACCACGACGCGGACGGCCTGCCGACAGCAGACAACCCCAACGCCCTGGGACTTCTGGCCCAGGGCGTCGTCAAGGTGGTCGATGCAGGCTTGAGCACCATCGAGGGGAAAAAAGTCAATATCAGCGGCTACAGTTACGCCCCCGTGGGCCTGCCGGACCACCCCAGCGCCACCCCCGCCCAGTACCCTGACTACTACGAGAGGTACCTGCCCGAGCCGATGATCGTTGAGGCCGCTATCACCGTCGGTGGCGGCGGCTGGGGGGCGGAGAACGTCGCGCGAACCTACGGCCATACGACTTATGGCGGGCGCAAGGAGCACAGCGGGCACCAGGAGCACCTGGAGGTCCACGGCACGATCTGCGAGGCCATGCGAGGGGTCGTCGGGTCCGGCAACGATGGCTACCTCAAGCACTACCACATGGATCGGCGGCTCCTGACCGGCATCGTCCCCGGTGACATCTCGCTGCGGGGCAAATTCGTCCCGGCCCCCGCCGGCTGGCGAGACTACCGCTCCGACGGATAGTCCAGACTCCTGGCCCCGAGCCGCCCGGCGGCTCGCGTGTCGGTCCCATCCGCCCCACAAGTCCCATAAGACCAAGGGGACCTATAGGACTCATGGGACCTATAGCGACGCACTTCCCTGCTTACCGTCGTCCCGGCTCGGTCCCCAATTCGCGTTCAAGTCGCCTCTCCCGTCGTCCGATGAAAACACCGATGCTGAGCTTGCGAAGAAAGAACCTGGTTGGGTTGGACATCGATGCGTCCGCCGTCCGGATGGTCCAGTTTCGGAAGGACCGCGGCGGGTACGTCATCGTCAAGGCCGCCGTCACGGAAATCACGCCGTGGGGCGGCGATCCCCAGTTGCGCAAAATCCATACCGTCCAGGCCATCTTGCAGGGCCTTTCCAGCGCCGGCATCACCAGCAAGTACGCGGTCTGCGGCCTGCGCGGGCCGGAGGTCGTCGTCCGGGACTTCGAGTTTCCCGCGATGACGCCCGAGGAGATCGCGGGCGCCGTCGAACTCGAGGTCTCCCAGATCTGCCCGTTCCTCGCCGAGGAGAGCACGTTCGACTACCAGGTGACCTCGAACAACGACAAGAGAACGATGGGATTCTGGGTGGCCGCGACCAATGACCTGATCGAGAGCACCCGGCAGCTCGTGGCCGAAACCGGGCTGCACTGCGCCCTGGTCGACGTGGTCGGGCTGGCCCTGTTGAACCTTCTGGGCGTCCAGAACAAGAAACCGAAGGCTGAGAACGAAGAACCGCAGACGCCGGACAGTGCGTCCTGCCCCGCCCCGCGCGATGCGGTGCTCAGTCTCGGCGACTCCTGCATCAGCATTGCCATCGCGGACCCGGGCGGCCGGCCGTTCGTCCGAGATGTCGGCAGCGGCGTGACCGGCGAGGGCCGCCCGTCGTTGGCCGCCGGCCGGCTGGCCACGCACGGCTCTTTCGCCACCGAGAGCGGCTGGGCCGCCCGCCACGACTATCGGCCGATGACGAACGACTCCCTGGTGGAGGACGTCACCACGACGCTGCGGTACTACGCCGCCCAGAACGGCTCCGCGCGGGTCGATCGCTTGCTCGTCTGCGGGGGATCGCCCGCCACCCAGGAGTCCGTGGAGCTGCTGCGCACGAGAGTGAACCTCGAAGTGCAGCCGTGGAATCCCCTGACCGATTGCGGATTGCGGATCGCGGAGGGCGGGCTAAAGGACGCGCATGATGACACTCCGCCCTGGTACGGCCCGTCCCTCGCGGTGGCCGCCGGCCTGGCCATGAGGAACATCTGAATTGATCGTTGCGTTGTGGATCGTCGATTATGGCAATCATCAAGCGTCAATCTTGTCACCCCGGACTTCGATCCGGGGCATCCGCCGCCAGCTCGCCGTACACGATCGACTTGCTCAAAGGAGAGGGGCTGCCGATCCGGAGCCGGCCGGGCGGCATCGCCTTCGCCTGCCTGGTCGTCGTCCTCCCGTTCCTGGCGGCCTTCGGGGCCGTGAGCGTCTACCTGGACAGCGATGTCGTCATCGCGATCCAGAAACAGCAGGCGAATCAGCTCGCCAAGGTGGTCGAGGCCCTGTCGAGCGCCGTGCACAAGAGAGAAGCGTTAGAAAGGGACAAGGCCCAGGCCGCGGGGGTGCTGTCCGATGTAAAAGCCTCGCTCGGCGGGCACAACCAATGGTCGCCGACCCTGGCGTCGCTGGTCGAGAGCCTGTCGGATACCCTGATCCTGACGAAGCTGGAGGCCCGGCGCGATACGGTGCGAATCAAGGTCCCCGCCAAGGACGACCCGACCAAGAAGGTCGACGCCAGCGTCCCCGTGCGTGCGTTGAAGATCTGCGTCTGCGGGAAGGACAAGGAGAGTTCTTCCGAGGCGGTAAGGCGGGTCCAGGAGAATCTGCGATCCGCCCCGGCGATTGGGCCGATGCTCGACACCATTACCGTGTCTCAGGACGCCACGACCCTGGATGGTCATGAGGCCGTGCTCTATGAGCTCAACTGCGTGTTTAAGCCCGTGATCCAATAACTATGAAAACGCGGAATCGATATCTGATGGTCTTGGCCATCGCCTGGGGCCCCTGCCTCCTGGCGGCCGCGGCGTCCTACGCCGTGATCCTGCGTCCGCAATTGGACCATCGCAGGGAGTTGGAGGCGCTGGTGGCGAGCAGCAAGGAGCGATACTCCCGAGCCATCGAAGCAGCCAAGGAGAAGGACCAGAGCCGTCTGGCCGGACAGGTCGAGAGCCTGCACAACCGCATCGGCGATTTTGTCGTGCCCCTGACGGACACCCCCGACCTGGCCTTCAAGATCGGCACGCTGGCCAATGAAGCCAAACTGACCTCCTTCGGCATGAGGCCGGCCAACAGAACCGGATCGGAGGCCGGGCCGGACTTCGAGCACGTCGCCGAGAAACACCTGGACATGACCTTCTCCGGCGAATTCCGGCGCTTCGCGGCCTTTTTGAACACGCTCGAACGCCATCACCCGGTCCTCTTTGTGGAAACATTCGCCATCAGTCGTCCGATGGACAAGGACTCCGAACCCCAGGCCAACATGGAGGTGGCCGTCCTGGTTGAAAAGGCCGTCGGGCCGGCAGGTGCGTCGAAATGATCGACATCACCCGTGACAATAACGTTGACGAAAACGGGCCCCAAACCCCGAGCGCGATCAGCGGCGATGGGGAGGGGCTCGACGCGTCGCAAGAGGATCCCTCGCCTTGGGAGCCCTTCTCAGACCCCGAGGACTCCGTTTTGGGAGCCCCACCTGAGTCCGAGCCGTATCCGCGCGATCCCCTGGAGTGGTACTTGATGAAGCTCCTGGCGCCCGTCGAAGACGCGCCGCGGGAGCGGGTGCCCCAACCGGCCGGCGAGGCCCCCTGGGACGAGATGCCGGCGCCGGAAGAGCTCGATGCCCCGGCTCCCCAGGAGCCGCCGGAGGCCGCCGAGAAACCAAAAGAGACCAGGCCGCTTTGGCAGACGATGGAAGCAGACGTCTTGGAAGCCCCGGTGGCGGCCGTCGAGGCGAGCCCTGCGGCCCAACCGGCGCCCGCCGACGCGCAGGAGACGCCAGCGCCAAGAAAACGCCAATTATTGAAACCCAAGAAGAGAGCCACGATCCGGTCTCTCACCAAGAGAGAACGGACCGGCGGCGGCCGGCAAAAGCTGATGACGGTGCTCATCCCGGTCCTGGCGATCGCGATGGTCATCGTATTGAAACATCCCCTGGGTGCACGCTCCACGGTCAAGGCCGCCGGCGAAGCGCCGACGCAAACGGCGAGCCCCGTCAGCACCGATGTCCAGATCGCATGGGAGATTCCTTCGCCCTACGATCTGGCCGGCCGCGACCCCATGAAGGGGACGACGCCAACGGTGGTGGCGCTGGAAAGCGACGGGACGGCCGCCGCGGCGGCGGAGCCACTCGTGGAACTGGTCGTGACGGGAATTCTGTACAGCCCGGACAACCCGGCGGCCATCGTCGATACCCAGGTCGTTCACGAGGGCCAGCAGATCTCGGGGGCCACCGTGGAGAAGATCGAGAAAGACGGCATCCAATTCGAGCGTAAGGGCCGAAGGTGGAAACAGACCGTCACTCAAAAATGAGGTAATCGCAGGGGCAATGATGATGGAATCCCGTGCTGCAAGACAATTCGAAGGGTCGCGAGCCCAGGGAAGACTCTGGCGGCTCGCCGTGGCGATCTGGACGATCTGGTCCCTCGTCGGCGCCTCCGCCTCCTCGGGCACCCAGGCGCAGAACCCGGCCCCGCAGGTCGCGCTGCGGGAGCGTCTGCAAAAGAGAATCAGCGTCGATTTTCGCAAGACGCCGCTCGAGGACGTGATCCGGATCATGACGGAGCAGGCCGGGGTGGGCGTGGTCGCCAGTCCGAGCGTCAAAGGCGAGACGACGGTCAAGCTGACGGATGTCCCGCTCGAAGAGGCCCTCCGCAGCATCCTGGAGGTCCAGGGGTTCGACTACGTCGTGGGCGACAACGTCGTGAAGATCCTGGCGCACAACGAGATGCCGCAGGTGCCCGAGCGGCTGGTCACCCAAATCTTCGAGATCACCTATGCCGACGTCAACGACGTCGTCCTGTCGCTGGAGAAGTCCAAGTCGGAGGTCGGCTCGGTCTCCCACATTCGCGGCACCAGCCGCGTCCTGGTCATGGACAAGGAGTCGAAGGTCAAGGACATCAGCCAGTTCATCAGCCAGGTCGATCGCATGACGCCCCAGATCCTCGTGGAGGCCCGCATATACGACATCACCAGCAAGGACAACTTCGACCTGGGCGTTCAATGGGGGGCCGGCTCCCGAACGAAATTCGAGCCGGGGGGCAACCGATCGATCTTCGCCGGCGGCGAGCCAAACGGGACTACGAACCCGTTCACCGCCGGTCAGTTCAGCGGCAACACGGCCAAGGCCAGCAGCACGAACGCCGGATTCCGGTTCGGCTGGCTGACCTCGAACCTTGACATCGACGTCCTGCTCAAAGCCCAGAACGAGAAGATCAACGCGAAATTGCTGGCCAATCCGCGGGTCCTCGTCCTCAACGACGAGACGGCCACGATGAAGATCGTCTCCGAGATCCCCTACCAGGAGCTCACGGAATCCGCCCTAGGCGGCAGCATCGGCACGACCGCGTTTCGGGAGGTGGGCGTGGAGCTGCACGTCACGGCCCATCTGGCCGTCCGCGATCAGATGATCCGCATGCACCTCAAACCGGTGTTCAGCGTCGTGACCGGCTCGGTCCAAGTGGTCGGTCAGAGCGCCAGCTACCCTCAGCCCATCGTGGATCGGCGCGAGACCGACACGACGTTGATCGTAAGAGACGGTCAGACCGTCGTCATGGGCGGGTTGCGCAAAAAGGAAGTGAGCAAGCAGATCAACAAGGTGCCTATGTTGGGCGACCTGCCGCTGGTGGGAGCGCTCTTTCGGTTCAAGGGCGAGCAAACGGTCAATAGCGAGCTGATCGTCTTCGTGACGCCGTATATCGTGGAGCAGCCGACGCTGTCCGAGGGTGAGTCGCAGGCATACGAGGAAACCAACTTCGAAGGGCCGCAACCGGCGCATACCGATGCCGAGGCCGGCCGGGACTGATTCTTCCCGTGGGTGAGCGACGCAAGAAAACGCAGGGCGGTAGTGACGAAGGCAAGGCGGCCGGGAAAGGCCCGCGCTCACGAAAAGCCCGCCCCAACCCAAACGGGATCCGGGACCCCGATTCCGGCGCCGCGCGATGTGGACTTAGTGGACAGGATGCGACCGACACAGCGTCCACGCCCCAGGAGCCGGGACAAGCCCCCCAGGCCCCCCTGCCGGGCGAGTTCTACCAGCGGGCGGGCCGCTGGTGGTGGCACGTGAAGCTGCCGGGAGAGGACAAGGCCAAGGCCAGACCGCTGAAAGCGGAAGGAGCGAAAGCGGCCGCCGAAGACCGCCGCAGCGCCGAGAAGATCGCCTTCGAGATGTGGGAGCACGCCCTGCAGGACGATGCCGCCCGACAGACCAAGATGGAGAACACCGAGAAGATTGAGAGGCTCAAGGCGCAGTTCCTGGATAAGGTCCGCCATTTCACCGAGCTGGTGGAAACCGCCAACGCCAAGATCCAAGCGGAAGCGAAAGCAAGGGCCGAGGCCGAGGCAAAGCTGGCCCAGATAACCCAGGCCGCAGGACCCAAGACGCAGGACGGAGAACAGAAGGCGAAAGAGGTAGAACCGCCCGCTCCCCAAGCCACCCCGCCGATTCGCGAAGTAGAGACGGCCCCCCCCGAAGTCGTCTCCCCTGCCGTCACTGCGACGCCGCCCTTGCAAAGGGCTCCCGAGAGCGAAATGCCGCCCCCGGCGATCCAGACGGGTGTTTGTGACTGTTGCGGAGCCACAGGAATCGCGGCAGCCTGTCTGATGTCCATCGACTCCGGCCAATCCCTTTGCCCCCGCTGCCTGACCGCCCTGCGATCCGACATCGCACGGCTTGACTCCGATTCCTTGAATTAGCCCAACCACAGCGCACGGCCACCGCAAGATCGAAGAGGCCCTGGCGCAGAATCGAATCCCTATCACAGAAGGGCAGGGTCACACGCTGTGGCCCTGCCCTGTGCTATCTGCCTTGTGACCTTCTTGCAATGCCGACGCCTAGAAGGCGTTGGCCGGTCGGCCTCCACGTCACCGCGTCCGCAACTCAGAAGGGTTTCTGCAGCGGTTGCGTTCGGCCGGCCAGTCCGGCCACTTCCTCGGCCGACAAGGCCCGATTGTAGAGGCAGACCTCATCGATCAGCCCCCGGAAGAAGTAATTGCCGGCCGTGGATTCCGTGGCGCCGCCGCCAATCCGCAGCGGCCACTGCGTATTGGGACTGAGCGGGGCGGTGCTTTGCGCGACCAGCCGCCCGTTGAGGTAGAGCATCTTCTGGTCGCTCGCCAAGGTGGCGGTCACGTGGACCCACTCATCCAGTTGGGCCGCGGGGCCCGCCGTGTTGTCCCAGCCGGTCCCGGTGCCGGTCCAGAATTGCCACGTGTTGCCCGGCTCGACGTAGAGAATGTAGCCCCTCTGCGGCGTGTCGTCACGCGAGGTGATCGGCGAGCGATAATCGCTGCCCGCAGAACTCGGATTGGCCCAGAGGCCCACGGTGAAGGCCGGCGGATTGAGGTCCGCACTGTACGGGATGTCCACCCCATCGCCGTTGCCGTCCACCGCCAGGACCTGTCCCCGCACCGGATCGCTCACGACCTTGGCATCGCCAAAGGCCGTGCCCTGATGGGAGCCCGCCGAATCTTTGAAGTTCCCGTCGAACGTGTAATGGGCCACCAGACCGGCCACGCCCGGCGCTACGGGCACAATGAACTCCAGCGTCTTGGGGTACAGCCGGATATCGTCGAGGTACAGAGTGCCCTTCGCCCCCGCGCCGGCGATGCCGATCGTCAGCGAGGTGACGTGGCTCAGGGTCGTGGCGACTTTGGACAAATCGATATTCCAGGGCAGCCACTGCGCCGCAGCCAGATCGGCCGCCGCCCCGTCATAGACCACCTTGGCGTTGTTGATCTTGACATACAGTTGTCCCGTGTTGCCGGCCGCGCCACGGAAGTAGAGAGACAGGCTCTTGATGCCGCTGGCCGTCCAATTCTGGTCCAGGGCAAGCTGGGCTTCGGACACAGCGGTCCCGGCGTTGTCATAGGATAGCGGCATGGACTGCTTGCCGCCGTGGATGATCGTCTGCTCGGCAAACGGGGCCTGGTCCTTGCCGACGATCGCGCCGTTGGCCTTCGGATTGTCAAAGCCGTCGATCCAGCTATCATAAATGCGGTTGTCGGTGTCGTTGTAGGCCTCGAAGTCGTCGACCACCGCATACTCCTGGGTCGTGAAGCTCCAGACGCTGCCCGCGTAGGGACCGGCCCCGCCGATCTCATCGACCCTCCAGTAGTACGTGGTCCCGAGATTCATGGGGCCGGGCGCGCCGTTGTGGTCGGTCACGGTCTGGGCCGCCACGGCGCCGGCGGCCACGGCGTTGCTGTCCGTGCCAAAGTAGACCTGGTGCGAGGTCGCCTCGCGGCCGGGCCGCCATTGCAGGTCTCCATTGATGCTGATCCCCGTGGCTCCGGCGGCCGGCAGCGGCGCGCGGGCCTGGACCGGGACGTAGAAGAACCGCACCTCCGCCAAGCCGGTCTGTGTCGCGACGGCGGAGTAGTTCTTGTCGATCGTCAGCCTGACATATTTCGCCATGACGCCGCCGAAACCCACGGTGGTGTTGGCCGCATAAGCTGCCATACCTGTGCCCTGGGCGAACTGCGGCACGCCGGTCAGCTTCGTCCACTGGACGCCGTCTACCGAGTACTCGATCATGACGTCCTTGGCCCCGAAGCCGATGAACGTCTCGATGATCTGGTTGGAATTCCACACCAGCAGCTTGTCCAGCTTGTACATGGCATCGAACTCGTATTGGATCCAGGTCGGTTGTGCGCCGATGCTCATCCACATTGTCGTAGACTCGGTGCCGTGCAGGTCGCCGGCCAGGCCGGAGCCATCGACCGTCTTTTCCGGCCCCATGTTGGGCTGACTGTTCGAAGCCGTCGCCTTTACGCCGGTGAGCGGGTAGGAATATGGCTCCGCGGTAAAGGACCACACGTTGCCCTTGAAGATGGTGTTGTCGGGCGTCTTGTTGACTTCATCAATCCGCCAGTAGTAGGTCTGTCCGTAGGCAAGCAGACCGTCCGGGACATACTGGGCGTCGGTCTGACCCTGGCTGACCTGGACACCCCTCGGGTTATCCCGGCTCGCCGCGTTCACGTCTGCGAAGGTCTTTCCGAAGTACACATCATGCGTGCCCGCGAACTCGCCCGGTGTCCACTTCAGACCCGTGTCACAAGACACGTCGCCCGCGTTATTGGCCGGCTCGGGCGCAGAGGCGGATCGAATCCTGCTGTCCGCCAGCGGAGGCTGCTGCCCGACGTGCACGCGGTCCACCCAGACTTTGGAGGCGACGGTGTCTCCGGCCATCGGCCACCACTGCCCCTTCAGCATGAGGTACATCGTCGCGACCCAGGCCGGGTGGTCCGTCATCGAGTCATCGTTGTGGGTGTACTCAAAGAGAAACGTCTGCGGCTCCGTGGTGAGAGACACACGCTGTAGGACAATGTCGATCCAACTGGGGCCCTCGGGCTTGTACAACTGGATCAGGATGACCATTTCTCTTTCCTTGTCCGCCTTGGCCGTTACACCAATCGGATACTTCTTGCCGCGCTCAAACTTGAGATTCCCCTGGGCAATCCCGATGCTCGTGACGGAAGGATCGGTCACGTCGATCAGGGCGGCATTGGGGCCCGACAGGCGGGCGCCTGACACCACGCTCACGGTGAAGCCCGAGGCGCCGTACAGGCCCCACGAGACGAGGCCGTTGTCAAACTCAGGGTTTTGGACCTGGTTGTCCTGACCCCAAACGAGCGGTCCGGCCCCGGCGAGCAACAACACAACAGAAATCAGATGGACGAGTCCTCTGTTCATGAAATGTCTCCTTCCTCAATAATGGTTCTTCGTGCCCGTGGACCATTTGCTTCTCGACCCTGTTGAAGAAGGGCAGGGCAACATTTCGTGGCCCTGCCCTGTGATTTTCCTACAAATGCCGACGCACAAAAGGCTGTGGCCGGTCGGCCGCCACATCACGGCATCCGCAACTCAGAAGGGTTTGTGCAGCGGCTGCGTTCGGCCGGCCAACCCGGCGACTTCCTCCGCCGGCAAGGCCCGATTGTAGAGGCAGACCTCATCGATCAGCCCGCGGAAGAAGTAATTGCCGGCCGTTGATTCCGTGGCGCCGGCGCCAATCCGCAACGGCCGCTGCGTATTGAGACTGAGCGCGGCGGTGCTTTGCGCGACCAACCGCCCGTTGAGGTAGAGCATCTTCTGGTCGTTCGCCAAGGTGGCGGTCACGTGGGCCCACTCATCCAGTTGGGCCGCGGGGCCCGCCGCGTTGTCCCAGCCGGTCCCGGTGCCGGTCCAGAACTGCCACGTGTTGCCCGGCTCGACGTAAAGGATATAACCCCTCTGAGGGGTGTCGTCGCGCGCGGTGAGCGGCGAACGATAGCCGCTGCCGCCAGAACTGGGATTGGCCCAGAGGCTCACGGTGAAGGCCGGGGGATTGAGGTCCGCGCTGTACGGGACGTCCACCCCATCGCCGTTGCCGTCCACCGCCAGCACCTGTCCCCGGGCCGCATCGGTCGTGACTTTGGCATCACCAAAGGCCGTGCCGTGGTGGGAGCCCACCGAATCCTTGAGATTCCCATCGAAGGTGTAACGGGCCACCAGGTTGGTCTGGTTCGGCTGGATGGGCACAATGAGCTCCGGAGCCTTGGGGTACAGCCGGATGTCGTCGATGTACAAGGTACCCTTCACCCCAGCGCCCTCGATGCCGATCGTCAGGGAACGCACGCTGTTGACTTTATCCGCCTTGGACAGATCGATGTTCCACACCTGCCACATGGCTTGCGTCAGGTCCGCCGCGTCCCCGTCGTAGAGGACTCTGGTGCTGTTGATCTTCACGTACAACTGTCCGCCATTGCCGGTCACGCCCCGGAACCACAGCGACAGGCTCTTGACGCCGCTGGCGGTCCAGTCCTGCGCCGGATCGAACGTCCGCACGGCCTCGCTGAACGAGAACTTCGCCGTGTTGTCGTACTTCAAAGGCATCGATTCGGTGCCTCCGTGGACAATCGTTGTCTCGGCAAACGGAGCGGCATCGTAACCCACCTGTGAGCCGCTCTTGCCGTCGGTCAGGCCGTCGATCCACGTGTCGTAGATGCGATTGTCGGTGTCGCTGTAGCTCTCGAAATCATCGACGACGCCATACGCCGCCGTGGTGAAGCTCCACACGTCGCCTGGATACGTGACGGTGTTGACCTCATCGACCTTCCAGTAGTAGGTCGTGCCGTAGTTGAGAGAGCCCGGAGTGAAAGCGTGATCGGTCACCGTCTGGGCCGTGGCCGTGCCGTTCGCGACGGCGTTCGGATCGGTGCCGAAGAACACCTGATGCGAGCCCGCCTCGCGGCCCGGCCGCCAATTCAGGGTGGGATCGACCGCGATGCCCGTGGCGGCGGTCGCCGGTTGCGGTGCCCGGGCCTGCACGGGGACGTAGGAGAACCGGACTTCACTCAGGCCCGTCTGCGGCGCCATGCCGCCCCAGTTGCTGTTGATCGTCAGCTTGACGTACTGGGCCATGACGCCGCCCAGGTTGACCGTGGTGTTGGCGGCGTAGCCCGGCAGGCCGGTCGCCCGGGCGAACTCGGGCACGTTGGCCAGAGCCGTCCAAGTCGTACCGTCGGCAGAGGTCTCGATCGTGACGTCCTTGGCGCCGAAGCCCAGGAAGCCCTCAATCAGTTGGTTGGAGTTCCACACCTTCAGATCATTCAGCTTGTAGACCTTGTCGAACTGGTATTGGATCCAGTTCGGCTTGGCGCCACCGGTCAACCACATCGTAGTCCCCTCGGTGCCGTGCAGGTCCCCGGTGAGGCCGGAGCCGTCGATGGTCTTTTCCGGGCCCATGCCGGCCGCCGCGCTGGAGGCCGTGGCAGTCACGCCCATGATCGGGTAGGCATACGACTCGACGGTGAAGGACCAGATACCCCCTTTGAAAATCGTGTTGTCGGGGGCCGCATTGACTTCATCGATTCGCCAGTAGTAGATCTGTCCGTATGTAAGCAGACCGTCCGGGTCGTACTGTGCGTCGGTCTGGCCCTGGCTGGCAAGCACGCCGGCCGGCTGGGCCCTGCCGGCATTGTTGACGTCATTGAAGGAAGTGCCCAGATACACATCGTGACTGCCCGCGACCTTCCCCGCCTTCCACGCGAGAACGGCATCGGCAGGGACATCCGTCGCCTTGTCCTTGGGGTCGGGATCGCCCGCCAGTTCGGGGCCCGCTCCCTTCATGGCGTCCTGGACCTCTTTCGGCGTCAGGGCATGGTTGTAGATGCGAACGTCATCGAGCAGACCCTGGAACTGCTCTGGCTCCCAGTACCCGCCGTAACCGATATTGTAGTTTCCCGTGGCACGCGTTGCAGGCGAGCCGCCCGCGACTCGCCCCGCTTCCGCGCCGTTGAGATAGAATACCGCCAGATTGCCAGCGTCGTTGAACGTAACCGCGACATGCGACCACTCGCCGGCCTTGGCCGTCACGGGAAGGTCGTAGTCCATGACGCCCAATGTCGTGAACCGGAAATTAGTTGTCATGAATTCGAATTTGACACCGTTATTCTGTGTGGTATGACCGAAGAAACAGTTCCACTGCCTGCTCAGGCTTTGTGGTTTGGCCCAGGCCGCGATGCTCAGATTCTTCGTCCAGTCCGCAAGCATGTTGTTCTTGCCGAGTCCCACACGGATGTAATCATCCGAGCCGTCCAGCAGCAGCGATCCTCCGCCAATGCGGGCGTCGCTGGAGAATGCGGCGTTGCCCTGGACAGTGCCATCATTGCCTGTTCCGCTTTGATCGGCGCCAAGGTTGGCTGGATTATCAAACGTCCAGTGTCCGATCAGGTTGGCCCAGGCCCCGCTGGCCAGGCTCAAGACCACGACCAGCACAATTGCACGAGAGAATCTCTTACTCATGATGGTCCTCCTTCAGAATCGTTGCACTATGGCACCCAGATGCACGCAACGGCCCGCCAAAGGCCGTAGCAACTTGGTGCGACGCTGAATGACGCCTACCGTCCGCTTCTAGGGAAGATGCACTCCAGAGATCTGCCCACCTACCTCCTTTCCGCAGGGATCAAATGTCCCGGAGAAGTCCAGGCAGCGTACTGGATCAGCCCCGGCCTTTTCCGTCACGCACTCCCCGCCTTTGCCGCATCGCCCGAGCCACTTCATTTCACCAGGGTCTGTGATCCTGACCCGATCTGCGTTTCAGAACCGGCCTCAGCGTCTTTTCGAACTGCCTCCATCCGGACCGCCAAGGCCGACACCCAATGCTCCTCAACAGGTTGAGGTTGAGTCTACCACATAACTGGCCGACATGCAACACCCAATTTGACGCGATTACCCCACTTGGATTAGGATAGCGACATGAAACGAAAACGCTTGCTCATTGGTCCTGGAATCGCCGTCGTCGTGGTGGGGGCGGCGATTTTTGCGGCTTGGATGGCTTGGCTCGGGATTCACGGCGCCGAACGGCTCGGAGGTCCCCGGCAGGCGATTCCGCAGGCGCAGCCGGCTTCCCGCCCCTTCGAGCCGGGCCAAGCCGACTGGCCCTGCTGGCGGGGCCCCACCGCCGACGGAAAGAGCCCCGTCGCGGGGATCCGAAAGGACTGGACCCACGGCCTGACCAAGCGGTGGGAGGTGAGCTTCCTGTGCCAGGGGACCCACACCGCCACCTGGTCTTCGCCCGTGGTCTGCGGCAACCGGCTCGTGGTCCCCGGGCGAGACGAGCAGAATGATCTGGTCTTCTGCCTGGATGCGGGCAATGGAGACCTCCTCTGGTGTAAATCCTATCAGGCCAAGACCGGCACCAGTCACGGCCCCGGCCCGCGCGCCACGCCGTGCATCGATCAAGACCGGGTCTACACCTTCGGACGAGGCGGCGACCTGGCGTGCTGGCGGCTGCTCGACGGGGAACTCCTGTGGAGGCAGAATGTCCGGGACGCGGGCGGCAAGGAGCCCACCTGGGGGCACTCCAGTTCCCCGCTCGTCTACGAAGACAAGGTGTTTGTCCAGGGAGGAGGCCGGGCGCTCGTCGTGGCCTACGACAAGATGACCGGCCGGCTGCTGTGGAAGTCGATGGAAGGCCAGGCCGGCTACGCGGCGCCCGTTCTCCTGAAGGCAGAGGGCACCGTGAGGCTCCTTGTCTTCCAGGGCACGGGCCTGGCGAGCCTGGACCCTGCGAATGGGACGGTGCGGTGGACCATTCCCTGGAAGACCTCCTACGGCGTCAACGCCACGACGCCTGCTCTCGCCGGCACGACCGTTTTCATCACCTCCGGCTACAATACGGGCTGCCAGGCGCTCAAGGTCCAGAACGATCAGCCGCAGCCGCTCTGGCAAAGCAAAGTCATCGCCGCGCAGCACTCCGACCCCATCGTCCTCGACGGCTTCCTCTATGGCTACTCCGGCCAGAGTGAGCAGAACCGTGGCCACTTCAAGTGCGTCGAACTCGACACCGGCCGGGAGAAATGGAGCACCGATGCCCTCGGCTGGGGTACGACCCTCTACGTTGACGGCCACCTGCTGTGCCTGGACATCAAAGGGAACCTCTTTCTCGTCAAGCCCCGTCCTGACAAGTTCGAGCGGGTCGCCCAGTTCCCAGCAGCCTTGGGAGAAGTAACCGACCCGGCGTGGACCCCGCCGGTGGTCGCCAACGGCAAATTGTACCTTCGATACATGCAGCGTCTGGTCTGTTATGACCTGACGCCACCATGAGGGCGGAGAAACCCGGGGACCACCGAGTCTCAATACCATGATCCTGCTCCACCTGGAATCGCTTTCCCGGCAGATCACCAAGTCTGATTTGCTGGCCCTCCTCACTTCCGTGGGAGGCTTGGAGCCTCACCGCGTGGGACGCATTGACTTGCGGGTAGGCGAGGCGGTGATCGAGGTTCCCGACAACTGGCAGACCCGCCTGGTCAAAGCCTTGGACGGTCAAATGCTCCGGGAGCGCCGGATGCGAGTCTGGGCCGAGAGTCCGCCGGACTCTGATGCCACGAGCGAGCACTTCGAACGGTTGACGCGTCTGCTCGAATTGGAGAGCCGGGCCGAGGACCAGGAGACCAGGGAACGGGGCCGGCGGCTATCGGACGCCGACGCCGAACGAGCGGGAACGAGCCTCGTGGACCTGGTGATTACGGACGAAGAGACCGGCCTGGGCGGGCGTCTTGTCCTACAACTCGCCAAACGCAACCGCTCCCCACTACCCTGGACCCGCCTCGGCGTGGGCAGCCCCGTTGTGCTCTCACCCGACGCGGCCAAAGACGCAACGGGACGTCGGGCCGTGGTTTGCGAGCGTGCCCAAGGGTCCCTCCGCATAGCCCTCGGGAGCATGTCGGACGATCTGGCGGAGCATGAGACCTGGCGGCTGGATCTCTCCAACGATGAGATCGCCGTCCAAAGGCAACGAGCGGCTCTGCGACGAGCACGACTGGCGCGAGCAGAACGCCTGGCCCAATTGCGGGATGTTCTGTTGGGCCGGCGGCCGCCGGAGTTTGATCCCGAGCGCGAGGAGCCAATCCTCACCCCGGGACTCAACGATCCCCAGCGGCAAGCCGTCCAGTTTGCCCTGGCGGCGCGCGATGTGGCCCTGATTCACGGACCGCCGGGCACCGGCAAGACGACCGCCGTCGTGGAACTGATTCGACGAGCCATCCGGCGCGGCGAGAAGGTCCTGGCCTGCGCCCCGAGCAATCTGGCCGTAGACAATATCTTCGAGCGGCTGCTGGCCGCCGGGGAGCGGGCGGTGCGGCTGGGGCACCCGGCCCGCGTGATGGCCGATCTTCGGGCCCACACCCTGGACCTGCTGGTGGAGGACCATCCGGATGTCCGGCTGGCGCGCAAGCTGGTCAAGGAAGCTATGGGCCTGTTCCGGCAAGCAGGCCGATATACGCGAGCCCGGCCCTTGCCCGGGGCGCGTCAGGAGACCCGGCAGGAGGCCAGGAGCCTGCTGGCCGACGCCCGGCGGCTGGAGGCCCAAGCCGTCGAGCATATCCTCGACACCGCCGACGTCCTGTGTGCCACCACGACCGCTCTGGACAGGGAACTATTGGGCACACGGCGGTTCGGTCTGGGCGTCATCGACGAGGCCTGCCAGAGTACCGAGCCGGGCTGCTGGGTCCCCTTGCAGTGGTGCCATCGGCTGGTGCTGGCGGGCGACCATTGCCAGTTGCCCCCGACGGTCATCAGCCCCGAGGCGGCGGCCGAGGGCCTGGGTGTCAGTCTGTTCGAGCGGCTGATCGCCCTCCACCACCAGTCCATCGCCCGCTCACTGACCGTCCAGTATCGAATGCACCAGGCCATCATGGATTTCTCCTCGCGGGAGTTCTACGGAGCGACCTTGACGGCCGATGCCTCGGTGCAGAAGCACGTGCTGGCCGGCCTGCCGGGCGTTGTCGCCACGGACTTCACGCGCTCGCCGGTCGAGTTCATCGATACCGCCGGAGCGGGTTTCGATGAGGAGGTCGAACCCGACGGCGAGAGCCGCCTGAACCGGCAGGAAGCCGCTCTGGTATGCCGAAAGGTCCAGAAGCTGCTGGATTGTGGCGTGACGCCGGGCGATATCGCTGTCATCGCTCCCTACGCCGCCCAGGTACGACTCCTGCGCGAGCAGTTGTCCGTGCCGGGCCTGGAGATCGACAGTGTGGACGGATTCCAGGGACGGGAGAAGGAAGCCGTGATAATCACGCTCGTGCGCTCCAACCCGCAGGCCGAGATCGGATTCCTGCAGGACGTGCGACGAATGAACGTGGCCCTGACCCGCGCCCGCCGGAAGCTGCTGCTGGTGGGCGACAGCGCGACCCTGTCAGGCCATCCGTTCTATCGACGGATGATCGAGTACTTTGACGCCTTGGGGGCCTATGGGACCATCTGGGAAGAGTAAGACGCCGTCTGATACCGCCAGAGCACGGCGGTCGCTCACTCGCTTCAACTCCCCGTTAGCGACCCATCAAGAGGCTTCACGACTTCCTGCGTTTGCCACGATGTGCTCGCCCATGACTATCTCGTCCATGGCCATCTCGCGCATGACCATCTCGTCCGGCTCTGCCACGGACACGTCTGGGAACTTCCGGCTTATCCCTGATGCGAAGAATATTGGTTCCCGCCTGACCGACGGCTTGAACGATCCGTCCGCAGAGACTCTTGCCATTCATCGCGCCGATGGCCGTCCGTGCCTCATGCTCAATCGGCATGGATACAAGTGCTTTCAATTCCCCGGTGGTCTCGTCCCCTACGATATTCACGAATCTGACCTGGCCGAAGGCACTGAAAGCGTAACGCAAGGCGTCTTCGCTTGCCTCACGGGACAGATTCGTCACACAGATGTTCATTCCGATTTCCTTCTCTAACCTATAGTAAACTCACGCGCTTTGTTGCGTCCCCCGGCGGCCCTAAGGTCGCCACTCGTGGATGGGGCTGATTTCCAGGCTCCCAACTCAGCTCGGCAGATTCTTGATCTGAGCAAAGCCATCCCCTTCTCCCAAGCACGGCACAGGAGAAGAGAGTGGCGCGAAAGATTGGCCCTGCGGGTGATGCCAAGCCACACGAAGTGCTTCGGTTTCCAGGCTTACGCTACAAGCTCACCCCAATCCACACGGCTTCTTTTGGTGATTCTATCCCCGTTGGCGGCAGACACAAGACATTATTCTCGTTCCGCCGAAGATTTTTCCCGGCCGTCCGGAACTCGGATCTACCCGTGGAGTAAGGCAGCCTCAGGAAGCCGACCGGGCAGGCAGCCGCAATCCGACACGACCGAGTCTGACCATAGCAACTCGGCAATTGCCCAGCATGTCAACTGTGCAGGTTTGAGCCTGATCCCCGGGCTATTTCATCCTCGGGACAGCTTCTTCCAATCCATGTTCCATTGTTTCTTCAGCTTCTCTTGAAGTCCCTGCGCACTGTTTTCGTATGCCTCGATGATCGCCTTGATTCCTTCCACGGGAGCTTTGGTCCATCTGTGACGCTCTGCGTATGCCGCAAACTGAGTCTCATGGACCTTGCGCCTGTGCCCGTTCTTCATGTAGTCAAACTCACCATCAGGTCTGCAATGGCTCCTGCCCAGAGTGGGCGTTGTCGGTACACAGGGGCCATTGCAATACTTGGTTCTGGCCTCCGAGATCAGGATGAATCCCACCAGCTTATTATCCCACGGCTTCTCCCTTCCGTTCGAGAGAAGGGCTTGTGACTCTACTGCGCCGGAAGGGGCCTTCTCGGTTGCGGTGAGCTCGGCTACCGTCAAGAACCATTGCTCCATCCGAAGGAAATCGTCCAATCCCACCACATGTCCATCTGCCGGGATAGCCACTTCCGGCAGAGCACAGTCATGGTAATAGGCGCGAACCTCCAGAGCCGCATCGACCGCTTCCCGCATCACCTTCTCGTTCATCGAGTGATAGCCCTGGAGCATCATGTTCCTGCGGTAGTAGTTGAGGTGGTCGTAGGTCCTGAGTGCGTATTCGGGATCGTAGGTGAAGTCGTAGAAGACTTTCGCTGCGTCCTGCATCCTTTGTGGGGATTGCTTGAACTCATCCTTGTTCATGTTGTGCCACCTATAAGAGGCAGCCGCCCGCGTGACGCTGGCGTCGATCACAACGGACGGTCTACTCGGCGCTTATTATACCACGATGGGATCATGTGCACAATCGCAGCTCGGATGTCCGGCGAAAGCCCCGGCCAGGCTGCCACGATCCGGGCCAGGTCCGGGTCTGCCGCATAGCAGGCCCAAAGAAGCCACTTGTGGCGCACGTGTTGCGCGCTCTCGGCTTGGGTTGGGTTGGGTTGGCCCCTTATCCGGGAAGGTCCGCACTCTTGGAGACAACTCGAAAATCGACGCCTTCGAGCGCACCCAGCTTTTTCATCTGCCTGGAGCCGAAGTGGGCTGCGCCGCATTGAATGCGCCGCCATTCGTCGGGGCGGAGTTCGCTCTTGAGGTCCGCTATGCGGCCGGTCTTGCTGAATTTCTCTGTCCCTTTTGTCTCTGAGACGAAGTACAGAACGGGCTTGCCATCCTTCTCCGGGCCGTCCATGACAATCGCCCAGTCGGGCCGGTAGTCGCCTACCGGCGTCTCGATATGAAACCAGTCGGGGAGCTTCGTACAGAGCTATACGTTTTTTCTGGCTTCCAGGTCTTTCATGAGTTTGCGTCTGGCGACTGTTACCCTCGTGAAGCTCAGATTGTCATAATAACATACTCCATTCGCCGTTGCTTACACCACATCTCCGCCGCTTTACGCTTGCGCTGCACATCGTTGGAGTCAATTCGGCTGGGGTCTTTGACCTCGATAACGACCTTGCTACCGTCTTCGTATTCCACGAGGAAATCAGGCACATATCGGCGCTGGTGTTTCTGGCCATCAATCCAGGGAATGGTGATACCGTGTCTTTTCATCCACTTGACAACAGTAGGGTCACGCTCCAGACGGTCCATCATTCGCCTTTCGAGGTCGCTCTGGTACTTCTCGAAGCTCCAGGGGCTCTTCTTCGGATTTGCGAACTGGCCGTGTATGCTAATTGCCATATTCGACGATTCCCGCTATCAGTCCTGGGATGGCTTCGACCTTGGCCTTCACCTGTCGGAGCATTTTCCACGCAAAATCCACCTCCGCGCGACCTGCCAACCCAAGCGAAGAGCCGTTGAGGAACTTGGCCCGGACGTGGCGTAGCAACGCACTGTAGACCTGATCCTTGAAAGTCGCGGCGTAGCCCGCTTCGACGGTCAGGAGTTCGGCCATGTCAAGGAGTCCCGCCTTCACGGCATCGCGCACAGCTTCATCCGAGACTTGCACTACCGCGCCACCGGGCGGGCTTTCGTCGGGGGCGGAATGGATTGTTTTCCAGCCTTGGCCACCCAACTCCTGCCCAACCACCCCTGCAATGCCGACCTTCGTAATCTCAACCACCGTCGGATCATATTCGATCGCGTCCAGCGCCGCTTTCCAGTTCTCCAGCGGTTTCGGCGGCGGAGCGATGTCGCCCACGTCAAACTCGCCGTCGTCTATTACCGATTGGTCAACCGGCGGAACATCAATCACTAAGGACTCGTAAGGCAATAACTTCGGAAATAGGTCAAGTTTGACCGCAGGCCATGCCGATAGGATAGGCATGGAACGACAATGGTTACCAATCCGTGTCTTGCCGATGGGCGAGGATACCACGCCTTGGCTGCACGACGAACAGTGGGTCCGGTCTTTGCGGGTAGTATTGGATCGATTGGACGAAGACCAGCGACGTTGGGTTCTGGCGCTTCTGTCTTTGCAGGTGGGTCGCGGGGGGATCTCTCGGCTTTCGGAGATTGCCCACATGGACAACGACACCGTTACGAAGGCTCGAAGAGAACTGGCCGAGGATTTGCAGTCATGCCCTCGGCAACGCCTTCGTCGAGCTGGGGCAGGACGCAAACCGTTGACACAGACCGATCCGTCTCTGGAGGACGATCTCCAGCAACTGATTCGAAACGACATGGCCGGCGACCCCTGCTCCGACGACCAGTGGGTACGCCAGACACTGCGAGAACTGCAAGAAGCCTTGCACGCGCAGGGGCATACGATCAGCCATACCACGGTGCGCGCGCTTCTCAAAAAAAGGGGCTTTCGCTGCAAGCGAACCGCAAACGCTTCACCGGCCCCCCTCACCCGGACCGCGAGAGACAATTCCATTACCTGCAAGAGCAAAAGGAGGCATTCCTGAAGGCGGGCGATCCCGTGATCAGCATCGACACCAAGAAGAAAGAGTTGATCGGCCCTTTCAAAAACAATGGCCGCCGATGGCGGGCAGACCCCGTCGAGGTGAACGCTCACGACTTTCGACAAGAGGCGGAATGGATCGCCGCCCCCTACGGCATCTATGTCGTCGGACGCAATCACGGCCTGGTGTATGTGGGTACTTCGGCCGACACCGCCGAGTTTGCCACGGATGCGATGCAACACTGGTGGC
>JAPLMX010000142.1 GCA_026386805.1 Phycisphaerae bacterium | reverse complement strand
TGCTTTCGGCGGTTCTCCAACTCGTCGAAGTCCCTTCGTGTTCGTCCTTTTCTGTCCATGCGGACAGCCTACGAGAACGAAACGCTGGTGTCAATATATTATGCGAAAAATCTGTCACTATATTATGCGAAATTCAGTAGAGGTGCTGCGAGCCAACGGGGAAGTCCTCGCCGAAAGCGACGACGCTACGGACCCACATTCCGGAATCTTCTGTGCCGATCCATTCCTCCGGATTCAGTTCCCCGTCACGGAAAGGGTGTATTTGCGTGTGTCGGGCAGGAACGGCACCGTGGGAGGTTACCACCTGATGGGCGAGCCGGAGTCGTGCTTCGATAAGACTGGTCCACGGATCTATGGCGTCCTGCCCGACGGCCAATCACACGTGAAGCCTACCAGTCAGGTCTTTGTCTATTTCAATGAGGAGATCGACGAGCGGACGCTAAATCCAACAAACGTCCGGCTTGCTGACGGAGTTGGGAACGCAATTCAAGGGACGGTCCGCTTCGATCCCTTGAAGTGCTTGATGCGTTTTGACGCCGCCAAGCCGCTGGCACCCGGTGTCTATACGTTACGGCTATCGGGACTGACTGACTACTCCGGGGATCAACTCGATGGCGAGACTGATGGCCGATTCGAGTATCCCAAGGTAAGCGGGGATGGAGTGCCGGGTGGTGATTTCATCTCCACCTTCACGGTGGACAAGATCGACACCGAACCAGCGCCGTTCTGGCTTCTTCAAGCATACCAAGACCTGGGAAATGGAACTTGGCTGATCCTGCAGTCATCCGGTGAGATTGCCGCAGCCTCGATCAATCCGTTCAATCTGGTGATCCACAATGATGGACCTGATGAGATTTTCGGCACTCGGGACGATCACCTTTTTCCGCTTCTTTGCTGGAACCACGAAGTCTTGGTAGAGCATCCGACCGTAAAGACGGAGGTTTGGGTGTGGATGATGGCCACGCTGCCTTCGGGCAACTACCGCTGCAAATATGACCTCATCGACGCAGCAGGGCACGCCGTGCAGGGCAGTATTCCATTCAGTTTCTCCACTTGGCCTTTGGGCCAAGGACCACGAGTGGTACGAGTTTCTCCCAATCCTGATCTTTCTCTGGCTGGGCCGATCGAGCAGATCGAGGTCCAGTTCTCCGGGGCTATGAACCCCGCAACGATCACGCCTGAAACCTTCCATGTTCTGTATTCTTCCACCGGAACTTTCTTTCACGACGATGATATCCCCGTGACCGATGCAGACGGGATCATTGAATACGACCCAGTGAAATATTCGGCCACACTCAAGCCAGCCCACCCGATGGGGCCTGGTTTCTACCGCGTCGAGCTTTCAGGGCGACGCGGGGGAATTGAAGACGTTGATAGACATCTACTGGATGGCGAATATTTGGCGGCCGGCATCTACAAGTACAATGACCCGAGCTTGCGAGAAGCAAGTCCAAGCGGCAACATGGAAGAGGGCGGTGACTATACAGCGGTGATAACCGTCGAAACTCCCCAGGACACGGTAGGCGGGCATCATTAGCGATCCCCACAATGTTGGCTGATGTCATTGGGGCAGTGATCCTCGCTTAGGGATGGGGGAGTCTGGGTGGGATCTTGCCTGAATCGTACCTACACCCACGGAAATTTTGCACGTTGGCTCTTGACATCGCCTGGTGCCGATGATAGACTTGAAGGTTTGTTTTTTCTGGGAATCCAAGGAGCTCTTTCGTGCAAGAAGCTATTGCAAAAGCGGATGCTTTGATTGAGGCGATGGGGTATATCCGCGCGTTTCGCGGGCGTGAGGTGGTCCTGAAGCTCGGGGGCAGCGTGCTCGATGACGAGGCCGCCCAGCGGAACCTGCTGACGGACGTGGCCTTCATGGCCACGGTCGGCATGCGGCCGATCATCGTGCACGGCGGCGGCAAGGCCATCACCCGCGCGATGAATGAAGCCGGCCTGGAACCGGTCTGGGTCCAGGGCCGCCGGTACACGGACCAGCGCACGCTCAATATCGTCGAGCACGTGCTCGTGCGGACGGTCAACGAGCCGATCTGCCGGATTCTGGAAGAGCTCGGCTGCAACACGATGGGTCTGCACACGCTCAGTAGTTGCGTGCTGACGGCCGAGACGCTGCGCCTGCCGGGCGCGGACGGCCGCAAGATCGACCTGGGCCTCGTGGGCAAAGTCACCGACGTCAACGCCAAGCTGCTCCACACGCTCTGTAGCGACGGCACGATCCCCGTCATCTCCTCCACCGCGATGGATCGCAACGGCGGCAAGCTGAACGTCAACGCGGACACCGCCGCCGGCAAGGTGGCCGCCGCCGTCGTGGCGGAGAAGCTCGTCATGGTCAGCGATACCCACGGCATCCGCCGCGACATGAACGATCCGGAGAGTCGTGTCTCCAGTCTCAACGAGGCCCAGATCAAGGAGATGATCGATTCCGGCATTATCACCGATGCGATGTTCCCCAAGGTCGAGGCCTGCCTGATCGCGCTGGAGGCGGGCGTCAAGAAGGCGCACATCATTGACGGCCGGATCGCCCATTCCCTGCTGCTCGAAATCTATACGGAAAAGGGCATCGGAACCGAGATCGTCAGGGGCTAAACCTCCCACAGCGAGAGATTCGCAAAGGTGCAATGGTGGTGACCACGAATATGCTGTTTCTGTTTTCCATTCTCGGCGAAATCGCCAGCGGCCGATCGGAGGGCCGATTCCTTGGGCGCGGGCTCAAGGGACCTCTGAGGCGGTTTGCCTCCCTCGACGTGAAGTGACGACAACGACCGAATCGATCTGAGGATCGCGAGGATAAGCATGAAGACACAAGAGACCATCGAGTTGTTCAACCAATACGTCATCGCCAACTACGGCCGGCTGCCACGCGTGATTGTCAAAGGCGAAGGCTGCTACGTGTGGGACGCCGACGGCAACAAGATTCTCGACATGTTCCCCGGCTGGGCCGTCAGCGGCATCGGCCACTGCCCGCCGAAAGTGGTCGAGGCCGTTCGCCGGCAGGTGGGCGAGCTGATCCACATGGACAACACGTTCTACTCCGAACCGCAGGGCCGATTGGCGCAAATGCTCAGCGAGCGGGCCTTCGGCGGCAAGTGCTTCTTCTGCAATAGCGGCGCCGAGGCCAACGAAGCGGCGCTCAAGCTCGGGCGGCTCTACACGCCGAAGGAGAAGTACAAATTCATCACCTGCGAGGGCAGCTTCCACGGCCGCACGTTTGCGACCGTGACGGCCACCGCCCAGCCGAAGTATCACGAGGGCTTCCTGCCGCTGCTGCCGGGCTTTGTCTACATCCCGTTCAACAACGTGGCGGCATTGGAGGCGGCGTTCACCGATGAGGTGGCGGCGGTGCTGGTCGAGCCGATCCAGGGCGAGGGCGGCATCAACGTCGCGACGCCGGAGTTCCTGCAGGTCATCCGCCGGCTGTGCGACGAGAAAGGGGCTGTGATGATCCTCGACGAGGTGCAGACCGGGATGGGCCGGACCGGCAAGTGGTTCGGCTACCAGCATTTCGACGTCGAGCCGGACGTCATCACGATGGCCAAGACCCTCGGCGGGGGTGTCGCCATCGGCGCCATGATGGCCAAGGCCCAGATCGCCGCCTGCTTGGTGCCGGGCAAGCACGCCTCGACCTTTGGCGGCAATTGCCTCGCCTGTGCCGCGGGCATCGCAACGATCGAGACCATCGACGAGGGCAACCTGCTCCAGCACGCGGCCGAGATGGGCCGGTACGCCCAGGAGAAGCTGCGGGCGCTGAAGGAGAAGCACTCCGCGATCGACCACGTCCGGGGCATCGGGCTGATGATCGGCATCCAGCTCACCCGGCCGGGCGCCCAGATCGTCAGCAAGTGCCTGGAGAAGGGCCTAAGGATCAACTGCACCCATGATACCGTGATTCGTTTCATGCCGCCGATGATCGTGACGAAAGAGCAGATCGACGAGGCGGTCGGGATCTTCGAGAGCGTTCTGTCGGAGGGTTAACGATGAAGGATTTCCTTGCGATAAGCGATTGCTCCGTCCCGGAGCTTCAGGAGTTGCTCGCGGAGAGCAGTTCCCTCAAGGCGTTTTACAAGTCCGGCGGTCGCGATCTGTGCCTGGCCGGCAAGACGCTGGCCATGCTCTTCGAGAAACCGAGCCTGCGGACGCGGCTAAGCTTCCAGGTCGCCATGACGGACCTGGGCGGCAGCCCGATCTACGTCAAGCCGGAGGACATCGGCGGCATCGGCAAACGCGAGCCGGTCAAGGATATCGCCCGCGTGTTGAACCGGTACGTCCAGGGCATCATGGCCCGGACCTTCGAGCACCAGACGGTCCTCGATCTGGCCCAGTACGCCGATATTCCCGTCATCAACGCGCTGACCGACTGGTCGCACCCCTGCCAGGCGATGGCGGACGTCCTGACCATTCAGGAGCACTTTAGCCATATTGCAGGGATCAAGATCGCCTTCATCGGCGATGGCAACAACGTTGCCCGCTCGCTGGCGTTCGCCGCCGGCAAGCTCAACATGAAGCTCTGCGTGGCCTCGCCCAGCGGCTATGAGCTGGACGAGGAGACGATCCGAAGCGCCAATGCGCTGACGCCGGGCTGCACGTCACAAGTGCGTGACCCTTATGAGGTGGTCGTCGATGCCGACGTGATCTACACCGATACCTGGGTTAGCATGGGCCAGGAAAACGAGAAGGCGAAGCGGCAGAAGGATTTCGCCGGCTACGCGGTGGATGGAAAGCTGGTCGCCGCCGCTCCGAGGCACGTGAAGATCATGCACTGCCTGCCGGCCTATCGCGGCTACGAGATCACCGACGAGGTCGCCGAGAGTCCCGGCTCGATCATCTTCGACCAGGCCGAGAACCGCCTCCACTTCCAGCGCGCCCTGCTCAAGAAGCTGATGACTCCCGATCCACAATCACTACTATCATGCTAACATGGGCAGAGGGAAGGCGCAATAGAAAACTTGAAAATATCTGTGGGAGAAAAGGATGCGATTTGTGATAATAAAAGTGGCCCGTCGTGGGGACAAATTTGGCGGGCCACACGTAGAGAATCCAATAGTTGTCTTTTAGTGTCTATCCACCATGCCGAGATGGATCATTTCTGACTTTGGCGGCAGTAATAGCTGACGCGAGTACGTGTTTGTTCTTCATAAGCAACTGAGCGACAGATGGAGCGTCAAGTGCCCGAATATGGAAATTGAAGTTAGTGACTCCACCGGAACCCGGCTGGGAAATGATCTCGTTTTCATTCGCGATGATTGGAACCTCACGAGGACCCAACCGCGAGATAACACCGCCACCATGATATCTCTTAGCGTCGGCGAATACTCTCGAGTCGACAGAACGAGAAACACCCGGATCACCTACACGGCCACCACTATGTTTGGTGGTTGCGGCCATTGGATTAGTGCCGGCCAGAGACTGAAACATTTGACCCAGACCGCCTGGTAGAGCACCAAGAACCTTCATCATCAGTTGATATCTAACCCAGGCCGCAATCATCTGACTGACGGACTGGTTCACGGAATCCACGATTCCTTTCATAATTCCATCGAATCCGTCTTTGAAGTTCTTCGAACCGTCCATCCATCCTTGGAAGACCGTCGCCATAGAAGACTCGGAATTCTTCACAGCTTCGGCCATCTTTTGGCCTACATACGTAGTCTCCGCCCAGAGTTTACGTTGCTGGTCGATGACCCACTTGACTGCATCACACTCCCTGACCCCCATGTCAATGAACCTGTCACCTTCCTCGGCGATTTGACTCTTTCGCAGTTCGAGATAGACTGAACCCTGCTGGCCCATATCCTCATACATCTTGATATAGGTCTCCCGGATTTTACTGAATTTCGCATAATATAGTGACAGATTTTTCGCATAATATATTGACACCAGCGTTTCGTTCTCGTAGGCTGTCCGCATGGACAGAAAAGGACGAACACGAAGGGACTTCGACGAGTTGGAGAACCGCCGAAAGC
>JAPLMX010000171.1 GCA_026386805.1 Phycisphaerae bacterium | reverse complement strand
ACAACCTCGGGGAGGTGGGGCAAGCGGTGGAGGATGGCATGGAGCGTGTGCAACAGAACGGACAACTCCTGTTCGGGTTCTTGGAGCACACCGGTCTTTTTTTTGAGTGACTTGTCACTGTATTATGCGAAATTCAGTAATAGGTTCTTTTGGTACAGCGCGTCCTCCAAGTACTGAGCCAGCCTGTGGTTTATACATTCCTCTTTTGGTTGGGTCTTTATGAGGTCACCATCAGACTGAACCAACCGCTTGAGGGCCTGAATGATGCATTCTTGGTATTCATCCATAGTCATTTCCTTATAACGTCCCCAGGTATCCCCCCGTCTGTGCTGGCTTGCCTTGCTCTGTGCTGACGATGCTACTGAGGCAGTCTAATAGCTGTAGGTCCATTCAAGACCGTTCGTGCTAAGCCTCACTGTGTCCCTCAGAACGCGAACCTTGACACCGCAAATGACCTCCCCATCGTAGACAAGATGATTGATTCGTTCAAAGTTCGCAAAGCGGCCGTTTGGACCGTCCCCGATTCCCACGAGATGCCCGAAACAGCCTTGTGCCCACGTTTGGGGATTCTGCTGCTGTAGCAATAGGGAATCCCTTGTGGGATGCTCAAGGGGGTTATCGTGGCGATTTGTCCAGGGAACTGGGCCTGCTGGTAGCAATTGCTGTAGCGATACGGAATCCCTTGTGGGATGCTCAAAAACAGGAGTAGTATAGGTCTGTTGAATGTATGGTAAGATTTCTTGTGCAGGGGGAGAACCCGAAAGCCTCTTTGGTCTGCCTACCAGCGCACCTAAGATTGCAAACATGCTAAGCATCACAAGGCCGAGGACTACTACTGGGAACGGCACACTTGAATCGCAAAGGTGTGGTTCTTCGTGGGGTGGTTGCTGCGGCGGACATTCCTCTGGTTGCTGGCCCAATCCTCCACTGGTTTCCTGAGACACCTTGCGGTCCGGGGAAGCGTTTATTGTCTCAGTTGGAAGCTCCTTGAGCAGTTCATAAGCCTCCTGAACCTGGACGAACTTCTGCTGCGCCCAACGTTTCTCATCGGGATCAGCAGCCTTGTCGGGATGAAACCGCATAGCCATTCTGCGATGGGCCTGAACGATATCGTTCTCGGTTACTGGCCGCGTGAGAAGTAACTCATGCAAGGCGGTATCAATATCCATCGTCATTGTTGACTACTCCCCCACCGGGGTAGGTGGGCGGATTCCGTTAGGCATGATTCATCCGTTGGTCACTATTTCGGCTGTTCAGAAGTGTGAGATTAGAGAAACTCGGCTGCTTTATCCGGGGCGATTGTCCAGCCGCGACAACAACGCGACCCTCAGAGCGGCGTCGGGAATTCAAAGAAGGAGTGATCCGCTTCCTGCGTACTTCCAGCGGTCTGCGGGATCGCGTTTGGCGCATTAAAAGGCTTCCAGTAGGAACCTGGGATTCCCGGCCGGAGAACGCCAGTCGCATGCGGGGGGCGGCATGAGCTGTAAATACATGAATAGTAGCGCATTTCGCAAGTTCCACGATTGTAGCGAGTAGATTGCCGCGCTCCGCTCGCAATGACACATAACGCCATTTCTGACAAGGGTTTATCTCTGTGTCCCTGCGAGCGGAAAATCCCCGCATTGTCCTGATTTCAGTTGACGGCGAATACTGGTATGTGTATGATATCTACGCAACAGTTAGATAGAAGCACAAGTGAATAGGAACGCGTGAGTCATAAGTCAGAGGCAGTGAGTCAGGAGGGGCTCTCAATGGCCAGCGAAGCGCAAGTCGTGGGTGCCCGGTGGAGCGCGGAGGGTCCACCACGGAGGCACCGAGATCACAGAGACGATCCTCGATTCGTCGGCGGGCACGGTTCTGATGTCATTCTCCGCGTCCTCTGCGTCTCTGTGGTGCGGAATCCACAAGCCTCGCAAGGCCACGCGAGTTCGACCCAATTGCGCAAAACAAAGCCAATTTGCTCCGGCGGGCGGAAGATGGGCACGGCCTGCCCTGTGAAGCGGCCGGACAGCCTTCGTGCAAAACAAAGCCAATCGGCCGGAGCGCAGATGGACGATAAGTGCCGCATGGAAAAAAGGTTACGATGGGAATGCAGGGGATGCCTGGGCGAAAAAACAAAGCCAATTTGTCCGGGGAATAGTGGGGTCACACCTACACATTTCACATTTTCTCCCAACACCTCCAAGTCTCTGGACCGGGGTTCCTTCTGCGTCTCCCAGGGCCACCGTATCATTATAGGCGCATAACGACGAAAACGCAAAGAGGAATCCTGGAAACAACGAATCGCACCAATCCCCCAGCGCGGCCTCCGGCCGCAAACGTACCAAAGTGCATACGGTGCTCCTGCAACAGGCTTCATGTTCGCATGGGATCGGCAGATCGTGACTTGGTCGGCGCGCAGTCCCTGCTCTCTGGACCGGCCTGGCGAATGGGGTGAGATTACACCTGCAGGATGATGTTATTGAGAGGAGTGTAGTAACAGGGGAACGCCGGGGGGGACTCAGGCGATGCGATCTGGATCACGTCGATCACCGCCAGTGATGGACGCGGCGGAGCGGTTGCCGGACCGGCGGACGCTGCTTTTGACGTGACCCAGGCTGGGCGGAGGCCGCACGACCCAACCGGGATCGCATAATCGGTGCACGATTGACTTTGCCCGTCGATAACGCGTGACGCGGCGTCCATAAGAGCGCTGTTCGCACCCGATGTCTGTACCTCGCAGGCACAATGGTCCTGCACAATGAGTTCGGTCGCTACGTGTCCATCATGGCCCACGCACAGCGTCATCGCCTGCGACGCATTCAACGCCATCATCGGCGTCAGCACCAGCAGCACGGCGATTCTGCCGCACCTGCCTTGAATTGGTCTGGTCTTCGTGCTCATCGAACACTCATTATAGCCATCGCTCCACTCAAAAGAAACAGAAACTCCAGCGGATACGACCTACGACCTACTTTTGTTCGATTGTCCTATGTTCTTCCTGCCTGCGCTTTCTACGCGTCTTGTCTTTCGGTTTTCTCCGTGCAGCCTTACTGGTGGATCGCCTCGCCTCGCACGCGGATACCGACCCAGAAGACCAGGACATCATCCACAGATTGCCCAGGTTTCACAGAAATGTCATTGCGAGTGCAGCGAAGCAATCTCCCATGCCGAGCGTTGAGATTGCCGCGTCGCTGCGCTCCTCGCAATGACAGGATCTGCGGGTACTTTTTCTTGAACCACAAAGGGCCCGAATGACACGAATATTCGTGTGATGGGTGCGATTCGTTGTTTCCCAGATTCGTCTTTACATGCGGCTCGCTGCGGCGCTACAATGAGGTCGTGAATCCGGACCACAGGGCCCTGCGAGACGCAGAAGGACCCCCGGCCCGCAGATGAGAAGTGTTGGTGGAGAGGCAGGTGAGGGTCAGGTACATTTTTTCGGCATCCTCAATCTCAAAGGTGCATCGCGCAAAAGACGGTTGTCGCCATCGTTTTTCCTTGCCTCTCCCGCTCGGATTCGGCATAATAGTCCCTTAGAGGGTGGTTGAAAAGTAGCACGGGCGTCTCGCCCGTGAGAGCAGGGCCAAGATGGTCCTGGGACCCATGGGTGGGATGCCCATGCTACTTCTTCTCGCTCGTCTTGATCGGGGGAGTGTACCAAGCTATGCCCTGATACTGCCAGACCTTGGCCGGGTTGTCGATCAGCATCTGCTTCTGGGCCTCGTCCATCGTGAAGAAGTACCGATTCAGGCTCTGGGACCAGAAGCGGTACACGGGCCGCGCCGCCGGGAGCTGGCGTCCTTCAGAATAGGCGAAAAACGCGATGCCTTCGTACTTCCAGGAACTGGACTGCGTGTCGATCAGCTTGTACTTCTCCTCCTCGCTGATCGTCCAGAAGTGCAGCTTGGAACCCGCGGCGCCGGGTGCCGACGAGACCGAGCTGAAGTGATAGACCGGCACGGCGTTGCCACTGGCGTTCAGGTAGAGGTCGGCCGAAAAGCCCTGGCGAGCCGGATCGTTCAGGCCGGCGAGGACATCGGACTCTTTTGCCGGCGCGGCGGCAGGTTTGCCCGCCCCGGAGGCGGAGTGCTGTGCGTCGGGATTCGGCTTGGCAGACGCCTGCGCCGGCGGGCTGCCCTGCTTGGCACTCGGATTAGCGGCAGAATCGCTGGGACGGCTCGTGCCTGTCTTCTTGGCGTCTGTCGTGCCTGTCCCCGGCGCCTGGATCTGGCGAGGCTCGGCCACCTGCGCTTGCTCGGGTCTCGGAGAACTCGGCTGCTTGACCGTCGCATCCCTGTCCTTTGGCTGGTTCGCTTCCGGCACTATCGTGGGACGAGGCTTGGCAATCTGTTTCTGCTGGGTCTCCGGAGGATTCGTCTGCTTGACCGTTGCATCCTTATCCTTCGGCTGATTCGTCTCCGGCACTTTGATGGGACGAGGCGGAGCAACCGGTGTCTGCTCGCGTTTTGGCGAACTCGTCAGGCTTGCATCCGTATCCCGCACACTCGTCGGAGTGGTCGGGCGCTCGATCCGGCCCGTGTCCGACGCCGAAGGGCTTGCACTGACGTCCTTCTTTGCATTCTTGTCCGTTGCCGGCTTGGTCGCGGGGACTTTGACTCGATTCAGAATCGGGGGATGCGGCCGGTTGTCTCGAATGGCTAAGCTGTGAAATCCGCCCGCCGCGATCATGACGAAATTGTCCACCGCCGGGGTGTCGCACTGGGCGTATTCGTTCTGGCCCCAGGCCTCGACGTGGCCGTCGGCTTGCAGGGCCAGGCTATGGAACGACCCCGTGGAGATGGCGACGAAATCGCTGCCCGCCGGCACTTTGCACTGGCCCTCGTTGCTGCGGCCCCAGGCGACGACCGGGCCGTCGGCCCTCAGGGCGATGCTGTGCAGCGAGCCGGCCGCAATGTGGACGAAATCGGTGCCGGCCGGGACGTTGCATTGGCCGTCGCCGTTGGCGCCCCACGCGACGAGGGACCGGTCCACCTTGAGCGCCAAACTATGGTAATAGCCTCCGGAAACATCGGTATAATCGTTGCCGGGCGGCACGTCGCACTGCCCCTGCTCGTTCCAGCCCCAGGCCACGAGCGTGCCGTCGAGCCGGATGCCCAGGCTGTGCCAGGTTCCGGCGGCCACGGCGAGGAATTTGGTCCGCGGCGGGACGTGGCATTGCCCGCGCGAGTTATCGCCCCAGGCGACGACGGTGCCGTCAACCCTCAGCGCCAGATTGTGGTAGAGCCCCGCCGCGATGGCGACGAAGTCACGGCCGAGCGGCACGTTGCACTGCCCGCCGGTGTTTTCCCCCCAGGCGACGATTGCTCCGGCGGCCGTCAGGGCCAGGCTGTGGTAGCCGCCGGCACAGATGGCCATGTACTCATCGCCCGGTTTGGGCTCGTACTGGCCGCCGAGGGATGTACCCCAACCGACTACCTGGCCCGGCTGGCCTTGGCAAAGCATCGCCAGCACAAGGACGAGCAAACAGATCGCTCTTCCTTGCCGGAAAGACGATTTGGTCATCATTCCATCACCACCTGGTCCAAACCCATACCCTACTCGCTCACAATTCCTGCCTATCGTCTATTATACCCGAATCCCCAAGGAAAAACAAGGGCAAGGCCCCTGATTTCCCGCTCTTGCCGGGGAGCGAGAGAGGGAGGACCGATAATGGGGGTGCTACCGCAGTTCCAGGACCATGAACAGGCCGGGAAGGCCGTTGCCGTAGTAGTCGGGCCGCCGGCGGGTTTTGCGGAAACCGTGTTTCGCGAAGAAGGTCAGTCCGACTTCGTTGGCGGTGGCCACTTCGAGCGTCACCCGCGTACAGCCTTGCTGGCGGGCCTCCCCGGCGAAGGATGTAAGCAGGCGGCTGCCAACGCCCTTGTTCTGGTCCTCCGGCAGCACGCCGATGCTGTCGATATGCGCACGGGGCGGATCTCGCCAGGGATCGACCGGTCCGAGAATATAGCCGACGACCTGGCTTCCTCGAGCCGCCACCAAGAAGAAGCTATCGGTGTCCTGGAGGTAGAATTCGAAGTCGCGGCGGTCGAGCGTGTAGTAGTCATAGTAATAGACGTTGAAACACTGTTGCTCGATGGTCAGCAGGGAGTCCATGTCGCACCCACCGGCCCGCCGCACCACAGTGGGACCAGGCTCTTGCCCCTTTCGTTCGATCACCGCACCGTCCTATTCTCTCCGGGAAGCCGGACCGATCTCCAGTCCCGGCAACGATTTCTCGGTGAACTTGATGATGTCGTTCATCATGCGGACCGATTCGTAGGGGTATTTTCCGGCGGCGGTCTCCGCCGAAAGCATGACGAAATCCGTGCCGTCAATGATCGCATTGGCCACGTCGGTGACCTCGGCACGGGTGGGACGGGTGCTTTCCGTCATGTGCTCGAGCATCTGCGTAGCCGTGATGACGAACTTGCTCGCGGCGTTGCATCTTCGGATGATCTTCTTCTGCACGATGGGGACTTCATAGATGGGAATCGCGACGCCCATATCGCCCCGGGCGATCATGATGCCGTCCGCGGCGGCGATGATCTCGTCGATGTTTCGAATGGCCTGGCGGCTCTCCACTTTCGCCACCATCCGGCAGCGGGGCAAGCTCGGTTTGACGATCTCGGCCGCCGCGCGGACATCGGCCGCATCCCTCACGAAGGACAAGGCCATATAATCGACCTTGTGTTGCAGCCCGAACTGGATGTCCTGCTTGTCCTTCTCCGTCATTGCCTGGAACGTCAGATTGGCCCCGGGCATGTTGATGCCCTTTCGCTCCTTGAGGATACCGCCTTCGATCACGGTCGCCCGGATGCTGCTGGCGCGGACGTCCTCGGCGCGCAGGGCGAGGTTCCCATCATCGATGTAGATCATCTGGCCGGGTCTGATCCGTTGCAGGTCCCCCACGTAGTCGAAGGGGATGGTCTTGGGGCCTTGGGCCTGCCTGTCGTTCGTCAGCCAGACGGTGGACCGGTTCGTCAGGACCCTGGTCTTCTCGCCGTCGAAATGCCCAATCCGGATGCGAAAGCCTTCGAGGTCCTGCATGATCCGGATGTGGCGCCGGTACTTCTTGTTGATTTGCCGCACGAGGTCTACTAGTTCCGCGTGCTGCTCGTGCGTGCCGTGCGAGAAATTCAGCCGGACTACGTCCAGCCCGGCACAGATCATCTTGCGCAGCACGGTGTAGCTGTTGCTGGCCGGTCCCAACGTCGCAACGATCTTTGTCCTTGGCATGACGGTCAACTCCTCAATGGGCGTTCGCTTGCTTCGTTCATACGCGGCGCAGGATATCACGCGCCGGGCCGGATGTCCACGCAAGGTAGTGAGAAGTGTGAAGTGAGAAGGGAGAAGTTTGAAGTCAGGAGTCAGACGCGTTCTTGAAACTTCAAACTTGACACCTGCCACGATATCCCAGAGACTCTCCGCGTGAAGCCCAAACGATTGAGATGGTGACGGGCCAGGAGAAGAGCGCCGATGACTGCGAAACGAATTCGAACGATTGCCGTGATGACGGGCGGGGGGGACTGCCCGGGATTGAACGCCGTGATCCGGGCCGTGGTCAAGACCGCCATCAACAAACACGGACTGGAGGTCTGGGGCGTCCAGGATGGGTACCTGGGCCTGATCGAGAACCGGATGGATCGCCTGAACTTCAACGACGTCAGCAACATCCTGACCGTCGGCGGCACGATCCTGGGCACGAGCAACGTCGCCAATCCGTTCCGGTTCGCGGTCCAGAGCGGCGCGCAGATCCAGTACACGGACGTTTCGAGCGACTGCCTCCGCGTGCTCGCAGAACGGAAGATCGACGCTCTCATCTGCATCGGAGGCGACGGCACGATGGCCATGGCGGCCCAGTTCGCCAAGAAGGGCCTTACCCTCATGGGCGTGCCCAAGACGATCGACAACGACCTGTATGGGACCGATGTCACGTTTGGGTTCGACACGGCCGTCACGACGGCGACCGAGGCGATCGACAAGGTCCACACGACCGCCAGCTCGCACCATCGGGTGATGATTGTGGAGGTGATGGGCCGGTACGCCGGGTGGATCGCCCTGCACGCCGGAGTTGCCGGCGGGGCGGACGTTATTCTCATTCCGGAGATTCCCTACGATCTGGGCCAGATCGGCGCGTACGTCCTGGAACGTTCGCGCCGGGGCAAGCGGTTCAGCATTATCGTGGTGGCGGAGGGGGCCCGCGCGAAAGATGGGCAAATGGTCGTCAGCAAGCGAATCGCGGGCAGTCCCGACCCCATCCGGCTGGGTGGCATCGGCCCCCGGCTGGCCGACCAAATCACCGACGAGACCGGCCTGGAGTGCCGGGCGGTGATTCTCGGCCACGTCCAGCGGGGCGGCACCCCCACTCCCTACGACCGGATACTGGCGACCAACTTCGGCCATACGGCCATCGAGCTGCTGCTGAAGGGCTGCCGGAACCACCTGGTTGTGCTGAAAGACGGCCGCTTCTCCAGCATCCCCTTGGGCCGGGTGGCGGGGCGGATCAAGACCGTTTCCCGGAGTCACCCGCTGGTCCAGGCGGCCCGCGCCGTGGGCACCAGCTTCGGCGGATAAACGCCGTCTTCCGAGCTTCCGCGCGCACCCATTTCCGGCCTGGTCGTCTTGGCCGGCGATCTCCCTGCACTTTTTTGCGCGTCTGCTTAAGGTCGCCACGGGTTTTGTCGATGAGGAAGTCATGTCCAATGAGTCTCAGCGGCGCGTCATAGTGGAGATGCAGACTATGGAATACGGTCCCATGAATCAATTCCGCTTCGATCTCACGGAGGAACAAAGGCGGCTGTGCGATTGGGTGGCGCAGCAGGCCCGCACAGGGGTCCGCCAGATCCGCTACCAGGAGGCGACGGAAGCCTTGGACCTGCACGACGAGCAGCTTACCCGCATGTTGCGGGGGATGCGCGAGCGGCTGGACGAGATTCACGAGATGGTGGAAGCCCCCATCGTCAACACCCAGACACCGTATTTCGAGGTCCCGCTGTACGCACGCCACATTTGGGACAACTACCGCCGGGCCGAGCGGGAAGTGGGGAGCGGACCGTGGCTGGAGCGGCGGACGCTGGAATTGGTGCCAAGCTGAGACGGCTTTCCCCTGGGAGCGCATTGTGTAGGTAGAAGAGAGGGTAATGATGAATTGCATAAAGACCAAGCCCGGTCCGTTACAGGAGCAGCCGGTGAGCTGCTATCGACTCTGGATGAAGCCGAAGGCCCCGAAGAAGGTGGACCGGCGCGGGCACGTGCTCTTGGGACAGTATCTGCTCGGGGCGAAGAACGGTTTGAAGTTCTGAGCGGCAGGCGGTGCGCGGCACATCCTACCGTTCTTCGTCAGCGCCCACGTCGCAAGGCGGCGGCCGGACCGTGCCGGTGAAGTCCCGTGGGGGCACCAGGCTCGGATCGGCACGGCCGACCAGGACCGAATCCGGTTTCCGTCGGTAGTCGTGCCCGGCCGGCGCGACGAACGCCTCCGCGAGAGCGCCGCCCTCCACGAAACGATTCCCCCCCAAGCTTACGCCCGCCCATCGGCCTGATACGAAATTGGCGCTGAGCCGGTGCGCCTCGGCGCCGGAGGCGTCGAGCGCGGTTGATCCCGGACAATAGACGGCGTTGTTGGCGAAGACCATGTCCGTCATTGAGGCGAACCTTTCCCCGTGTACACGACCCAGGAGACAGCGTAGAATATGCCGAATGACGGAAGGGACCTGGAAATCCCGTTTTCGGCCGCGGTGGGTGCTGCTGACCCTATTGGTTACCGGGTGCGTGCTTGGGCTTACTCATATCCCCGGCCCGGCCATCCCGCGTGTGCTGCAAGACGTTGCCCCGGACAAGGTCGAGCACATCGTGGCCTACGGCTTGATTGCCGGGTCCTTTCTCCTTTCGCTCCAGAGGCCGGTGCGCCCGGCGTTGCTGCTGCTGGGGCTGGCGGCCCTGGCCTTGCTTGGCGCTTTGGATGAAATCACTCAGCCTCTCGTCAATCGCACCGCCGACATCGGCGATTATCTCAGCGATCTGACCGGCCTGACCGTCTCCTGCGTAGTCTTTCTGGCCACAACCTTATCGCCAAGAAAGGACAAAACCGTAACAAGACGGTAACACAAGGACGGCACAGTAGGTGGGGTCTCCGGGCGTTGACCCTGTACGCCGTCCACACGATCGGGGCCGTCGGTGCACGCGCGGGCAGACGGGTGTGGAGAATCCACGGCGGTGAACGGCGCCCGGTGCCAAGACGCAGAATATCCAGGTGAACCCAGGCAATGAATCCTCGTCACGTGCGTCTATAGGATATATAATGCAGGTGATGTCTGTGTGAAGGTGAGTGTCTCTGCTTCGGAAGGGCGTGAGAGTGAGAAAACTACGCGTACTGGTCATCTTCGTTTTGATCATCGGGGTCGTAGGCGCCGCCGCTGGTTTTGTGGTGAAGAAACGTATGGCTGCGGCCAAGAAAGCCACGATTGTCCGGGTCGAGGAGGTCCAGCCGGGCGAGCTGCTGGAGTTCGTCAGTGCCCCGGCGGAGCTGGAGCCCAAGAGCCGGGTGGAGATCAGTGCCAAGGTCTCGGGCCGCGTCGTGTCGCTGCCGTTCAAGGTGGGCGAGCGGGTCACCAAGGGCGATCCGAACGCCAGTCCGCCAGTCCCGCCGTCAGTGCTCGTGCGGCTCGATTCCAAGGACCTGGAGAGCCAATTGCTTGGGGCCCAGGCCCGCCGGGCCGCCCAGGCCGCTGGGATCGAGTCGGAGAAGGCGCGAATCGCCGGCCAGAAGGCCGGTCTCATCGGCACCGCCGCCACGCTCGAGCAGGCGAAGACGGATCTCGAGCGCCAGAAGAAACTCTTGGCCACGAAGGACATCAGCCAATCCGAGTTCGATCAGGCTCAACTGAAACTCGATGAGCTGGAGGCCCAGTACCGAGCGGCCAAGCTCAGCCTCGAGGCGGCGGAGCTGAACCTCAACGTCCTGGAGCACAACCTCGCTGCCGCCGACGCCCAGATCGACCAGGCGAAGGAGACCCTCGGCTACACGACCATCGTCTCGCCCCTCGACGGCGTCATCACGCGGATTAACGCGAAGGTGGGCGAAATGGTGGTCACGGGCATGATGAACAACCCCGGCACCAAGATCCTGGAGGTGGGTGACCTGTCCCAGATGCTCGCCGTGGCCCAGGTGGATGAGGCGGACGTGGGCAAGCTGGAAGTGGGGCAGAAGGCGAAGGTGTTCATCGACGCCTACCCGAACCGCGAGTTCACGGGGACGGTCTACACCATCGCATTATCCACCGACCTGTCGCGGCAGGGGACCAAGTATTATAAGACCGAGATCCTGCTGGAAAGCGACCAGCGGCTCTACTCCGGCTTGACGGCGAACGTGGACATCGAGACGCACAAGTACAGCAACGTGCTGGCCGTGCCGTCACAGGCGGTCATGACGCGGGAGATCGACAGCTTGCCCCTCGATATCCGAGACGGCTCCCCCTGCGTGGACAAGTCCAAGACCTTTGCGACGGTGGTCTTTCGCTACCTCGATGGCAAGGCGGTCATCACGCCGGTCAAGATCGGAGAGAGCAACCTGACTCATACGATCCTCGCGGCCGGCGTCGAAAAGGGGGAGAGGATCATCATGGGGCCGTACAAGGAGTTGGAGAAGCTCAAGCATGATCAGTCCGCCAAAGATGAGCGAGAGGCTAACGCCGAGGACAAAGCCAAGAAGACCGGTGCCAGCGGCGCCAAAAGTTCACACGATGTCAACGATGCCAATGCAGCCCGATAGAGTTGTCATTCGACTGGAGAGCGTGACGCGCGTCTATAAGGTCGGCGTCGAGCGCATTCACGCGCTCGACGGCGTCGATCTGGAGCTGCGCGAGAACGAGTACGTGGCGATCATGGGACCCACGGGCTCCGGCAAGAGCACGCTGATGAACGTGCTGGGCTGCCTCGACCGCGTCTCCAGCGGCTGCTACGAGCTGGACGGCGAGAACACCACCGGCATGAGCGATGCCGCCCTGGCCCGCGTCCGCAACGAGCGGATCGGCTTTGTGTTCCAGTCTTTCGAGCTGCTCAGCCGCTCCAGTGCCCTCAGGAACGTGGAAATGCCCCTGATTTATTCGCGGGACGGCTGGTGGTCGCGGCGCAAGCGGGCCACCCAGATGCTCCGGCGCGTGGGCCTGAGCGATCGGATCAAGCACCGCCCGAACCAGCTCTCCGGCGGTGAGAAGCAGCGGGTCGCCATCGCCCGCGCCTTGATCTGCCATCCCAGCATTCTGCTGGCCGACGAGCCGACCGGCAACCTCGACAGCAAGACCAGCGAGGACATCCTCGCCCTGTTCGATCAGCTCCACGCGGAAGGGCAGACGATCATCCTGGTCACCCATGAGGAGAGCGTGGCCCGCCACGCCAAGCGGATCATCCGCATGAAGGACGGCTGCATCAACAGCGACTTGCCGGCCGCAGTGGACCAGGCCCGGCGGGGTGACTTGATCGCCGAACTCGGAAAGGTGACCAAATGAAAGCCGTGCTTGCCTTGCCTCTGGCCTTCTTTCGGCTGTTCTATCAGAGCATCTATCTGGCGCTCACGCAAATCTGGGCCAATAAGACCCGTTCCGTCTTGACGACTCTCGGCATCGTGATCGGCGTTGCCTCCGTCACGGCCGTGATCGCTGGCCTGACCGGCCTCAAAGCCAAGATTCTCAGCCAGGTCGAGACGTTTGGGACCAATGAGATCTTTCTCTCGCCGCAAACTCCGCAGCGCGGGCCTTTACGGCACGCCACCTGGTGGCAAATCCGGTTTCGGCCGGAGCAGTTCGACAACGTGCTGGAGCATTGCCCGTCCGTGGCGGTCGTCAGCCGCATCGGCGGCGTCGGGCGACGCACCGTTCGATGCGCCGAGCAAGCGGTGGACAACGTCAATATCACCGGGATCGAGCCGGCCTACCATCAGATCGAACATCGGCCCGTGGTGCTCGGCCGCGTGTTCTCACCCATCGATGATGAGCAAGTTCGCCAAGTCTGCCTGATCGAGCCCAAGCTGCGGGACAAGCTGCACATGGATCGGGACTGCATCGGCGAGACGATTCGCATCGCCTCCACCGCCTTTCGCGTGGTCGGCGTCATTGAGCCTCGCCCGCAAATGATCATCGGTGACAGCAGCCAGGAACGGTACGAGGTCTTCGTGCCGTTCAAGACGCTCAAGAAACTGGGCGAGCCCTGGATGTACGCCGTGGCCTCCGGCAAGTCCGCCGAAACGCTGGAGGACGCGCAGGCGGAGCTGAAGTTCTTCCTGCGGCGCACGCGCAATATCCGGCCGGGACAGCCCGACACCTTTCGCGTCGAGTCGCTGCAGAACGCCCTCGACAGCTTCAACAAGATCGCCGTGGTCGTCACCATGGTCGCCGGCGGCATCGTCGGCATCTCCCTGCTCGTCGGCGGCGTCGGCATTATGAACATCATGCTCGTCTCCGTCTCGGAGCGCACCCGCGAGATCGGTCTGCGCAAAGCCGTCGGCGCCCGACGCTCGGCGATCATGACGCAATTCCTGATCGAATCCATTACCTTGTGTTTCTTCGGCGGACTCGTCGGCGTCGGCTTTGGCCAATTATTGACGATGGCCATCGCCAATATTCCGCGGGCGAAGCTGGACATGGCGCATATCCCGCTGTGGGCGATCGGTATTTCCTTCGGTTTTGCCGGGGTCGTGGGCATTTGCTTTGGCATGGTCCCGGCCATCAAAGCGGCCCGGTTGGACCCTATTGAGGCTCTCAGGCATGAATAGACGTTTAGGTTTGGCACTGGCGTGGACCGCCGCGACACTATCCCTTATCCTTGTGCTGGCGGGCTGTCGGACGCATTCGCAGCGCTACGGATTGCACGAGCTGGGCGTCGCGCCGCAGCAGGTGCACGAGATCGAGCCGCTGGAGTTCAAGAAGGCCGAGCCCAACGAGGCCCCGCCCGAGCCCAACCGGCCGCCGGAGAAGGTCGAGCTGTCCCTGCCCGAGTCCCGGGCCTTAGCTCTGGAGAACAACCTTCAGCTCAAGACCGCCCTGATCAGCCCGGCCATCGCCGGTGCCCAGCTCAGTGCGGAAGAGGCCAAATTCGAGTCCTCCTTCTTTGCCAGTGCCAACTACATCCAGAGTGACCTGCCCCGGGGAGGGGCCGTTCCGATCCCCGGGACCACCACTCTGTTACCCATCGTCCAGTCAAGTCAGACCGACCGCCTCGCGGAGGATCTCGGCGTCCGGGTGCCGCTTCGTACCGGCGGCACAGTCACCTTTGATCTCGCGGATGCGAGGACCGAGATTATGTACACGAGCGCTCCTTTCAATCCGTCCTTCGAGAATACAGCGACCGTCTCCCTGAGCCAACCGCTCCTGCGCAATGCGGGTCAGTGGGTCAACACGTACTCTATCCGCGTCGCCGCATACAACCGCGACATCACCGACACGCGCACGAAACTCGAAGTCATCAACGTCCTGGCCGCGATGGACCGCGTCTATTGGCGTCTCTATGCCGCCCGCAGAGAGCTCCAAGTCCGGCAGCAGCAGTACAATTTGGCACAGGCGCAGCTCGACCGCGCGCGGCGCCTGGTCGAGGCGGGCCAGCGGTCCCAGGTCGAGATCATTCGGGCGGAGGCCGGGGTGGCCGACCAGCTTCAAGCCATCATCGTGGCGGAGAACAGCCTCCGCGATCGCGAGCGCGAGCTCAAACGCGTCGTCCACAAGGCCGGTCTGGACATGCAGACGCCCACCATCGTGATTCCGACGACGGAGCCGGACCCGGTCCGCTACCAACTGGAGCGCCCGCGATTGGTCAGTATGGCCATCGAGAACCGCATGGAGCTGCTGGAGCTGCAACTGCAACTGCTGCAAGATGCCAGCGCGATCGACTACGCGCGCAACCAGACGTTGCCTCTGGTCAGCCTCGACTATACCTACAACATCAACAGCACCGGAGAAAGCCGCAACGAGTCATTCGACATGTTGGTCGGCAGCGATTACACAAACCATCGCGTGGGCTTACAGGTGACCATTCCCCTCGGCAACGAGGCGGCCAAGAACCGGCTGCGCCAGTCCCTCTACACGCGCCGCCAGCGGCTCGCCACGCGGGCCAATCGCGAGGACCTGATCCGGCAGGAGGTCCTCAACGCCGTCGATCAGGTCGAGGCCAACTGGCAGCAGATTCTCGCTGCCCGCCAGACTTCCATTCTCAACGGCCGGCTCTTTGAAGCCGAGCAGCGCCAGTTCGACCAGGGCCTCCGCACCAGCACGGACGTGCTCGACGCTCAGATCCGGTTCGCCAACGCCCAAAGCAGTGAAATCGCCGCCCTCGCCAATTACCAGATCTCGCTCGTCGACGTGGCCTATGCGACCGGCACCCTCCTCGGCTCTGCCAAGGTCGAGTGGGAGCCCATCGTCCCCGCGACCGACGTCGAGTGACCGCCTCCCGATCGTTTGCTCCAGAGGGCGCGGTCAGTGAGATTGTTGACGTGTGATTTTTGATTTGTGAATCAACAATCAACCCTCACACTTCGCACTTCCATAGAAACACCTCACGGCGTCACTACAGACAAGGGCGGCTCACGGCCGAGGTCCCGCATTGTAAATGAGTCCGCCGGCCTTGGCGTATTGTTGCAGCACCGCCTGTGCCTCGTCCCGCAGCACGTCGCGGACCACCTCGATCCCGCGTTGGCGCAGCGCGCCGACCCAGTCCGCCGGCTTGGCCCCTTCGTCGAACCCAATCGCGGCGGCGTCCTCGCCGCGGGCCCCGCATACGACTCGTCGGACCCCCGACCACGGGATCGCCCCCAGGCACATCGCGCAGGGCTCCGTGCTCGTCGCCAGCTCATACACGCCGCCGGCCGCGGACAGGTCATACCGTCCCACCGCCCGTTGCGCCAGGGCGATGGCGATCATCTCTGCGTGCGCCAGCGAGCAGTTCGACGCCTCGACCAGATTGACGCCCACGCCGACCACCCGTCCGCTGGCGGCCTCGAACACCGCCGCCCCGAAAGGTCCGCCCGTCCGGTGCTCCACGTTTTGCCTCGCCAGCTCGATCGCAAATCGCGTCCTGGACTCTACGGATACAAGCGCACGATCTTCTCGCTGCGCAATCGCGCACAGCCATTGCGGCAGCTTCAGCATGATCGCGCCGCAGCGCGAGTCGCAGTCAGCCACGGGCATCCCCTTCACGTCCATCTGTCGTTTCCAGTTCTGCAGCGACAATGGTAAGCTCCCAATAAGGGGTCGTCAATCACTCGCTGAAAAGGTCGCGACCCTGCGGGATCAGCACGATTTCCATTTGCATTCCCGGCGGCCTGCTCCTACAATAGGATCGTTGATTCTGAGACGATCTTGCCAAGTGCATGTAGGGCGGCCCCAATGGCGCGAGACCGTCACGTGCAGGTAAGCATGTCTACGCCAGCGTAGACATGGCACCCGGTACCCGGGCCGATGGTGGCTTCCCTAGTGATACTCGGTCGTAATAGTGGAATGCAACATGAGAAAGAGCATCAAAGCCAGTTCCCATCCTTTACGCAAATCGTGGTCGTCACTTATCGTCCCGGCCCTGTTGTGTATCCCGACGACCTTCGTATGGGCGGCGGAGGGTGTGTTTCCAGCCGGCACCCAATGGCGTACGCTGCCGCTCGTCACCGAGGGCAAGATCGATGCGGCGTGGGGGCAGGTGGGGTGGGGCGGATTTGCCGTGGACGGCGGGGCACTTCGCACCGAACCCGACGATCGCGGCATGGGATTGCTGCTGTACCAGCCCCAGAAGTTCGGCGACTGCCAGATCCGCGTCGTCTACCGGTGCGAGAAGGCGACGTCGAATGCGGGCGTCTTCGTGCGGATCGACGACGGCGTGCTCGCGAAGGTTGGCGAGAAATCGCCCGAGGTGCATCGCGATGCGAAGGGCAAGCTGGCCCCGGCCATGATCGAGAAGCTCAAGGAAGCGTCCGAAAAGCATCTCGGCGGTTGGTATCCGGTGCACCACGGTTATGAAGTGCAGATCCTCGACGCAACCGACCCGCTGCACCGAACGGGGGCAATCTATTCGTTGGCCCAGGCCGCCCCGGTATCCGAGAAACCGCAGTCAGATTGGCGGACGATGGTCATTACCCTCGACGGCGAGCGTATCACGGTAGACGTCGATGGCAAGCGCCTCAGCTCCTTCGATCCAGCGGCGGCGGACAATCCGCCTCGCAAGACCTGGACCGAGCCGATCCGGGAGATAAAACGCCCGACGCACGGCTACGTCGGGCTGCAGAATCACGATCCCGGTGATATAGTCTGGTTCAAAGAAGTCAGTGTCCGGCCCCTCGATCGCGCCAGGTGAACGCCGCGAATGATGGCAGGCGGTGAGCAAGTCTGGGTGATACGCGAAGGCGTGTCCCGTCCGTGGCTGAGATGGGAACAGGCCCTGCATAGGGATTCATCGAGCGTCGTGCGACGGCTCTTTAGCCGAATACCTTTCCGCTGTCGTCTACGTAAAGTTCACTCCTGGCTTGGTTTATAACATCTGTTGCGTCAGGGACCTCGGTCAGGTTGGGGACTTTGAGCAGCAGGGAGCACTTGCGACAGCGGGCGCGGCGGTCCGCTGCGGCGGCCTCCAGCCACCAGCGGTAGCCGCAGCGTGGGCATTGAGCGATGATGTGCATCCGATCACCTTTACGTCAGTCAGCCTGCGATACCTTGGCGTTCGTGATATCGGCGAGGCGGCGAGAAAAGCGTTAGGACGCTTGCTGTTCGGGTTTGCCGGCCGCAAGGCGATGACCTATAATCACCAGCTTGGCGGGGCAGGAAATATGCTCGTGACGGCCCGGGCGGCGGTTTGCACGTTAGAAGATGGGATTTGCCTTGATCGGGCCGGGCCATTGTGCTATCATAGAGGCAATTTGGGACGCCAGTGATGAAATTGATCGGCTGCAACACTTTTGATTTCAAGGGTTTAGATTCGACCCCTGTGCCACACCGGTCCTGTGAGTCGAGTGCCTGTGGCGTCCAGCCCGAAGAGCCTATCCATGTCCAAGTCCGCATCCGGCAGTATGGCGATGCCGCGCCTGAGATCCGACGGGGTCATGCGAGCGGCCCGGACCTGGGTCGATTGCCCATCGGTGCCACGCTCGATTGCTACGTCTGACCGCCCGCCAGCGCAGAAACATGGGGCCCTTTCGCCATCCCTGGCGGGCCCCGGCTCAATCCTCAATGTCTGTAAAGTCTTTAGATGCCGTAGGTTACGATATTTGCGGCGGCGGATCGGATGTTCTCGGGACTCGTAAGTTGGCCGGACTGGAGGAGCTCCCGTGCTCTCGGGACGGCATTTGTCTCCGTCTGGGGCACCTGAATCGCCTGGTTAATCAAGTCGGCGAAACTGATCTGGAGCGTAGCGTCCGATCCGTCGGCCGCAGGTGTATTCGTTGGATCGGGATGGGGCAGGGCGGTCTTGCCGATGGCGTGTGCGACTTGGTTGTTCTGGACATTGTCAATCATCGGACGATCCCTTAAAATTCCGTTTGCCTACCTTAGTTCTCGTAAGGTTCTGCCAAGTCTTTAGGCCCCACCACGGAAAATTGCGTTTTCGATACTACTATCAGCGATCTTTTTCAGGATGCCGCGCTCGCCGGTCATTGTGTCTTGGCCCGCTCGAATGTCCCGGCCACTTCATAAGCCACGAATTTACAGAAGGTTAGAGGACTTACCACCACCAACTCCTCGTGGAGCCCGGACTGCTCGGAGCGCCGCTGGTCCTTGAGATACGTTTTGATTCGCTTTTGAATACTCCGGTCGGCGCTATCCCAGACCTGCTCCATGCCCCAGAGGAGCTGGCCGTCGGTCAAATCGAGCAGCTTCAGACGCAGGCCGAGGACCATGTGCGGATAGGGCTGGTAGCGGGTCACCGTTCCGACGAGCAGGCCGTTGCAGTTGAGGGCTTCGCGAACAGCCACCAGTTGACGCAGTGCCTGCAGCGAGTCGAGGTTCTCCTGGAGGCTCTGCCACATCGGATCGTCCCGGCGGACTACCATCACACCAAAGACCTGTTTCTTTTGGGTCTCCAAAAACAGCGAGTCGGTGACGGCGGCGGCGATCTCGGGGGAGCTGGAGGCAGCGTCCATCTCGACGAGGGCTATGCGACCAAGTCTGCGTAAGTCTTTGTTGGGACTCAAGTAATAAGCGTTGGCCATGGCGTCGTCCTGCTGGGATTCGCAGCTACAGGCCGCCAGCAGTGCCAACATCGCCGGTAAGCCCAGCCTGGCGAGCCACCGTTGCGGGCCCCAAGTGGCGTGACGGGCCGGCGTCGTCTTGCCGCGTTCGAGACGGGACCTACTTCGCTCCATTGGGCTCTCCCCTCACTGGTGTTGCGGGCGCAGCGGCCTGTGCCACGTCGTTGGTCGCGGGGTTCAGCGTCGTGGCGTGTTTCTGCGCGAGAGCCCCCGCCTCGGTCTGACCCCCAAGGATCTCCAGGACCTTGAGCAGTGCCTCAAGCTGGGCCTGGGCGGCCTGACGCATCTCGCCGCGGAAGCCGAGGATATTGCTCTTCCAGTTGTTCAGCTCGGTGAGCATTTCGATCAGCAGGTCGTTGGCCTCCCCGAGTTCCTTCTGGGTCTGCTTGAGTTTCGTTTCGAGCGAGCCAACTTGCTGCCGGAGGGTCTCGTTGTCAGCCGTGAGCCGCTGGTTCTCTTGCCGCAGTTTCGAGCTCTGGTCGGACAGTGTGGCGTACTTCTCCGATAGCTCCATGGCCGACTGCGCGGCGGTCCGGCCTTCGAGTGGCGTATCCTGGAAGCGTTTCGCCGTGACCTCGCCCTGCTCGGCGCCGGCGGTGACGGTGTCGGTCTTGGCCTCGGGTGGGGCCGTGGCACAGCCGCCGAGGGTCAGTGCCAGCAGCGCCGCAAGGGACAACGCCACGAGTTTTCCTGTCGTAATCATATCTGTTCTCCAGAATCAGCTACGTGGCTTCACGCCTGTGCCGCGGACTGGGCCACGGGCGCTGGGTTCGCGGCGGCGTAGTCGCAACGTATGTAAGTCGTTTTGCCACAAGCACATGTGACTTCGATGATGGCGTACTGGGGGTGGTTTTGTGTGACCCGTGCATTCGGACCGGCCGAGTCGCACTGCGGGTCGGTGCTATGGGGTCGCCCAGCCGGGTCGAGGCTCAAATGGAGCGGGCCGTCGAAAGCCACCTGGTCGGCCTTGAGAATGTGTCGTGCGGTCTTGAACATCTTTGTTCTTTCACCTCCGGCGATTTTTCTCGCAAGACCGGCTCGCGTCAAGCGCAATAGTCAATTGTATGCGAGTCGCCGTCGCGCCCCGGCGTTTGTTGTTCTTGTGTCTCATCCGCCTGACCCTCCCGGGGCACCTGGCCCTGGCGGGGAGGATTCTGCCGGCGTTTACGCTGCTGATGTTGCCCCGTGGGCGTCAAAGCCGCGACATTGTGAAGGTTCTCCACGGGCTTGATGGTGTTGAAGTCGCTATCGGCCATCTTTCCACTGCTCCAATCTTGCAGATAGATTGAAAAGGGCGCTGGCGTGTAACTGACTGACGCGGCTCTCGGTGATTTCCAGCACCTCCGCGATCTGTTTCATTGTCAGGTGTTCGCTGTAATACAGGACGATGATCTGCTGTCGTCTTTCATCGAGCTCCTGGATAGCGTTGGTGAGGCCCTCGATCAGCTCGGCCTTTTCCAGGAGGCTGTCCGGCCCGTCGGTTTGGGTGGCCGGCAGAAGATCACCTAGGGCCGGCTGCTCCTCGCTGATGGCGTCGATGGAGACAAAACGTGAGGCGCGGGCACTTTCGAACAACTCGTACACCTCCTTCACGGAGATCTCGAGCTTCTTGGCCAGTTCCTCGTCGGTGGGGGGCGTGCCCGTCCGCTCGGCGATCTGGCGGCTTAGCTCCTGGGCGGTGCGGATCTGCCGGTTCAGGCTGGAGGGCAGCAAAGAGGCCCTGCGAAGCTCATCCAGCACGGCCCCTTTGATCCGGATGTAGGCGTAGGTCTTGAACTCGGCCTGGTGGGAGGCGTCGAAGTCACGGGCCGCCTTGAGCAGGCCCACGGTTCCGGCGGACACCAGATCCTCGAACGATAGCGGCGGCTTGAGGTAGCTGACCGCCCGACGGGCGATCTTACGAACCATCGGAAGCAGGTGCAGGATCTCTTCGTCGCCGATGCGGTTGTGCTTGTGCCCGTTGTACGTCCGCGTGGCCATGGCCTTCAGGTGGTCGGCACTGTCCGGGGCCCGGGCCGTCTGTTGCTGACGGGTCTCAGGGATTTCCTTAGCTTCTACTGTCACCAGGAGTCTCCTTCCGGATCCGGTCGGCGATCATAGCCTGGGTCAGGATCGCATTGATGGCGCGCACGGCGCCGGCCGTCACGACGTACGTGATCATCGCTCCCAGCACGGCCCGCTGGCAGCACGTGTAGGGCGACAGGCCGCCCAGCGAGCCGACGATGCCGAGGGCAAAGAAGCACAAAACAGCGGTGCTGACCGCAATCGGTCGTATGGGCAGCAGCATGGTCACTCGTTCCTTATCGTCATTTCATCCGGTGTCGCTGCAATCGTCTCGATGGGCTCGACTTGAGTCCCCAGGACGATCTCGTCATACGCCACCACCGGCAGCATTGGCAGCGTTCGCGACAGCATCTGGGCCAGAGGCGCTCGCAGCCGGGCGTCGCACAGCAGCACGGCCTTGTCCTTGCCCTTGTCCATGGCCGACTTCCACGCGTCGGCGACCCGCCGGTTCAGTTCCATCGCTGTCTGGGCGGAAGCGTTCAGGGCCAGTTCGCCCCCCTCCTGGCGCAGCGAGGAGGTCAACTGATGCTCGAAGGCGGGATCGAACGCGATCACGCAGATCTTACCCTCGGTGTCTCGGTATTGCTCGGTGATCGTCCGGCTCAGTGATTTGCGGACCATTTCGGTCAGCGTCGTCGCGTTCTTGGTCTTGGGGGCGTTCTCCGCCAGGGCTTCGAGAATCGCCGTCAGCTCGCGGATCGGAATATTGCTGCGGAGCAGGTTCCGCAGCACGCGTTGCAGCAGGCCCACGGAGACCTCGCTCTCAGCGCCGACGACCTCGCCGACCAGGGAAGGCTGGTTCTTTCGCAGCCGGTCGATCAAAAGCTGGACGTCCTCGCGGGTGAGCATCTCGTCGGCGTGTCGCTTGAGCGTTTCCGACAAATGCGTGATGAACACGGATTCCGGGTCGATGACCGTGTACCCGTTCAGGTCGGCGGCCTCTTTCTTGCCCGCCGGGATCCACAGGGCCGGCAGACCATAGACCGGCTCGGTCGTCTTGATCCCGTCCACCTTCTCCTGGACGGCCCCGGCGTCCATCGCCAGGAACATCTCCGGCTCCAGGTACCCTTTGGCCACCGGGACCTCGGAGAGCCGGATCTCGTAGGAGTTCGGCTCGATGTTCAGGTCGTCTCGGAGCCGCACCAGGGGGATGATGATCCCCATCTGCTGGGCGAATTGCCGGCGCAGGGCGCCGATGCGGTCGAAAATTGTATTGCTCTTGCGGGGATCCACCATCGTGATCAGCCGCACGCCGACGTGGACGGAAACGCGGTCCATGTCGAGCAGGTCCTCGACGGGTTCCTTCTCGGGTTTCTTCTTCTGGGCGGCGGCCTGTTGCTTGGGCGGTATCTTCTCGGCCTTCGTGGCCATTCTCCCGAGCAGGGCCGTGCCGGCCGCCAGCAGCAGGAATTGCACCTTTGGCATCCCCGGCACCAGCGCCATGGCGGCCACGATGCACGCGGCGGTCGTCAGTGGGGTGCCCGAGCGGAGGAACTGCCTGGACAAGTCCTGGCCGACGCTGTGACTGGAAGAGATCTTCGTGACCAGAAAGCCCGAGCTGACGGAGATGATCACGGACGGGATCTGGCTGACCAGGCCGTCGCCGATGGACAGGATCGAGTAGGTCTTGATGGCCGTGGTGATGGCCATTCCGCGGGAATAGCCCATGGCGATGCCGCCGATGAGGTTGACCGCCGTGATGATCAGGCTGGCCTTGGCGTCGCCCCGGATGAACTTGCTGGCACCGTCCATCGCGCCGTAGAACTCGCTCTCCTTGACGATCTTGCCTCGGCGCTCGTTGGCCTGGGACTCCGTGATCGCGCCGGCATTGAGGTCGGCGTCGATGGCCATCTGTTTGCCGGGCATGGCGTCGAGGGTGAACCGGGCGGAGACCTCGCTGATACGCTCGGCACCTTTGGTGATGACGACAAACTGAATGATGACGAGGATCAGGAAGATGACCAAGCCGACCACGATGCTGCCGCCGGCGACGAAGCTGCCGAACGTCTGGATGATCCGGCCCGCGTCGCCCTGCAGGAGGATCAGACGGGTGGAGGCGACGTTCAGGGACAGGCGAAACAGCGTGGTGAACAGCAGCAGGGAGGGAAATGTGGACAGCTCCAGCGTCTCCCGGGACGACAGCGTGACGATGAGCACCGCGATCGACAGCGAAATGCTGCACGCCAGGAGCAAATCGAGCAGGATCGTCGGCAGGGGGACGATCAACGTCGCCAGGATGGTCACCAGACCGGTCGCCAGGATGATATTCGTATACGAGGCGAACGGTGTGTTCAGGACGCCGTCATCGCCGGCAAGGGCGGTGGGCAAACTGGCGGTCATTGCACGGTTCGAAGCCATGATTCCTGTTTAAACTCCTCTTATGCCTCAGGGCCACCCGTTGTATTTGTCATCCTGAGCGCAGCGAAGGATCCGGCCAAAAGATGGGAGGTCTCCCTGGATGCCAGGCGGAGTCTCCGTTCCTGGGCCAGATGCTTCACTTCGTTCAGCATGACACTGCCTCTCACGTCCTTACGTCACACGGGCACATGGATTACAGGCCCCTAGGGGTTCACGGCTCCCAGGATTTTCTTGATCCGCACGGCAAATCGATCCTCGACGACCACCACGTCCACCTCCGCGAACTTGGAATCCTTCAGGTACAGGTCGGCGGGGGCCTCGATCGGCTTTTCGAGCTTGAGCACGGAGCCGGGGCCGAGTTGCAGGAGCCGGCGGATCGGAATCTGGGTCTGCCCCAAGACCACGGAAATGGGGACGCTCATGTCGAGGAGAATATCGAACTGGCCGGCACCGGCCGAGCCGGTGTCCGCCGGCGCCTCGGCGAACTGGACCTCGCGGACCTGCGTCTTGGCATCGGTCTGAGCCGCCGGCTCGCCTTGAGCCTGTGGTTCGTTTTGCGTCGGAGCGTTGGCTGTTTCAGGCATGGCCCTTCATATCCTTTCGTTGGCTCATTTCGATGTTTTTGCCGTCGTTGTCTGTTGCCCGGCGGTCTCGGATTCGAGAATCACTACCGCATACTGTCCCTGAGACTGGGCCGGACGGCCGCGAAAGACGGTGCGGCCGTCGAGGATCAGCTCCGCCGGCCCGTCCACGGGCTTATCGAGCAGCAGGATGTCGCCCGGGCCGAGATCCAGGACTTCCTGGAACGTCAGCGTGGTCGAGGTGAGTGTGACCCTGACTGTTACGGGCACCTGCTGCAAGTGCTCCATCAGGGCGTGGGAAAGCTCTTGCGGCGCGACCTTGGCCGGGGCGGCGGCCGCCGTCTTACCCGCCAGGGCAGCCAACCGGCTGCAAGGCAGTACCAAAGCGATTTCGCTGGGTGCGCCCGCGTCCGCACTCTTGACTTGAAAGACGATCCTGGCGATCTCTTCCGTCAGTTCGTACTGAAGGTTGGGCTGGCCCTGGCACACCGGACCGGCGGGCCGGAGGTTGTGCAGTGCCCGCAAGGGGGCCAGAAACGCTTCGAGCATCAACGTCAGCAGGTCGCCCAGCAGCGATTCTTCCAGAGGGGACAGCGCCTGGTTTGGGTCGCGGGCCGAGTCCACGTCGCCCAGGAGCCACGTGACCCACGCGATCGTGGTTTGCGGCGAGATGGAGACGAAGCCGCAAGGGGGGGCCTTGTCCGGGGCGAAGGTCAGACAATAGTCCCGATCGAGCTCCATGCGGTGGCAGAAATCCCCGGCGTAGTGTTGTGTCAGGGCCTTGAGAGAGACCTCGAAGGCACTGTTGCGAGCGCGGGCGAGAATCTCCGCCATCCGTGCGGCCACCTGCCCCAGGGCTTGAGTAAGCCGGCCCTGATGGTCCGCGTTGAAGTAGTGCGGATCGCGCCAATCATGAGACGCCGCCTGGGGCGACGACGGATCCGGCGCGTGCTTTGAGCCAATGGCCGCCAGAAGCTGGCCGATCTTCGCTCTGCCGAGATGGTTGGTCGATGACGCCATTACTGAATGGCAAACTCCCGGAACAGAATGCCGTTGATTCGCCCCTTGGCCGAGGGGAACAGGTTGCTATTGAACGTCTCGCAAATTTGGCTCTCCATCCGCGTCAGGTTCTTCTCCCCGCGGGTGTCCTCGGTCGTCTGATTGGACAGGAACAGAGTGAGCCAGTGCTTCATCAGGGGCTTCTTCTGATCCAGGAAGGGCCGGCCCTCCTTCTCATCCATCGTGGAGCCGACTTCGAGGGTCAGGCCGACGCGAGCATAGCGGGTCACGCCCGGCTCGTTCAGGTTGACGACGACGGGGTCGAGATCGTAATACCAGCCCTCCCCCGTATTGGCCTTCAGGGGGGGCTCCTTCGACGGGGCCGGTTCCGCCGCAGCAGTGCCTGGCTCCGCGCCGGAGGCGTTCTGGGCTTGGCCCCGCGTCCCGAACGATCGCCCGATGAGGAAACCGCCGGCGGCAAAGACGAGGACCACCAGGGTTGGGATCAGCCACGGCAGCAGCTTAGTGAGCGGCCCTTCGGCCTTCGTGGCCGACGGCTCGGCAGTCTTGCTTTTCTCGGTGTTCTCTTGCTCGGCCATGTGTGGCTTTCTCCTTTTGCTTGCTTTAGGCTACCGGCTCCAGGCATTCCTGCTGGCGGTAGCGTCGCATCTTCTCCCGCAGCGTGCGGTCGCTGATGCCCAGGACCTTGGCGGCCTTGGTCTGGTTGCCGGAGGTCTGCCGCAGGGTCTCCAGGATGGCCTGCCGCTCCAGCTCGTCGAGCGAAATACCGCCAACACCCATTTCGGATTGCGGATTGCGGATTTCGGATTGCGGATTAGGACCGCTGGTCTGGTTCAATCCGAAATCGGCACGGTGTTGCGGCAGCGGCTGCAGCTCGTCGAACAGCCAGGATACGTCGGCCAGGGACAACACCGGTCCCGTGCCGAGGATCAGCGAGGTCAGCACGACATTTCGCAACTGGCGGACGTTGCCCGGCCAAGTGTAGTTGGCGAAGATCTCCATCATCGTGGGGTCGAGCTCTTCGATGCGGCGCTGGGCCTCTTTCGCGTAGAGGTTCACAAAGTGCCACACCAACTCCGGCAGATCGTCGCGCCGGTCCCGCAGGGGCGCCAGCACGATCCGGGCGGCGCTAAGCCGGTAGTACAGATCCTGGCGGAACCGCCCCATCTGCACCTCGTGGAGCAGGTCCCGGTTCGTCGTGCTGATCAGACGCACGTTCACCCGGACGTTCTCGTTGCCCCCGACCCGCTCGAATTCCTGCTGCTCGGTGATGCGGAGCAACTTGGCCTGGAACTTGGGCGGCGTCTCGGTGATCTCGTCCAGCAGGAGCGTCCCGCCGTGGGCCATCTCGAAGCGGCCTTTCCGCTGCGTGTAGGCGCCGGTGAACGCGCCTTTCTCATGGCCGAACAGCTCGCTTTCCAGCAGGCTGTCGCTCAGGGCGGCGCAGTTGACCCGCACGAACGGCCCCAAGGCCCGTCGGCTTTTGTAATGGACGAGCAGCGAGATGAGCTCTTTGCCTGTCCCGCTCTCACCGCTGATCAGGACCGGCACCGACGTGGGGGCGATCCTCTCGGCCAGCATGATGGTCTGGACGAGCTTGGGGCACTTGCCCACGATCTGATAGAGCGGATGGTCTGCTTCCTGGGCCGCCGCGGCGGTCGCCACCCGGCGATTGGGCAGCAGGGTATCCAACAGGTTTTCCACGGCCCGGCCGTCCAAGGGCTTGAGCAGGAAATCGCGGCAGCCCGCCTGGATCGCGCGAACGGCCGTCTGGGTCCCGCAGTGGAGCCTGGACTCGGCGCCGGTCGCGGGGCCGGCCATCATGACCACGGGCATCTCCGGGGCCGCCGCCCGAATCTCGCCGAGCAGCTTGAAGCCGTCGGTATGGGCGGCGCCCGTGATGGTCGTGTTGAGGAAGGCCAGGTCGCAGCCGCTGCCGTCGAGGGCGTCGAGTGCGGCTTTGCGGTCGGCGGCTAACCGGGCGACGATCCCTCGGCGGGCCAGGATCTCGAGCATGAGCCGGATGGTCACAGGCTCATGGTCCACGATCAGCACGGTGGCGTTGCCGCCGTGTTGTCTCATTTCGCCTCTTTTGGTGGCGTCGATCTTGCTCACGATAAGTGTCTCCCGCTGCGTTATCCTACGGTTTGCGCGCCGCCGTCAATTGATCGGGCCGCGCGCTTTGGTACCAGGTGAGGAAGCGGCCGCCGGCCCGAGCCATCTCCGTCCACGGCGAGTCCGGGTACTCGGCGATCAACCTCATATAGGCGTCCTGGGCCTTGGCGATATCCGTCTCGCGGAAGCAGTTGCCGAGCTGAAAGAGAGCCCAGGCCCGATCCCCGTCGGAGGCGGCGTCGCCGGCGCGGGTGCGCCGCAGGGCTTCCTCGTAGAAGGGCACGGCGTCGGTGGGCCGGCCGCTCAGGAACAGCAGTTCGGCCGTCTCCAGCGGGTCGCGGATGCGGTTGGGGTCCTTGCGCAGGTCTTCGAGGGTCTTCAGGGTCTTTGGCGACAGCGTCGGCGTCGTTTCGGGCGCCGTCGCGGCGACAGCTTCCGCCGGGACCGGCTTAGGGGTCTCCGTGCCCGTGGCGACCGGTGTCGGCGGTTCCGCCGTCAACTGGGGGTTCGCAGACGCGGACGGCTCGGTCGGGCCTTTGTGGTCGACGGTCAGAGTGCGGACCCGCCGGATCAGACGCTGGAGAGCCAGGCTGGTCTCGGTATCGTCGCTTACCTCGGGGACCGAGACGCGGCTGGACCACAATTTCAGGGCCAGCGGGTTGCCGCGTTCCGCATCGGCCAGCGAGGTGCCCGTCTGATTCTTGGCCCGTGTCGCGAGACTTGCCAGGGCCGAGGCCGAGTTGCGTGACGGGTCGGCCGCCGCGTCGGTCTGCATCGTCGAGTTGCCGGGGGCGCAAGGGTCGGCCACCGCCGGCTTCTTCGACGGCACGGCACGGCGGTTCGAGGCCGCAAGAGACTTGCCTTTGTCGGCGGCCCATGTCAGCGTTGCACCGCCGCACAGCAGAGAAAGCAACAGAAGGATCGACAATTGGCGACGTTCGCAATAACCCATAATCAATTACCCTTAATCAATTCCGGGACCTCGTAGCGGTCCAGCAGCGCGGCCACGGCCTGATTGTATTTGCCTTGTTTGCGATAGGCATCCGCCAGCAGGGCCAGGATCGTCTGTCTCTCGGAGGCGGCGCTACGCTCGGGTCCCCGAGCGCCAGGTTTCGCGTTGGAAAGGGGCCCCCCAATGCGGGATTCTGCGTTGGGGACCGCGAGCCCTTCCAGCAGTTGCGAACAGACGGAAATCGCCTGTTCCGTTTGGCCCAGACGCAGACACACGCCGGCCAATTCGCGGCCGATCTGATCGGCCAGCGGCCCGGGCTCGACCGCCGCGAACGCCTCGCCGAGCGTCTTGCGGGCGGACTCGAGATCACCTTGCTCCAGGTGACACTTCGCCAGTTCGAACGCCACTTGCGCCTGGAGCTCGGGGCTGGACAGATATTGGCTCTTCTCCTCCAGCAGCGACGCGGCCTTGTCCGCCAGTCCGATGGCGCGAAACGTCTGCGCCCGCAGCAGGGCCAGCTCGACGGCCTCCTGCTGCGACAACTGCCATCCGGCGGTGGCTTCGAGTGTGTTAAGCGCATCGAGGCAAAGCCCCTGTTCGAGGTACGCTTTGACGAGCACCGCGATGGTTTCCACGTGCTGCTGATGAGACAGCTCGCCCTTGATTGCCAGGTTCAGTGCCGGCTGGGCCTGTTGCGGTTTGTGCAGGGCCAGATACGTCTTGCCGAGCAGCAGGCAGGCGGTGGAGAACTCCGGCCGGCTCTGGTCCCGCACCAGCGTGGTGTACCGGCTGAGCCACTTGGCCGCTTCCTCGTACTCCTTGGTCTCATAAAGGCACCGGCCCGCCCCCAGCGCCGACTGCGCCTGCGATGCGACGGACAGGCCCATATTGTACACTTTGTGGTACAGCCCGGTCGCCTCCTGGTACAAGCCCGCCTTCATCGTGGCGTCGGCTAAGTACAGGCACGCTCGATCCGACAACGGGGTGTCGGGGTACAGCTCCACGAGCTGCTTGAGGTCGGCGTGCGCCCCCACGTAGTCACGCAGCCGAACCTTCAACATGCCCGACTGGAGCAGGGCGTGGGGGGCCAGCGCGTGCTTGGCGAAGCGGTTGGCGACGAGCTTGTATTCGGCAATCGCCTCGTCGAACTGCCCGCGCGTGGCCTGGAGCAGCGCCATGGCGAAGTGGGCGTTCGTGCTGCGCGGATCGTTCTCCGCCGTCAGCAGAAATCTCTGCCACAGGGTGATCGCCTCATCGGCCAGCAGCTTGGTGTGGTCGGCCAGAGAAGTGTACGACGTGGGGTCGAGCAGACGGATGTCGCCTTTCTCATCGGTCTGGGCGATCAAGCCGACGCTTCCGGCGGCTGTTGTGGCCACCTGCGGCGTCGTGGCCGAAGTGAAGTAAAGATAGACGGGCCTGGCCCGCACGTTGTCCTCTGCCGGGGGGGCCTGGGGTCCGCCAACGCCATCTTTCGCGTTGGGGAGCCCCTGGTCGCCATCGGTCCAGCGGATGTTCACGGCGGCGTTGGCGGCAAACCGGGCCAACAACTCCTCAATCGGGGCGCCGTTGCAGATCACCGACCAGCGCGGCACCTCGCTCTTGTCGCCGGTAGGGCGAATCTGCGGGCTCAGCACGGTCCCTTCGAGTTGCTCCGTGCCCGCGGCCAGGAAGACCCGCAACTGCGGCTCATCCATCTCGAGGAAGGGATCGATGTCGGGGTGCTCGCTCCACAGTTCTTTGGGCAGATTGGCGTCGGCGTCACACAGCGCCAGCAAGTTGCGGCTCACGGCCTCGGCGGCCAGAAGGCCACACTGCTGCTGCACGGCCAACACCCATTTCTTGTCGTAACTGGCCACCTCGATCAGGGCCGCCGTCTGATAGGCCTTGGTCGCCGCTTCGAGGTAGCGATTGCGGCTCATCAGCGTCGTGCTCTGGTGATATCGTGCCAAGGCCCTCAGGACCGGCAGCCGGCTCAAGGACACGGTCCGCAGCAGACTGTCGGCTTGGGCGACGCTGCCGCTGTTCCTGCTGCACAGGGCCATGCGCAGCAGCAGGAAGTCTCGCAGCGGCTGGTTCTCTTCCGTGGACGGCAGCCGCCGGTAGAGCTTGTCGTACATGACCAGAGCAGGCTCGAAGTCCCGGTGCAGGTAGAGCTTGTCGGCCAACTGCAGAGAAAGCGGCTCGGGGCTGGGAAGCGCTCGGGCCCCCAGAGGCGATTCCTCGCGCCGGGGCTCTCCGAGGCTCGCTTGGGTTCCCAAACGCGACGGGTCGCGTTTGGGGTCCCCTTCCACGGTCTCGGCCGTTGCGGTCGTTCTTGCCCCCTGGGGCGCTGCATGGTCCCCAGAAGGTGACTGGACCAGGGCCGTCTGGTCCGGAGACAGCGGAGCAGCGGCCCTAAAGAGCAGGACATAGAGGACGGCGGCGGCGATGACGACGATGCTTACCGCCAGGATCTTCTGGACGGTCGACAGCGGGCTGGTTTTCCAGACGCGAAGGATCGCGTTGAGAATTCCGCTCAGATGCAGCCGCACCTGCTTTCCCCGCAGTGCCTCGAGTATGAATTGCCTCGCGTTGCGGCGGGTCGGCTCCGATGGGAACTCAATCTGCGACGCGGGCTTCCTAAACGCGGACGATCGCGTTGGGGACCCTGCGAAGATGTCATCCAGTGTCGGCTGCCGCGCGAAGAGAGACCCAAAGATCTCGTCTTCGGACGGCGTCGGCGTGACAGGCGGCGCCGGGTTCGGGTCCCCAAGTGCAGAATTCCGCACTTGGGAGCCCTTCCCAGTCGCGACTGGTCGCGTTTGGGGTCCCGTCTGGTTGTCGCGATCCGGTTGTTGTCTCTCGTCGGCCATTTATCCTTCTTTTGAGCAACCGCTGTGCCAGACTGCGATTGCGGGGGGGCGATTGCGGATTGCGGATCGGAAGCGGTCCCGCCCTCTATCTCCCCGTGTCAGGATTCTATACGGCCCGCCCGATTTTCTGACACACCCTCTGAGGCTCGACAAGCACGCACGAAGGCCTCGGCGCATTGGAGAACGGTGAGGTGGAGAACGTCTGTGTTTTTGCCGGGACCGTCTGGGGGAGGTCAGTACGCGGCGGCGCCTACAGCTTCAGAGGGCTGTGGAGCGGCCAGCCGTACTTCCTCCATGGCAGCCCCCTCTTTGCGGATGTCGTATTGCTTGACCTTGGCGTAGGGGGTGGCGCACGTAATGCCGAGCAGGGCGGCGGCCTGCGTCTTCTGCCCGCCGGTCTCGTCCATGAAGTAGACATTCTCATCTGCCTGTGCCTTCGCACGCCGCGGTCGGGCCTCCCAGATCCCGGCGGCGATGCTGGTCGCGGAAAACGACGAGATACGGGCCTTCTTTTCAACGGCCCGGTCAAAAGCTAAGAAAGGAAGCAAGCCACAGAGATCACAGAGGAACACAGAGAGGAGCGCAGGTGGGAAGGCCAGAACGCGAGACGTTCCGACCTTCTTCTCTGGGCACCTTCCGACCTTCTTGGTTTCCCACCTTCTTACCTTCTTGGTCTCTGTGACCTCGGTGTCCTCTGTGGCTGAAACCCCATTTAGCCTTCATGCGGGTCATTGTTTTTTTTGCCGACACTCTTGATTTGCACGACGTGCCATGCTATGATCCCCGCTGTAAGCGAAGGAGAACCGGATGTCGGGAGTGCCAAAGACATACGATCAAAGGAGTACACCCGCGAGGCAGGCGGTTGCGAAGGCGGGATTGACGAAGCGCGCCACTTGCCATACGTTCCGGCATTCCTTTGTCACTCACTTGCTCGAAGGCGGCTATGACATTCGAACCGTCCAGGAGCTTTTGGGTCATAGCGACGTTAAGGCGACGATGATCTACACTCATGTCCTCAACCGTGGACCGCCGGGCGTTCGCAGTCCGGTTGAGGGGCTTTGAGGCAATCGAGGAGGTTATTATGCCGATCCGCATAAGATGCCGTGATAAACTACTGGATAGAGCGCAACCAACAGAAGATAAAGGGATTAGCGCGACTCTGGCAGCCGTTCTCACGGTGTGTCATGCGGATCAGTCTAATTACTGGTAGCTTTCAGGAGACCCACTGTGGACGCTCTAGCCAAGCTCATATCCGCCCTTGCCTCGCTTGCATGGCCGCTCGTACTCGCCGCATTGCTATACAAGCTGTACGGTCCGATACGAACGCTAGTGGAATCGGCACATGGCAGGAAGTTCACGATCAAGGTCGCAGGTAACGAACTCACGATGGAGGAAGCATCGGAGCAACAACGAGTGATCGTCAACGACCTACAAAGCAAGCTCGCTGAGCTTGAAAAGCGCCTGAACGCCAGCCCTACTGCACAGCAACTTCCTGTCACTGTGCCGTCGGCAAGCGGTAAGCGAATTCTTTGGGTCGACGACAACCCGAAGAACAATAGCTTCTTGGTCGAATCGCTGGAAGAGCGGGGGGCGCGAGTTGACATCGCCCTAAGCACCGATGAGGCCTTAACAAAGTCCAAGAAGCTCTCGTACGACATTATCTTGTCGGACATGGGCCGACCTGAAGGTGACAAAGCGGGAATCGACCTCATTCAGAAGATCAAGTCGATTAGCCCCAAAACGCCTGTCTACATCTTCTGCGGTTCATGGGCGGCCCACAACCTTCGGAATGAGGCGCTGAGCGCAGGCGCAGCGGACATCACCTCATCGGGGACGACACTCCTAAGTGCTCTGCCGCTATGGACTGAAAGCTAACTATTCGTTCCAGCGGACTGCCTTCGGCAGCCGCTGAACTCGAACGTTCGCCAGAGAAAGGAGCACCTGACCATAGAACACCTTTCGTGCGGCGAAAGAAACGTCCAGAGGGCATATGCTCGAAAGATTTGAAAGTGTAAACAAGGTTGGACTGTTCGAGGACTACTCCCATACGCCCGGCCGCGACCTCGGTGAAGTCACACTAATCTACGGGGAGAACGGTGTCGGCAAGTCCACGCTTGCCGCCATTCTCGATTCGCTACGCGAGCGGAACGCACGGGAGATCATCAGGCGCAGAAGCCTTCCTGGGGATGTCGCCCCGACCGTGGCCGTCAGAATGAACGGGAAACTCTACACCTTCGATGGCCGAGACTGGGACGACCAACTGCCGTATAACACACTTGAGGTCTTCTTTCCTGGTTTCGTAACGCGTAACGTTCATGCAGCAACCGGTATAGATCCCGATAATCGCCGAAATCTCTGCGAGTTTGTCCTCGGACGGACAGCAGTTGAGAAATTGAGGAAGCTGACGCAAGCCGATAACGAGGGCCGGGAGGCGCTGACCCAGAAAAACGCAATTGAGAAAGACCTTCAACTGCTGATCAAGAAGCCCGACACCCTTGAGACGTTTCTGGGCCTCTCGAATGACGCGAAGATTGACGAGCACATAGACAAGGTACGCGCGGAACTGAAGCAGGCACAGAGCAAGGATGCGATTCTCGCAAGAGCGGTACCCAAGGCGGTTGCGTTGCCCACGGTTGATCGGAATGCGATTACCACACTCCTGGAGAAGAGCGCTGACGGCATAGGCGCAGACATTGCTGCCGTAGTCCGAGCGCACATCAACCAGCATCTGGACAACGACGGCGAGAACTGGCTCGCATATGGCGCGAGGCATACGGGGACGGATAACAAATGCCCATTCTGCGCTCAGGATATTGCCGGATCGAGTCTCGTCGCGACAATCCGCTCCTACTTCAGTGCGGAATATCGTGCCTACACCGAATCATTGTCACTGGAGATTCAGGCAATCCGGGACCAACTTGGCACGGCCGCTTTCCCGCATATGCGGGCAGCTTTCTCGGTTCAGGCCGCTGTGGGTGCCCAGTGGGCGGACGAAATGCCGATTGATCAGTCCGCGATTGCCACCACTCTTACCAAGGCCGAAGCGGTCTGGAAATCTGCCGCGGGGAAGTTGGGAGCAGTTGTCGCAAGTAAACAAGCCAGGCCGCTCGAGAGGATGGAGCCTGCTTTGGCTGAGGAGGCACTGGCGGAGTATGAGACTGCGGTAGCCATGCTCGTCAAGGTGAACGACATCCTCTCTGCCAGCGGCAAGAAGGCTCAAGAGCGAAAGGCCGCTCTGTCGAAGGCGGACATGGCGGAGATCGAACAGCGTCTGCGCCGTCTTGAGAACCAGAAGATCCGGTTCGAGCCATTAGCGCAGGATCTGCTTGGAAAGAGAAACGCTCTCATTGAGAAACGGACGAGGCTTGACGGGGAGAAAACGGGGCTGAAGAAAGAAATTGATGAACACGCTTCCAGGGTGGTCGTCAAGTACCAAGCCGGCATCAATCACTACCTTGAACACTTCGGCTGCGACATAAGAATCGAATCTGTTGAGTCAGGGTTTCCTAGTGGGAGAGCCATCGTCCAGTACAAACTCAAGGTGCACGGATACGAGTTCGAACTCGGCCTTTCTGAGACTGAACCTTGCTTCGAGACCGTTCTCAGCGAGGGGGACAAGAACACGCTCGCGCTCTCATTCTTCTTCGCACGATTGAAGGATCAGAGCGATCTGACTGGTCGAGTTGTAGTGCTTGATGACCCGGTGAACAGCCTCGGAAGTTCTCGCAGAACCCTCATCGAAGGGGTCGTTCGTGACTTGCGGGTCCGTGGCGCGCAGGTTGTTGTCCTGACTCACGACGAGCGGTTGGCTGCAATGATGTGGCGGGACAAGAAGCTGAAGAATATCGTCCCTTTGCAGGTGGAAAGGACCAACAGGGGGAGCCGATTGCTGCCATGGGACGTGGATCGCGCAACGCAGACGGAGTATGTGGAGCATTACCTCAAGCTTCGCGACTTTCTTGAACACGGCGGCGATCACAGGTTAGCAGCAGCGTGTATTCGGCCCTACTTGGAACAGCGACTCCGGCACCTGTTTCCTGGTCCGCCTTTTCAGACTCGTGATACTCTCGCTCAAATGATTGCCAGAATACGAGACAGTGATTCAGGATCGCGACTAGATGCGCTGCGGGCGAAAGTCCCAAACTTGGAGTCCATCAACGATGCCTCGCTGCCAAGTCATCACGCCACTGACGATGTTCCGGGAATGATTCCGCTGACCCCAGAGGTAGTGCGGTTATTCGCGCAGAAGGCGCTGGATGTATTGGGATAGCCGAGGGCGAACAATCGCTTGCACTCCTACGCGAGACCCGCGGCGGGTCTCGCGAGTGTAATGAGATCGGCGAGGAAGGCGTCTTGGTAGAGAGAAGATCGGGTGCGGATTACACTGTGGTGTCTGCTGCCGATGCCGCATTCCTCGACATTTGTTAGCGGTTTCAGGATGATTACAGAAGCAGTAAGAGAGTACGTGTTCAATGAATGCAGCAGCAGCATGAACGCATTTGGCCCGCGTGACTGATATCTGGGGACAGCATACTCAATTCAAGACCGAAATAAGTAAGGTGTCCCCGGAATTCCCTATCTCCCCGTGTCCGGATTCTATACGGCTCGCCCGATTTTCTGACACACCCTCTGCGGCTCGACAAGCACGCACGAAGGCTCTGACGCATTGGAGAACGGGGAGGTGGAGAACGTCTGTGTTTTTGCCGGGACCGTCCCGGGGGAGGTCAGTAGGCGGCGGCGCCTACCGCTTCAAAGGGCTGGGGAGCGGCCCGCCGTACTTCCTCCACGGCAGGCCCCTCTTTGCGGATGTCGTATTGCTTGACCTTGGCGTAGAGGGTGGCGCGCGTGATGCCGAGCAGGGCGGCGGCCTGCGTCTTTTGCCAGCCGGTCTCGTGCAGGGCGCGGGCGATCAGCTCGCGTTCGGCCTTCTCCAGCGAGAAGTCCTTCCCGCTTCGTCCGAGACCCGCGTGCGGCGGTTCATCGCTGTCGATGGGGTCGATGATGATACTGCTCAGCCCGATCTTGTCCGTCGTCTCGAGCAGAATGGCCCGCTCGATCACGTTGCGCAGCTCGCGCACGTTGCCGGGCCAGTCATACCGGCCCAGGGCTTCCAAGGCGAGCTGGGTGATGGAAGCGACGCGGTTCTCTCGATGCGAGCAGATGCTCGACGTTTTCAGGAAGTAGGTGGCCAACAATGGGATGTCCTGGCGCCGCTGGGGGGACCGCAGGGGCGTCAACTGGATCGGGCAGATGTTCAGGCGGTAGTACAGGTCCTGCCGGAACCGCTTCTCGCGAACCTCCTTCTTCAGGTCGCGGTTGCTGGAGGCGATGATCGTGGCCTTGCAGTCGAGGTCCCGGACGCCGCCGACTTTACGGAAAGTCTTTTCCTGCAGGATGCGCAGGAGCTTGGCCTGCAGATCGAGCGGCATCTCGCTGATTTCGTCGAGGAAGATCGTGCCCGCTTCGGCCATTTCGAGCAGCCCGGTCTTGTCCCGGTCGGCGCCGGTGAACGAGCCTTTCACGTGCCCGAAGAGCTCGCTTTCCAGCAGGTTGGCCGTCAGGGCGGCACAGTTGACGGCGACGAACGGCTGGCCGGGGTGTCGGAGGTGATGGACGGCTCGCGCCGCGACCTCTTTGCCGGTGCCGGTATCGCCGGTGACGAGAACCGGATTGCAGCGGCTGGCGGCGACGAGTTTGATCATCTGCAAGGCAAGATGGATCGCCGGACTGCAACCCGCCAGGGCAACGGCGGCGGTCTCATCCACGAAGTACGTCTGGGCCTCGATTCCCGTGTCGGCGGGCCGGCGGGCCGCCGCGTCGAGCTCGGCGGCGAAGTCTCGGAGACGCGTGAGGTCCGCTGGTCCCGTGAAGCAGTCCGAGACCCCCGCCTGGCGGTAGTCGCTTTCACTGAAGGGGCCGCCGTCGGAGGTGACGACGACCGTCCGGCCGGGCTGGGTCGAATCGGCCGCGATTTGCTGGAGGTGGTCGCGAACCTGGGCCGGCGTCCAGGTCCCGTCGAATATCGTCAAATCAGGACCCACTGTAGACACAATAGTGGCCGCCTCGCCCAGATCGTCGGCCACGAACACCTCGCGGGCCAGCTCCTGCGCGACGGCTTGAATCTGTGGGACTCTGCCGACGACAACGATTCTTCGCAGCAAACTCATATCTTCCCAACCTATCCGGTTGTCAACGCCTCGGCCGGCGGCCGACGGTCGCGTCGAATACGGCACACATCGACTGCGCGTTTCCAACATCTTTAATCTTTATTGGACGCCGCGAGAGCGTCTCGACATCCGGCGGCGATCCTGGGACGGCCCGGTCATGCCCTTGATGGGACGGTCCCAAAAAGGAGGGGGCGACGCGTCTTCCATCCCTGCGTTGGGCACAAGAGCGGCCGGGCTTCTTATGGGACGCGCCCCTGACGCTCGGTCTGCGGCGGCCGGTGCGCCGGACGCGCGAACGGGCGGAGGAAGATTTTTCTGGGTAAGGAAGATTCTGCCGGATTCCGTGTCGCGACATCGCCGGTTCGCGGCGGCGCGGGTGGGACCGACCGTCGCCCGAATCAGTATCCCTAGCACGGGTTGGGAGGTTTCTCGTCGTGGTATTTCTCTGTCCTTCGCTCCCGTGGCACGCCAATTGCTATTGTGTTTCCACGGGTGTTCATCCGGGTTGCACGTGCGGCCCGGGAAGAAACACATGGTTTTGACATGAGGATAGAGACCGATGGCTGCGATCACGTCGACTGCGTCGGCCAGTGACATCCAGATGGATTACATGAAGCTGCTGGTGACACAGCTCCAGAACCAGAATCCCCTGGAACCGCTGGACAACAAGGACATGTCCGCTCAACTGGCGCAGTTCTCCCAGTTGCAGCAGACGGAGAACCTCAACACCTCGTTTGGCAAAGTGCTGGAGTCGGTGCAGCGCAACTACGCCAGCTCGCTGATCGGCAAGAACGTCTCGTACAAGGTGCAGGCGGAGGACGGCACGTCCGAGACCAAGGCCGGACAGGTGGAGGAAGTCAGCATCGCCGACGATGGGTCGGCTTTGCTGGCCATCGGCGGTCAGCAGGTCAACCTGGCGGATGTCGCGTCCATTCGAGATTGATGGTCTCACGATAGTAGGAGAAGGCACAAATGTCGTATGCGTTGTCTTCAGGCGTAACGGGGCTGCAGGCGCATCAGGAGATGCTGGATGTGGCCGGTAACAACTTGGCGAATGTGAACACGACGGCGTTCAAAGCCAGCCGCGTCGGTTTTGCGGAGCTGTTGAGCCAGACGATCGGGCAGGCGTCGCAGCCGACGGACCGCGTCGGCGGCACGAACCCCCAGCAGGTGGGCACCGGCGTCAAGGCGGCGAGCATTGCGCCGGACATGGTCCAGGGCAGTATCGTCAATACCGGCCGTCCGTTGGACGCGGCCATCGAGGGAGAAGGGTACTTTGTCGTCAACGACGGCGTCCGCGCGCTGTATACGCGTGCGGGGGCTTTCGGGGTCGATGCCGCCGGCTACCTCGTGGACCCCGCCACCGGCTACCGTGTCCAGCGCATCGGTCTGACGGGGGAAAGCGACGGCTTCCAACTGCCGGGGGACAGCAATATCCAGATCCCCTACGGCACCGCGCTACCCGCGAAGGCGACCTCCACGGTCACGCTCACGGGCAACCTCAGCTCCGACGCGGCCGGGACCCCGAACACGCAGGTGCTGACATCGAACTTGGCCTACACGGTGGATGGCTCGGAAGCCCTGGGGACGGCCCAGATCGATCAGCTCGACCAGTTCACCGGCGGTTCCGGGGCGGGCGGCGAGCTGGGCGCCGGCCAGACGGGCACCATCTCCATCTCGGGCTTTCAACAAGACGGCACCGCGCTGGGCACCGGCCTGACCTTCGCGGTGACGGCGGCCACGACCGTCAACGACCTGATCGACCACCTGAACAACAACGTGTTGAGCAACGCGACGGCCTCCCTCGTGAACGGCCAGATTCGCATCACGGATGATGCGACTGGCTACAGCAAGTCCGATATCGCGCTTTCCTACTCGGGCGCCGGTACGCTCACGACCCCGTCGTATTTTGAAATGACCACGGTCGGCGGCGCGGAATCCAAGAACGCGAACATCGCCGTGTATGATTCGCAGGGCGGCAAGCACGTTCTGTCTGCCACGATGGTGCGGACCGACACGGTCAACACCTGGGACGTCATTTTGACGTCCATCACGGGGGACGTTCAGACCATCGACCCGGCGAATCGCCGCGTCAATGGGCTGTCGTTCGATCCGCTCAGTGGGGCCTTCACGGGGATTCCCGATACCGAGGCGGGCGAGTTCGTCGTCACGTTCAGTCACGACGTCGCCCATTCGCAGACCCTCTCTCTGGACTTCGGGACCATCGGCTCGTTCGGCGGCCTGACCCAATTTGCGGGCAACTCCACGGCCGTGGCGCGCGAGCAGAACGGCTACGAATCGGGCAACTTGTCCGCGGTGTCGGTAGGCAGTGACGGCACGCTGGTCGGTGCCTTCACGAATGGCGTCAAGAAGGACTTGGCGACGCTGCAGATTTCTCTGTTCAACAACCCGGCCGCCTTGCAGAGCGCCGGCGGCGGATACTACCTGGCCTCGGCCAACTCCGGCTCGGCGGTGGCGACCCAAGCGGGGAGCACCGGTGCCGGCGTGATTCACGGCAGCGCTCTGGAGAAGTCGAACGCGGACGTGGCGACCGAATTCGTCAATATGATCCAGGCGCAGAACGGGTACCAGGCAAACGCCCGCACCATCCGGGTGGCCACGGAGATTCTAACCGAGTTGACGAACCTCATTCGTTAGGAGTAGAGACGCAATCTTTGCGTCTGTGCAGACCACGGCATGGACGGCGTAGCGCACATCGTGTTGGGCCTGACGGCGATCGAGCGGTGGGGAGCCACCCGCCGGCTCGAGCCTCGCGCGGCGTCTTATCACTGGTTCGTGCTGGTCGGCGTCGTCGTGATGCTGGTGCTGTTCTCGCTGCTGATTGCGATCAGCTATCGGCGGCACCAGCAGGGCAAGAGCAAGGCGCAGAAGCCGGAGACGTTCGCCGACAGCGCCGCGCGGCGGGGCCTCAGTGTCCGCGAGCGCCAGATTCTTCTGGCGATTGCCATGCGCAGCGGTCTGCAGCACACCTACGAGGTCTTCCACGACATCGACTCGCTGAATCGCGGGATGACCCAGTTGCTGGCGGAGTGTGTGCAGGCCCGCACCTCGCAAGAGATCGAGGATCTGAAAACGGAGATGGCACGCGTTCGACTGAAGCTGGGCTTTGACAAGGCGTCGGCGGGCCGGGGCGGCCCCGCGCCGGAGCAAGCAAGCAGCCGGGAAATCCCCGTCGGCGCGGCTCTGGAGCTGACGGGTCGCAGCGCGGGCCGGGCGGTCACCATTCGCGCCGCGGTGCTCCGGAATGACGAAATCGAGATGGCCGTTGCGCTGCCGGCGCCGCTGCACAGCAACGCCGGCGACTCCTGGCTCGCACGCTACTGTGCGGGCATATTCGGGTGGGAGTTTTGCACCTCGACGGTGAGCTGTGCCGGCCAGACACTGGTTCTCACTCATAGCGGCGAGGTGCACTTCGTCGATCGTCGGCGGTTTGAGCGCGTGGCGGTGCACGCGCCGGCGTTGCTGGCCCACCTGCCCTTCCTGCGAACCGATTCGGCCGGCGGGGAAGCGCCCGTGTTCGTGGAGAGCACGGTGACGGAATTGGCGGGCCTGGGGCTAAAGATCGAGACGACGTTGCAGGTGCAGGTGGACGACCAAATCTTAGTGGTGTTTCGGCTGGCGGAGGGAACCGACGCTGCGCTGGCCGGGGCGCATACCGTGGCGGCGGTGGGGCGAGTCAAGCACGGCCGGGACGTCGAGCGCGGGGTGGCAATCCCGGACGCGATCGACCGAGTATGGGAGGGGTCGTCCCAACGCGATTTTCACGCGGTGGCGGCCGGACCCCTGTCGATCGCCGTCGAGCTGACGGGCCTGAACAACGAGGAACTCGAAGAGCTTGCGTCCATCACGAGCAGGCTGCTCTCCCGTGGGCGGGAGGGACGTGACACTATGGCCGTCGTGACACAAGAGTCGCCCGCACCCGTGGCGACGGCAACCTAAGTGTTCCCCGCGGCCTCTGGAGTCGAACGTGGCAAGTAGCATGTCCCAACTCAGTGCGAGTGTCGATGCCTTGGAAAAGGAATTCGACATTATTGCGCACAACATGGCGAACGTCAGCACGGTCGGCTTCAAACGCCGGTGCAACAGCTTTACCAAGGCGATGGCGGCCCAGGGCGGTGGTCCGGGGCCGGACGACGGCTCCGCGCCGGGCGCCTTCGATTTCTCTCAGGGCACGCTCGTGCAGACGGACCGCACGCTGGATGTCGCCCTTTACGGCAAGGGCTTCTTCATTCTCGAGAGTCCCGAAGGGCCGCTCTACACTCGGCATGGGATCTTTCAGACGAATTCGAACGGGCAAATCGTTGACTCGATGGGCCGGCTGGTCTCCGGGACGGCCGGGCCGCTGATGGTGCCTCCGAACGTCGATGTCTCTGAGGTTCACGTCGATGACGCCGGGCGGGTCACGGCGCGGAACGCGGCCCTCGGGCAATTCCGTATTGTCGAATTCGCAGACAAGGAGAGCCAATTGCTCCCGGTGGGGGACAACTGCTTTTCCACACCCAAGGACGTCCGGCCGAAAGACGCCGCGAATGTGGCCGTTCGGCAGGGCTACGAGGAGACCTCGAACGTCAAGCTGGTGGATGAACTCGTGAACATGATTATGGTCTCCCGGCTTTACGAGGCGAACATGAAACTGACCACGGTGAACAAGGACAACACGAGCAGTGCGATCAGCGTGGCAATGGGCTAAGGAATCTGCGATTCATGATTTACGATTTACGATCGATGGCAGACGTGCTGTTCCCGTTGCCCCAGACCGCAGCATCCGGTTGGATCCTAAATCGTACGTCGTCCATCGTCAATCGTAAATCGGTGAAAGGGCATTGCCCATGATGCGAGCGTTTTCCACCTCGGCCACCGGCATGATGGCCCAGGAGACGTTGGTGGACGTGATTGCCAACAACCTGGCCAACGTCAACACGACGGGCTTCAAACGCAGCCAGATCGAGTTCCAGGACTTGCTGTACTCGAAGCTCAAGGAGCCGGGCACCGAGGTCGCGCCGGGCGTCAACACGCCGACGGGGCTGGAAGTCGGGACGGGCGTGCGGGTGGCCTCCACCCTGCGGGTCTTCAGCCTCGGCCAATTCGAGAACACGGGCCGCAACCTCGATATCTCGATCCGGGGCAACGGCTTCCTGCAGGTCATGATGCCCAATGGCGACGCCCGCTACACCCGGGACGGGGCGCTGCAGACCAACGCGACCGGGCAGATCGTGACGCTCGCCGGCTATCAGATCTCGCCCGCGATTGCCGTGCCGACGGATGCGGCGAGCATCGACATCGGCATCGACGGCGGCGTCAACGTGACGGATTCGAAAGGCACGCGGAGCGTGGTTGGCACGATCCAACTGGCCCGATTCGTCAATCCCTCCGGCTTGACCGCCCTGGGCGACAACTTGTACGCCCCGAGCGACGCCAGCGGTCCGGCGGTGACCGGAACGGCGGGCGAGGAGGGCTTCGGCTCGCTCCAGTCCGGCTTCCTGGAGAAATCGAACGTTCAGATGGTCAACGAGTTGGTGAACCTGATCACCGCCCAGCGGGCCTACGAAATCAATTCTCGTGCCATTCAGGCGGGCGATGAAATGCTTCGCAATACCAACAACATCTTCCGATAGGAGTCAGTCATGGGTAGTAAGTTCTCATGCACCGTCATGATCGTGGCGGTGGGTGGTATCATCGGGAATTGCGGATTTTGGATGGCGGATGGCGGATGCGCGCAGGGATCCGAATCCGCCATCCCCAATCCGCCATCCGAAATCGACGCCACCCCGGCTGCTGCCGCGGCGCCTGCGCCGCTCCAGGTGCATTTGCCGCGGGAGGTGACCGTCCAGGGCAGCCTGCTGACCTTGGGCCAAATCAGCGTGGTCCGGGGCGATCCCGCGTTGGTGGCCACGGCGGCCCGGGTCGGCCTGGGGCAGTTCTCGATGCCGGGGCAGAAGGCAATTCTGGACCGGCCGACCATCCTGAGCCGGCTGGCCGCACAGGGCATCCCGGCGGGGCAGGTCCGCCTGACGGGGGCGGACGCGGTCACCGTCCGCCGCTTCCAGAAGACCATCAGCATGGACGAGTTCATCGAGATCGGCAAGACGTTCCTGCGGCAGCATCCGCCGGGGCCGGTGATCTGCGAAGCGACCCCCACCGTGAAGCCCAAGGACCTGATCCTGCCGGGACAGGTCCAGGACCTGCGGGTGACGCCCCAGTTCGTCAGGACCGCCACCCGCGGCTTCGTCACGGTTCGGATCACCGTCACGGCCGAGGGAAAAGACTGCGGCGTGCGGGAGATCCCGTTTCGGCTGCGGTATCAGGGCCACCGGGTCGTGACGGCCCAGGAGGTCCCCGAGGGCACGGCGTTGACGCCCGAGAACGTGAAGGTCGAGACCGTGGTGTCGGACCAGCCGGAGCCGGCGAACTGGAAACCGCCGTATGGCCTCGTCGCCGTCCGGACACTGGCTGCCGACACCGAGATTCGCAGCGATATGGCCGGCTCGACGCAGTCGCCCGTCGTGGTGCTGCGCAATGAGACGGTGGTCATCCGCATCCAGCAGCCCGGGCTGACGGTGACGGCGGTCGGCGTCGCCCTGCAGGAGGCCCGCGCCGGGGAATACGTGAAAGTGCGGAACGCGGATTCCAGCCGGGTCATCGTCTGCAAGGTGAACGCCGACGGGACCGTGGAACCGGTGTTGTAGCAAAGGAGATCCAATGAACAGAAGAACGATGCTCGTGGCGATCGCCGCGATTCATGCGCTTCTGCTGAGCGATGCTCTGCAGGCGGGGTCGATCTGGGCGAAGCGCAGCAAGACCTCGCAGAGCCTGTATGCGGACGACGTCGCCCGCCACATCGGGGATGTCCTGACGATCAAGATCGCGGAAGGCAGCAAGGTGGACAACAAGGCCAAGCTCGATCTGCAGAAGCAGACGGCCCAGTCGAGCGACTTCAACGGCAAGCTGAACATCGGCCGGATTCTGCCGACTGTCCCCGGGTTCACGGCGGACGCCCAATCGGACAATTCGCTGAAAAGCAAGGCGGATGTCCAGGATCAGCGCAGCTTCACCGATCAGGTCACCGTCGTCGTGATGGACATTCTCCCGAACGGCAACCTCGTGGTGACCGGCACGCGCGATCGGGACATCGCCGGCGATATCCAGACGATCGAGGTCAGCGGGATCGTTCGCCCCAGCGATATTGCGTATGACAACACGGTCAAGAGCCAGCAAGTCGCCAACTTCCGGATTGTGACGAAGAACCGCGGCCTCTCCGCCTCCTATTCGCAGCCGGGCTGGCTGGGGAAGATCATCAACGTCATTTGGCCGTGGTGAGAATGTGAAAGCAAATCCGAAATCCGAAATCCGAAATCCGAAACAAATTCGAATGTCCAAAATCCAAAATTCAAAACGGGCAGAGCCGGGCAGCGCATTTCGGTCATTCGTGCTTTGGGTTTTGAATTTGTTTCGGATTTCGCGAACGACACGCGGCAACCGGCATCCGCCTGCGGCGGAGTTGTCGAATTTTGGATTTCCCGAACGACACGGGGCAACCGGCGTCCGCCTGCGGCGGAGTTGTCGAATTTCCGCCCCTCGCGATTTGGTGTTTGTGCTACTGGTTCTGCTCGGGGCGGCGCATGTTGTCCGCGGTGAGCGGATCAAGGACATCGTCGATATCCAGGGGGTGCGGAGCAACCCGCTGACCGGCATCGGGCTGGTGACCGGCCTGGCCGGCACGGGCGATTCGACCCTGCTGTCTCGGCAGATGCTCACGAACGTGCTGCGGGAGCAGGGATTGGTCCTGTCGCCGACGGACCTGACGGGCAAGAGCGTGGCGGTCGTCATGGTCACGGCCGAGTTGGGCGCCTTCGACCGGGAAGGATCGCGCCTCGACGTGGACGTCTCCACGTTGGGAGAGGCGGCCAGCCTCCAGGGCGCCATGCTTCTGGCGACGCCCTTGAGGGGACTCGACGGCCAGGTCTATGCCGTCGCGCAGGGCGGCGTCTCCCTCGGCGGCTGGTCGGCCTCGGGCAGTCAGGCCACGGTCGGGAAGAACCATCCCACGGTGGGGTGGATTCCCGACGGGGCGATCGTCGAGAAGTCGGAGCTCGCCACGTTCATTGAGCAGGTGGCGGGGCAGCGGTACCTCACGCTCCATCTGCGCAACAACGATTTCACGACGGCCCAGCGGATCAGCGACGCCATCAACCAGTCCTTCCCGGGCGGCACCATCGTGCTCGACGCGGGGGCGGTCAAGGTGACCGTGCCGGACAACGTGACCCAACCGGGCATTGTCGCGTTCCTGGACGAGATCACGAAGAAGGACGTGACGGTCGATATGCCCGCGGCCGTCGTGATCAACGAGCGCACGGGCACGATCGTCGTCGGAGAGAACGTCGGCATTTCGTCGGTGGCGATCTCCCAAGGCAGCCTGGTGGTCAAGGTCAAGGAGAGTGCCCAGGTCTCCCAGCCGATGGCGCCGTTCTCCGACGCCGGCAAGACCGAGGTGATTCCCGAGACGTCGCTGGACGTCCAGGAGCAGAGCGCGGTCCTGATTCCGGTGTCGCGGGCGGTGACGGTCTCGGAGCTGGCCAAGGCACTCAACGCGATCGGGGCCTCTCCGAGGGATCTGATCGCGATTTTCAACGCCCTGAAGAAAGCCGGCGCCCTTCAGGCGAAGCTGATCGTCATGTAGAAAGCGGCCCATGGATGGAATAAAACCAATTTCGGATTGCGGATGGCAGATGGCGGATTTGAGTCGCCTTGCGAATCCGCAGTCCGCAATCATCAAGCTGCAATCGAATTCCGTGGACCGCACGGACCAGAAGAAGCAGCAGGTCGCCAAGGATTTCGAATCCATCCTGCTGACCCGGCTCTTCGCGGAGGTGCAGACGACGATCGGGAGTTTGGACCCCGAGGAAGAGGGAACCGCGCAGCAAGTGCAGGGGTTGTTCTGGCTCTACCTGGCCCGGGACGCCGCCGACAAGGGCGGCTTGGGTTTGTGGAAGGATATCTACCAACATCTTCAGCAGATGGACGGGACCCCGAATCCTGCTGATGTCTTAGACGAGGAGTTGTGATCATGATGTCGGCGGCGATGGAAGGCGACGCTAAACGCGCGGCATTGCGTTTGGGAACCCAAGTCAGAATTGCGGCGCTGCTGGAGGTGCTTGACGAGGATATCCGGCACATCGAGAGCACGCTGTCGCGCTTGAATGCCCTCCGATCTCTGCTGGTCAAGAGAGAGGACGCGGCTCTGCAAAAACTCCTGGACGAAGTCCGCGGGCAAGCGGAAGCGTACCAGGCGAACGAGCGGAAACGGGAGCAACTCCGCCAGGACTTGGCGGCGGACCTGGGGTGCGCGGCAAGCGGTCTGACGCTCTCTACGCTGGCAGGTGTGTTGGCCGGTCATGACGCGGGCGTCGCCCTGGCGGATCGACAGGTACGGCTGCGGGCTCTCACCGCACAACTGAAACGGGAACATACCCTGACCGTGCTGCTCGTCCGGGACTGCATTCGGTTCAATCGGTCTCTCCTGCATGTCTTCTTCGGGGCGAAGGGAGGGCCGGGGGCGACCTACGGCTCGACCGGGGCGGCCAAGCACGAGATCAACGCCACGTTGATGAGCATGCAATTCTGACGAAGGCCAAGGAATGTCGAATTTCTCCATCGGACTGAGCGGTCTGAATGCGGCCCAAACCGCCTTGGATGTCATTGGCAACAACGTGGCCAATGCCGCCACGGAGGGCTATCACCGCCAGAAAATCGAGCTTTCCCCCTCCACGTATGGGCAAAGCGGGAGCGGCGTGAATGTGGCGGGCGTCACACGCATGGTCGATGCGCTTCTCGAAAGTGAGATCCTGCGGCAGCAGTCGTCCTCTGGCCAGGTCTCCCAGGAATTGTCCCTCTTGAGCACCGTCGAAACGACGCTCGGGGAATTCACCGGCAGCGGCGGCCTGAACGCCACGATCGACACGTTCTTCGACTCCCTCGCGTCGGTGGCGGCCAATCCGCTGGAACCCGTGCCGCGCAACGACACGATCAGCTCGGCCCAAGCCCTGACCAGCGAGTTTCGGCGTCTGGGTTCGTCTCTCAAGGACATGGGAGACCAGATTGTGCTGGAAACCCAGAACGTGATGGATTCCATCAATCTGCTCACCACGCAGATTGCGGAGCTCAACGGCAAGATCCAGAGCGTCGAGATCAGCCAGGGACAGGGGGGCGCCAACAACATGTGCGATCAGCGGGATCAGCTGATCGGGGAGCTGTCTGGGCTGGTCGGGGTCGAGACACAGCAGCGAGAACACGGCATTGTCGATGTCTCAATCGCCGGAATCCCCGTGGTCACCGGATCGGTTGTTCTCAGTCTGGCGGTCGGTCTGGACGCCGGTGGGACGCTGGCCGTCTCCGTGGGGGGCGCCGACGGCAGCCACCTGGACGTGGCCGGAGGGCAGCTCGGCGGTTTGTTGGCCTTGAAGAACGATCTGCTCGGGGGCGTCCAAACCGAGTTGGACACCCTGGTGAAAGCCATCGTCGACGGGGTGAATCGCATCCACGTCCAGGGTCTGGGACAGGAAGGATCGTTTCAGGAACTGGCCGGCTCGAGTGTCGCGGGCACGGATTTGGCGGATCTCGGGGGCCAAGTCACGGATGGGACCTTCTACATCCGGGTGACCAACACGGCCACCGGCGAGGTCCAGCGGCACGCGGTCGAGGTGAAGGTGTCTGGGGCGACACCGGACACGCTCACGTCGGTTGCCGCCCGGATCGACTCCATCGGTGGCTTGAGCGCATCCGTCAGCTCGGCACGGCTGTGCCTCGTGGCGGATCAGGGCTACACGTTTGACTTCCTCCCGGCGGCCCTGCCGGAGCCGACGGCGACGAGCTTCACGGCGGCCTCCGCGCCGACCGTGGCCGTCTCGGGCATCTACGACGGTGACAAGAACCATGTGTTCACCTTCACGGCCGTAGGCAGCGGGTCCGTCGGAAACGGCAGCCTGCGGCTCGACGTCCGCGATGATGCCGGTGACCTGGTCGGCACGGTGAACGTCGGAGATGGATACGCCGCCGGCGACGTCATCAAGCTGAGCAACGGCCTCAAGATCGCCGTGGGAATGGGCGGGCTGAATGCCGGCGACAGTTTCCAGGTCGCGGCGTTTGCGACCACCGATACCTCCGGCTTTCTGGCGGCGGCCGGGATGAACACGTTCTTCTCGGGTGCCAGTGCGTCCGAGATGCGGGTCTGCAGCGATGTTCTCGACTCGCCGGATCGGATCGCCGCGGCCTTCGGGCCGGACTTGACGGACAACACGGGCGCCCAGCAGCTTGTCGCCTTGCGTGACGAGCCGATGGCCAGTCTCGCGGGGATGACCCCGGGCGAATATTACCAGCGGACGGTGGCCAATCTGGGCCAGGAGGTCGCCCTGAGGCAGTCCCGGCAGAAGAATGCCGAGGCCATGCTGCAAAACCTTCAGAAGCAGCGAAGCGACTTGAGCTCCGTGAACATCAACGACGAAGCGGCCCTGTTGCTGGTGTATCAGCAAATGTTTCAGGCGGCCGCCAAGTATCTGAGCACGCTCCAGGCAACCATGACGACATTGATGGACATGATATAAATGTAAGGGCGATCATGAGCGGATCCTTGACCGGCATCTACGAGAGCATTAGCTACGCCCTGCAACTGCACGGCCAGTCGATCAGTCAGCTTCAGGAGCAGGCGTCCACCGGCAACCGGGTCAATCGGGCCTCCGACGACCCCTCCGAGGCGTACCGGATCCTGGGGTTGAGCTCCCAGGAGCGATCCCTGGACAGCTACGTCGGGAACATCGCCGATCTGACCGGCAGTCTGCAGATGTCCTCGACGATCATCACGAACATGGCTTCGCAATTGGCGGACGTCCGGACGCTTCTGAGCCAGATCGTCGGAGGCATTTACGACGCCGACGGCCGGAAGAGGATCGCCGAAAAGGTCGACAGCGCGCTGGAACAACTGGTCTCGCTGGCGAACACCAAGTACGCGAACCAGTACCTCTTTGGCGGCAACAACACGGGGGCCGCCCCCTATGTCGTGGTGCGGGAAGGAGGCAAGATCGCCAGCGTGACCTATCAGGGGAGCGACGAGGCGCGTCGCGTGGACGTGGCGCCCGGGCTGGACGTGGCGGCCGGCCCGGTCGGCGACGAGGTTTTCCGCAACGACAACCGCGGGGCTCCGGTGTTTCTCGGCTCGACGGGGGCGGCGGCTGGAACCGGGACGTCCAGCCTGCGGGGCGACGCGTGGCTGACGGTGGACTACAATGGCGCCAACTATCGGGTTTCCGTCGACGATGGCGCGACGTTCGTGACCGTGCCTCCGGGCGGGGATACGAACCAGGCCGTGACGGACTCTCGCACGGGCCGCGTTCTGTACGTGAATACGACCGGAATCAATAAGACGGGGGTCGAGCTGGTTCGCTTGCCGGGAACGTATGATGCCTTCAATGCCCTGATCGGTTTGAGGGACATGCTGACGGACGGCCACGGCGTGGCCTCTCAAGATTTGACTAGCTATGTCAACGAGTGTGTTGCCGGCGTGGAGGAAGTCCGAAATCGTCTCGTGCAGGCCAATGTCACCACCGGCTCCCAGATCGGATTCCTGGACACGCTGAAACAGAATCTGGAGACCATGCAGTACGATACCCAGGATCAGACGACACGCTTGCAGCAGGCGGACGTGGCCCAGATTGCCATCGACTTGTCCCGCGAGCAGGTGCTCTATCAGATGTCCCTGTCCGTCGCCGGGAAACTGATGACGATGTCGCTGCTGGACTTCATTCAATAGGAGTGAAACGCATGACCATGAAGACGGACTCCAGCCCGTATCGGCGAGGTCTGGAGCTGGCCGAAGCCGGGAAATACGAGGAAGGGTGGACTTGTCTGCGCGAGCATCTTCGCCGCATGCCGCAGGATGCCGGGGCTCTCAATGATGCGGGGGCGATCCTGCACTGCCTGGGCCGCACGGACGAGGCGATCGGCCTTCTGACGAAGGCGCGGCAGCTCCAGGCGGATGATGCCCAGATCGTGTGGAACCTGGTCGAGACCTATCTGGGCGGCGGCCGGCCGGTCGAGGCGATCCGTCTCTTCGACGACATGGAGCGGACCGGTACGCTGAGTATCGACGTCCTGAACCGGACCGCCACGATGCTGCTCGATCAGGACCGCAAGGGCCCAGCCATCGAGGTGCTGCTTCGCTCGCACCGGCTCTGGCCCGCGCAGGAGGTCCTGCCGCCGATTCTCGACGTGATCCGCGGTAAGCGGCCCAAGGTGGCCTTCTTCCCGCGGGGTTCGGGCGAGGGTGGCACGCCGGCCGAGCTCCTCGCGTTCGTGCAGCAGCGCTACCGGACGGAGTTCTGCGACGGCCGCGGCCCGGAGGGGATCGAAAAACTGATGCAGTGGAGCGACATTGCTTGGTTCTATGGCGGCGGCGCGATGGCCGTCGCGGCGTCGCGGCGGGCCGGCCGGGGGGAGGGGACCCAGGCGCGGTCTGCGGCGTCCGGAGACCCCCGAATCGTCGTCAGCGTTCGCCGGTCGGACGTCCGGGACCGCTGGGTGCAGGAGGTCCTGTGGGAGAACGTGGACGTCCTGGCGCCGATCGGCGGCCGGGCCGTCGAAGAAGCCCTGCTCCAGCAGGCGCCGGACCTGCGCCGCCGAACCCGGCTCGCGGCCGTCCCGCAGGGGGTCAACCTCCGGCGCTATGTGCTGCGGCGGCGGGACCGGGGCAAGCACCTGGCCTGCCTCGGCGGTCTGACGATGGAGGCGAATCCCGCTCTTCTGCTCCAGTGCATGCAGAAGCTGCACTACATGGATCCTGGATACAAGCTGTTCTTCTCGGGAACGTTCGAGAGCCCCATGCTGGAGCAGTACGTTCGGCACATGGTCCGGACCCTGGACCTGAACGAAGTGGTTTTCTTCGAGTCCCATCCGGGCGACCTGAACGCCTGGTTGAGCGACAAGCACTTTGTCGTGGCGGGGGGCATCGAGGCCAACCCGGTCGAGGACCTGCTGGCGGCAATGGCCTGCGGACTAAAGCCGGTCGTCCACAACTTCCCGGGGGCAGCCGAGCTGCTGGGGCCGCCATACCTGTTCAATATCGCCGAGCAGTTCTGCACGCAGGTTCTCGCCAGCGACTACGAGCCGCGGCAATACCGTCGCTTCGTGGAGGAGCGTTATCCGCTCGAGCCGCAGTTGCGGAAAGTCGACGACATCCTTTCGCAAATGGAGACCGAGCTCGACCCGCAGGCGGCGGCTATGGGTCGAGAAGTAATTACCGTGATGGGCCGGCCTGATGAGCCCGTCGCTGAAGACAGAATGAGGCAAGCATGAGCGCAGCAAACACCCATGGCATGGACCGGTATCCACGCACGCAACACTACGAGGCCCTGCGGGAGTTGGGGGACTGCTACACCTCTGTCGGCAGGTACACCCAGGCCCAGCACTGCTATGAGAAGGCCGCCTCCCTCGGTCCCGATGAGCCGGGACCGTATGTCGGCCTCGGGGTCGCCGCCCTGCAGATGGGCAAGCTCGAGGACGCGGAGATCGCGTTTCGCGTGGCCTACCGCCTGGACCCGAAATGCGCGAAAGCCTGCGCGGGGCTGGCGATGGTCGCCCAGCAGCAGCGGGACTTGTCCCGGGCTTTCGATTTCTACATGAAATCGCTCGAGCTGGACACGGACAATATCATGGTCCTCCTGGGGTTGTTCCAGGTCTCGTGCGAGATGGGTTCCTTTGCCAAGATCGTCTCCTATCTCGAAGTCTACCTGTCGATGCATCCGGGCGACACCTCCGTGATGTTTGCCCTGGCCGCCCTGTATCGCAAGGACGGCCGGCTGGGGCATGCGAAGGCGATGCTGCTGAACCTGTTGACGATGGAGCCTGCTAACCGCGACGCCGCCAATTTGCTCGAAGAAGTCGAGCACAGCCTCGCCGACGCGCCGCCCCGAGGCGCCGCGGCGCTCTGCGCCGAGGGCGGGGCGGAGGCCCCATGAGCGACGCGCCGTCAAGCGAACCGCCGCGGCGTGCCGCCTCTAGGGAGGGCGAGCCTGGGGTGATGCTGGACCGTTTGCAGGGGTTGCTCCAGAGCCAACTTGCGCTGGTGCATCGGGGCCGCCTGGCGGCCGCCATGGATCTGTTCGACGAGACCGACCGATGCGTGCGGGGGATCACCGGCTCTCGGGGGGCCGTTGGGCAAGGCTCGACGCCACAGTGGCAATGCATCGAGCGGCTCTATCAAAAGCTGGCTTTGGCGTTGATGTCGCAGCGAACGGAGGTCTTGGCCGCCCTGAACGCTGTCCGCCGGGGCAAGAAGGTGCTGAGTACTTATGGCTCACGGACAACGGTTTTCCGTCGATAATAAGAGATGGGCCTGGTGGATTGTTGATGCTGGATGGTGGTTGATTGGGGATGGGGCGGGCCTTTGTCTCCGATCCTCCATTGTCAGTTATCCGTCGTCAGTTCAGAAGGGTGAATAATCATGGCAAGCATACAACTGGGAGGCCTGTTCTCAGGCATCGACACGCAGACGTTGGTCAGCCAGCTCATCGCGGCGGAGCAAGGAACGATCAAACGGTACCAGACGCGCCAACAGACGTTGAGCACTCGGGAGACTGCCCTCAACGATCTGCAAACCAAGCTGCAGTCGCTCAAAACCGCCACGGCCGCGATTTCTGACGCGAGCACGTTGCGGGCCTTCACGGCGGCGTCCAGCGACACCGACATTCTGACGGCGGAGGTCTCGAACAGCGCTTTCGAAGGCAACCACGCCATCGTCATCAATCAGCTCGCCAGTCCGGAGCGGTGGGTTCATACGGCCGGCCAGGAGTACGCCCAGGACCCCGTCGGCGCGGGGACGTTCATCTATTCGTATAATCACCAGGAGACAACGATCACGACCACGGCCGATACCACGCTGGAAGACCTGGTCGGCCTGATCAACAACGATGCGAACAATCCGGGCGTGACGGCCAACCTGCTGTTCTACAACAACTCGTATCATCTCATGCTCAACGGCAACGACGCCGGCTCGGACTACGCGATTTCGGTCAATGCGAACGACACGGAAGTCTCGGAGGCGGCCTCGTCCTTCACGACCGGCACTGCGAACGCGGAACTGACGGATGCGATCTCTGGTCTGAGCCAGCTCGACGGCACCCTCGTAGGAGGTGAGTACATCACCATCAGCGGCAAGACGCATGATGGGACAGCCGTCAGTCAGAACCTCATGCTCTACTCGACCACCAAGCTCAGTCAACTCATTCAGGAGATCAACACCGCCTTTAACGGCACCGCCACGGCCACCCTGGTCAACGGCCAAATCCGGCTCACCGACGCCACCTGCGGCCCCAGCCAGATGGAATTGAGCCTGACCTACAACGCCGGGACGGGCTCCACCACGTTCGATACTCCTGCCATCCCTTCGAGCAACCGGGAAGTCTGGCAGGCCGCCTCGTCCTTTACCGCTACCGCAGGCGGTGCGAATGGCGAGTTGACCGATGCGATCGTCGACCTGAACGAGTTTGACGACACGTTCGGCACGCTCATGGGGGACGAGTCCATCACCATCAGCGGCAAGAAGCACGATGGGACGGCGGCCAGTCAGAGTCTCTCCGTCACGGGGAGTACGAAACTCAGCGATCTCATTCAGAAAATCAACGACGCGTTTGGCGGCACCGCGACGGCCACTCTGGAGAATGGCAAAATCCGGCTGACCGACCACACGAGCGGCACGAGCCAGATGGAGTTGAGCCTGACCTACAACCCGGGGTCGGGTTCCACCACTTTGGACATTCCTGCCATCAGTGAGTCCGTGCAAGGTGAGACGATCACGGCGGATCTGGCCGGCTTTGCGGCCGCCGACTTCACCAAGACCCAGTCCGCCCAGGATTCCCAGATCAAGGTGGATGGGTACCCCTTGGGCGCGGACGAATGGATCACCCGCAGCTCGAACACGATCGACAACGTTGTTACCGGCGTGACGTTGCACCTGCACGACACCGGGAGCGTGCAGCTCGACTTGACGCGGGATACCACGTCGATCAAAACAAAAGTCAACTCGATCGTGTCGGCGTACAACGCGGCGATCACCCTGTACGAGGAGAAGACCGGCTACGACGTTGCCAGCAAGACCGCCGGCGTCCTCATGGGCGATTCGGTGGTGTCCGACGCCGCCGATGACCTGCACATGTTGTTGATCCAGCAGGCCAGCGGCTTCGCCACCGCGCTGGATAGCTTCGTCATACCTGGCCAGATCGGGCTCGATCTCGACAAGGACGGGAAGCTGAGTCTGACCGCCGGCACCTTCGACCAGGCCATTGCCGAGGACTATGCGGGTGTGCTCGCCATCATCGGGGCCGATAAAACCGGCAACTCCGACAGCAATACCATCAAGTTCTACGGCGCCTCGGGCGACAACACCACGGCCGGCACGTACAACGTGCAGGTGACCATCTCCGGCGGGATTATCACGAGCGCCAAGATCAAAACCGAAGGCGAGACCACGTACCGCGATGCCACGAACCAGGGCAATACGATTCTCGGGAACAGCACGTTCAGCGAGAACGGCGATCCGCTCTATCCGGAGAACGGCCTCCAGTTGAGCATCGATCGGAGCCAGGACGGGACCTTCACGGCCACGGTTCGAGTCCAGCAGGGCTTCGCCGGGGCGATGTCGGACGCCCTGGATCGGATGCTGGATGCGACGACCGGCGTTCTTACGGTGGACCGCAAGGGCATCGACGATCAGATCCAGCATCTTCAGGATCAGATCAAGGTCGAGCAGGATCGCCTGACGCAGAAGCAGAAGGCTTTGACGGCGCGGTTCGCCCGGCTGGAAAAGACCCTGACCCTGATCCAGAACCAGATGGCCGCCTTGGGGGTCACGACCACAAGCACCAGCAAATGATTCGAAGTGTGATGGTTGTTGGTTGACAGTAGATTCCTAAATGAGGAATCATAAATCAAACTTCACACTTCCTACTTCCCCCCTCTCTTTTTCTGGCGGAGGCGATAGAGCATGGCGAGCACTTCCGCCACCGCCATGTACAGGGCCTCGGGGATGGGCTGGCCGGGCTTGACATTGGCGTAGATCGTGCGGGCGACCTCGGGACGCTGGACGATGGGGATGCCGTAGGACCGCGCGATTGTGACGATCCGCTGGGCCATGAGGTCGGCGCCTTTGGCCAGGAGCATCGGCGCTTCCATCGTCTTGGCGTCATACCGCAGGGCGACGGCGACGTGCGTCGGGTTGACCAGAATCACGTTGGCCTTGGGCACCTGTTGTTTGAGCCGCCGCATCGACATCTCGACCTGAATGCGGCGAATGCGGGCCTTGATCTCGGGAGCGCCCTCCGTGTCCTTACGCTCCTGCTTGACCTCCTGGCGGGTCATCTTCAGCTCCTGGGTGTGCTGCCACTTCTGATACAGGGCATCGGCCAGTCCGATGACGGCGATGGCCAGACCCACCCGCAGTCCCAGACCGAAAATGATCTTGGCGGTGGCGGCCATGATCTCGGCGGACCAGGCCCAGCGCAGCGCGGCCAGCGCCGGTAGCTGGTCATTCAGGTACAGCCAGACGATGATGCTCACAAAGAAGAGCTTGAGAATGGAGGCCAGCAGGCGGACCGCCGCCCGCTGGCTGATCAGGTTCGGGATGGTATGAGCGGGATTGATCTCCTCCCACCGCAGCCGCAGAGCTGCCGGCGTGAAGGTCAGGCCGCCTACGGCGAGGCTTGCCACGACACCGGCCACGGCCAGCACGGTGAAAATGGGCAAAAGAACAACGATCAGGTCGATGGTATTCTGATGGACCATGCGGAGGAACGCGGGGACGTCGGAGAAGGCCGTGACGGGGCCCGCCGCAAGACCCCACTCGACCTTACGCTCGAACCATTGAAGCAGGCTGGGGGCCAGCACGGCCAGGCTGAGCAGCAGCGACAGCAGCGTCACCGCGCCCGCCAGCTCCTGGCTCTGGGGGACTTTGCCTTCGTCCCGCGCCTTTTCGAGCCGTCGCGGCGTCGGTTGTTCCGTTTTTTCGCTGGCAGGTTGATCGGCCATGGGTATTGATTATGGATGATGGATTATTGATTATTGGTTATGGAGCACGGACTTTTCGTTTCTGACAATCATCAATCATCCCTCATCAGTCATCAATTCAAAGGGGCAACAGCTTTGCCATCCAGTCGGCCATTTCACTCACGTACCCGCCCACCAAGGGCATGAAGGCGGCGGCCAGGAACAAGCCGAGGGCCACCTGCACCGGCATGCTGATGAAGAAGATATCCATCTCGGGGATCAGCCGGGCCAGCAGCGCCAAGGCCACCATCAGGATCAGAAACGCCGCCATGATGGGGGCCGCCAAGCGCAGAGAGGCGACGAACATCGCCGAGCCGGTCTCGATGACGCTGCCGACCAAGATGCCCAGCGTGGGGATGGTGCCTGCCGGGAAGACGCTGTAGCTCTTGGAGAGGATCAGCAGAAACACATGGTGGCCGTTGGCGCTCAGGAACAGCAGGAGGAAGATCATCTCCAGCAGGCTGGCCAGCGGGCCGGCCTCTTCGTCCGTCAGCGGGTCGATGATCTCGGCCATGGTCAATCCCATCTGCTGCTCGATGATGTGCCCGCTGAGCGGTACGACCGAAAACAGCAAGGCGACGATCAGCCCCAGCGCCAGGCCGTAAATGGCTTCGTTCGCCAGCAGCAGGATGGCCTCCAGGGTGGAGATTTGGGCGGGGTCGATTCCGAGCGGCGCCGTGGTGCAGAAGAACAAGGACAACAGGAGCGCCGCGGCTGCCTTGATCTGCATGGGAATGGCCTTCGATCCGAAGACCGGCAGCACCAGCAGGAAACTCGAGACACGAGTCAGGACCAGGGCAAAGCCGAGCAGCATGGAGAACGTCCAACGGTTAGGGTTTCCCGTGTCATCAACTGCCTCCGATGTTCTGAATATAGGCGAAGATCTCGGTGGTGAAGCGTAGTGTTACCTGAAGCATCCAACTGCTGAACACCAGCATGACGACCCCGAGAGCGAGGAGCTTGGGGACGGTCGTCAGCGTCATATCCCGAATCGATGTGACGGCCTGAAACAGCGTCACCACGATGCCGACGACCAGGCAGACGATCAGGATCGGCGCGGCGAGCAGCAACGCCGTCTCCAGCGTGTGTCGGCCGAGATAGAGGGCGAAACTACTATCCATAGGGTCTGGAGTCCATCCACGATCCAGTCTACTGTCTCAAGTGTGATGTTTGATTGTTGATTGCAGATTCACAAATCAAAAATCACACTTCACACTTTGAACTTCCTCATCGGAATCCCAGGCTCAAGCTCTTCGCCAGCAGTCCCCAGCCGTCCACGAGGATAAAGAGAATCAGCTTGAACGGCAGCGAGATCATCGCCGGCGGCAGCATGATCATGCCCGCGCTGAGCAGCACACTGGCGATCACCATGTCGATCAGCAGAAATGGAATGAACAGCAGGCATCCGATCTCGAATGCCGTGCGGAACTCGCTGATGATGAAGGCCGGCACGACGATGTGCATGCCGATGTCCCTGGGACTGGCTGGCGGGGGCACTTTGGCCATCTGGACGAACAGTGCCAGATCGGCCTTGCGGCTCTGGCGGAGCATGAACTCCTTGAGGCACCCGCCGCCTCTTTGGACGGCGACGCTCAGGTTGATCTCGTCCGCCAGATACGGCCCGATGGCCTCCGCGTTCACCCTCGCGTACGTGGGGGCCATCGTGTACAGGGTCAGGAACAGCGCCAGGCCGATGACGGCGATCGTCGGCGGGATGCTCTGCGTCGTCAGGGCACGCCGGACAAAGGCCAGCACGATGACGATGCGGGTGAAGGAGGTCATCATGACCAGCAGGCTGGGCAGAAGGGCCAGCCCGGCGAAGATGATCACGAGCTTGATCGACGTCGACCAGTCCTTGCTCTCCGGCTGCTGCGCGGTCGCCTTCTCCAGGACGTTCATCAGCTCGCCGATCGTCGGGACGGTGACGGGGGTTGGCGCGGGCTTGTTCGTCGGGACGATCTGGGGCATCGTCGGCGGCGTGAGGGGACGCGTGGCTTGGCCGAAGACGGTCGGCGATAGCAGGAGCACCAGGAGGAAAATTCGAAATCCGAAATTCGAAATCCGAAACAAATCCAAAATCCCAAACCGGAAGGACCAAAACGCTGGCGCCAGCCTGGGGCCCTTTTCGAATTTGGAAGTTTGAACCTTCGTGCTTGTTTCGGATTTCGAATTTCGATATTCGGATTTCATGGTTTCACCGCCTGGTCAAGCTCCGGCTGGGCCGCCTCGAGGGGTTCCCCAACGCGGCCTTCTGCGTTGGGGGCCCCGAGCCACGCCTCGTTCACGGGGGCCAGCATCGTGATGCTGTCGTTCGTGCTGGCGACGAGCAGCCGCTGGTTGCCGACCTCCACCAGGTGGAGCGCCTTGCGGGGGCCGAGGTAGGCGGTTTCGAGAACGTGGATCTCCTTGCCGCCCCGCTGGGCCACTCCGGGCAGCACCTTCTTGGACACGTACAGGGCGGCAGCGCCCAGGGCGATGACAAGGCCGACGGAGAGCATCATCCGCAGGAACAGCTCGCCATTGCCCAGGTGGATGCCTGGGGAAGAAGGCAGATTGGGATCGCTCAAGAAGGACGACGGACGACGGATCGGATCGGCGCTCTGTCCGCCCACGTCCCCGCCTTGACGCGAGGCCAGCGCGATCCACCCGCCGCTGACGACCAGCAGCAGGCACAGAAACCCGATCTTCTTGCCTTGGTTGCCCATGTACAGGAGACTGTGCAAATGGCGTGCCGAATCGGGGCGGCGGGCCTGCAAACGCGCCAACGGCGGCAGTGGCATGTCGCGTGACTGAAGAATGGGCGTTGTGTCGAAAAAGTTGACGCGCCGGCGCTGTCAGTCGTTCTGTCGGAGGGTCGCGATCGCGATCTGGGATTGCCGGGAGAGGGGACTATCCTTCTTCACCCAGTCGCCTCCCGCCGCTGCTCCCCAGGAAAAGACGCGGCACAGGGCGTTGGCGGGAAGACCGCTTTGCAGGAACTGGGCCGCAGCGTCCGCCCGCTTGGCGGAGAGCAGCCATTGCTGTTGCAGGTCCGGCTCGTCCGGGGCCAGTCCGACCACGTAGAGGCTCAGTCCCTCCGCCGACCCGAAGCCCTTCAAGTTCGTCAGGAAGCGGCCCAAGACTCCCCTGGCGGACTCGCTCAAGACGGATTGTCCCTGGGCGAACGTGACCGGCAGGACCAGGAAATTGGGATTTCGGCCGCGAATCTGGGCCTCGTAGGTCCTGGTGCGTTGCTGGAGCTTGCGGAAGTCCCGCCGGATGTTCTCTTCGCTGGCGTCGATGGTCCTCGGAACGTTACGGTCGGTCCCATCGCTGATCGGATAATACACCTTGGAGCTGTCGAATTGGATCGCCTCCTCCGCCGTCCCGAACATTCCCGGCATTCCGAACCCGTCGATCGACCGCCGGAACCCATAGAGCGTCTTCTCGAAGACGCCTTCTCCCTCGTTGCACAGCTTGCCGCTCTGGGTCGTGGACATGGTCAGGAGCATGACGAAAAAAGCCATCAGCAGCGAGATCATGTCGGCGAACGAAATGATCCACAGCGGGGCACATTCGCCCTTTTCTTCCTGTGGCGGTGCGGTTTTTTTTCGACTCATAGTAAAGGGGAGTTTCAAGTTTGAAGTTTCAGGTTTGACGTCTGAAGGAGCTCCACTTTCCACTTCCAACTTCTTATTGATACACGCTCGCACTGAGCAACACGACTTCCAGCAGGCGTTGCGTCTCGAAACGGCGATCGGGCGACATGCCCTTTGCCGCGATGCTGCAACGATCTTTCGTAATCCCCTTGCTGGTCAGGTAATTCAGCGCGTCGGCCGCCCGGAGGAATCCCTGGTCGCTGTCTTCGCCCGGGCCGCTCTCGCTGATCACGATTCGGTCCGGCATCTTGGCGAGGAAAGAGGCCAGGGTATCGAGGAAGTCGCGGCCGCTCGGGGACAGAGTGGTCCCGGCGCCCCAGAACACCGTTTTCGATTCGATCAGGAAGACCTTGCGCGTCCGGAAATCGCCCGCTTGAGCCTCTTTCATCATGCCCTTTCCCTGCTTCTCCTGGAGGGTGGGCTTTTCGCTGCCTTTTCCGAGTTGTCCGGCGGCCGGCGATTGACCTCCGACGGTGGCCCTGGACCGCTGCTTGTGCCAGCCGCCGACGTTGGCGGCCAGGGTGGCGCTTGCCACTTTCTGGAGCTTCTCCGCGTCACTGGGTCCGAACGAGGAGAACGTCGAAAGCATCACGAAGAACGCCATGAGCAGCGACATCATGTCCGCGAAGGAAATGATCCACAACGGCGCTCCCTCGCCTCTTTCTTCTTCTTGTTTCGGTTTTGCACTGTGTGCCATCGTTAGAAACGAATCCGAAATCCGAAATCCGAAATCCGAAACGAATCCAAAATCCAAAGGCACGAATGACCGAAACGCTGGCGCCGGCCGGCGCCGCCGTTTTGCATTGGGGGTTTTGGACATTCGCATTTGTTTCGGATTTCGGATTTCGGATTTCGGATTTTCTTCATACCTGCGCCTTCACCGCCTCGCGGTGTTTGGTGGAGATGAAGACCTGCATCTTCTCGCCCACGGCCGTTGGGTTGTCACCCTTGGCGATGCAGCAGACGCCCTCGACGACCATTTCCATCGAGATCTTCTCCGCTTTGGAGTATTGCCCCAGCTTGCCCCCCATGGGGATGAAGACGAGGTTGGCGACCAGGGCGCCATAGAAGGTGCAGACCAGGGCGGTGGCCATGCCGGCGCCGATCTCATCGGGACTCTCCATGTTGCTGAGCATGGAGATCAGACCGATCAGCGTGCCGACCATGGCGAACGAGGGCGCGGAGGCGCCCATGAAATCCAGGATCTTCTTGCCCATGGAGTGCCGCTCTTCCATGTACTGGATCTCCAGGCCGAGCAGGTCGCGGATAGCATGCTCGTCCGCCCCGTCCACGAGCATCTGCAGGCCCTTGGACAGGAAGGGGTCCTTGATCTTCCCGATCTCCTGCTCCAGGGCCAGGGCCCCATCCCGCCGGTTGACGGCGGAGTAATTGACCATTCTCTGGATTACCTCTTGCGGGGCCGTGATCTTGGTCAGGAGAGTCTTCTTGACCACCGACAGGACCCCGAGGAATTGCTTCATGGAGAAATGGATCATGGTCGCACAGATCGTGCCGCCCACGACGATGGCGATGGCCGGAATGTTGAAGAAGATGGCCATCTTCCCGTGACTCTCGAACGTGATGGTCCCGAAAATCACGACGAAGCCACAGATCACGCCTAAGGCTGTTGCGATATCCATATCGTCACTTTTTCTCCACGACTAGCTTGAGCCTCTGGCACAGCGCCGCCGCCAGGGCAGGTTCCGTGGCGGCCATCTCGGCCAGGACCTTGGCCTTGGTCCTCTCCTGCATGAAGTGCAGGATCTTGACGGCGTCGTCGGCGTTGGCGTTCTTGGCGGCCATCCCCCTGGCGGTCTGCCCCTGGACCATGCTCTTAAGGATCTCCCCGGCCCGGGTCGCGTCCATCTTGTCGTAGGCCGCCGCAATCGCCATCAGGTTGGTTTTCTCCACCTGCTCGACCTCCGTTCGCGCTTTGAGCAGCGCGTCCCGCTCACTCTTGAGACCCGCGACGCTCGCCGCCAGGTCCACCCGCAGATTGTTGAGCGTATCGATGTCCTTTTTCAGGGTCTGTTGGGCTGTCTGCATCCGCTCCTTCTCCTTTTCGAGGCTCAGAAGCTTGCGGTTGTACTCCTGGATCTTCTCCCGGACTTCGAAGATCAACTCCTTGAGCTGTTGCTCGGTCATCGTGCGGGTTCCCGTGCCGTCCTCGGCCGCCGTGGTGGTGGTGGGCGCGAGAATCGCCGCGGGGGCCTGAGCCGGCGAACTCGCCTGGCTGGCCGCTGCCATTGGCGCCGGACCGTCGGAACCGAGCGCGGCCTTCGGCTGGGTGAGCCATCCGGCAACGAACATGCCGGCAAAACTCACCAGCCCCGCCGCGGCCGCCATGATGATGACTTTCTTGTTCACCTGTTGTGCTCCTCATATAGGTCGTGGCCCCGCCTCCGCGGGGCTAGGTTCGGGTTCCCAAACGCGACAGGTCGCGTTTGGGGTCCCCTCCCCCTGCGAAGGCAGGGGTCCTCGCACGACACCAGAGCCGTCCTACACGCTGCTTTCGTTGTGGGCGAAGGCGATGGCCGTTCGCTCATCCGATTCCTTCTGCTCCATCTTTTCCTGCTCCCGGATATACTGTTCCTTGGCCTGCTCCCGTAGCCTCTCCAGACCTTCTTTGAACCGTCGGACGGCCAGCACCTCGGCCGTTTTCTTTTGGTGCCGGACTTCCAGGGCGGCGATTTCCTCCCGCAGCCGACCCATCTGCTCGTCGTCGGCTGCGGCGTGCCGGAGGAAGAACTCCTGTGCGTTCAACCGCGTCAGCGATCCCTGTCCCTGGATCTCGGTCACGAGGTCCTGCAAGATTCTCCGCCGCATGAGCAATTCGTCGCGTTGGACCGCCAACTGCTCGGCGATCCGGAACAGCTCGTTTCGCTTGAGCTGCTCTTGCTTGCTCTTGATATCCAACACTTTTTGCAGACGCCATGCGAATCGTTTCATCCATCATCCACGAAATCGAAGAACAAGATTTCCTTGAAGAATATAGGCCTAATCTCCATTTTGCAGAACTCCAATTATCCCTCGTCAATTCTTCGGGTTCAGCAGCTTGTCCCACGCCTTGTTGATGGCGGTCAGCCGCTTGACGGTCTCCGGGAAGGGGGTTTTCTGACGAACCGGCTGGACCAGGAATTCATTGATCCGGTCGATCAGGCTGACGGCCCCGTCGATGCGCCGATTGCTACCGGGCGCGAAGGCGCCGATGTTGATCAGATCCTCCGCGTCGGCGTAGGTGGCGTAGATCTCCCGGAGCTTTTGCGCGGCGCCCCAGTGCTCGTCGCTCGCCACGGCGGGCATGAGCCGGCTGATGCTTTGCAGAATATCGACCGCGGGGTAGTGCCCCCGGTCGGCGAGCTTGCGCGACAGGACGATGTGACCATCCAGCAGGCTCCGGGCGCTGTCGGCGACCGGGTCCGTCAGATCGTCGCTCTCGACCAGGACGGTCAGAATGCCCGTGATGCTCCCGGTCTGCGCGCAGCCGAGCCGCTCGATCAGGCGCGGCATGAGGGCAAAAACGCTGGGACAATAGCCTTTCGTGGCGGGCGGCTCGCCGGCGGCCAAGCCGATCTCCCGCTGGGCCTGCGCGAACCGAGTCAGGGAATCCATCATGAAAAGGACGTTCTTATCGCGATCCCGGAAGTATTCCGCGATGGTGACGGCGACGAAGGCGGCCTTGACCCGCTGAATCGGCGGCACGTCGGAGGTGGCGACGACCACCACGCTGTGGGCCAGACCTTCGGGACCGAGGTTCTCTTCGAGGAACTCGCGGACCTCGCGGCCCCGCTCGCCGATCAGGGCGACGACGTTGACCGCCGCATCGCTGGAAACGGCGATGTCGCCGAGCAGCACGCTCTTGCCGACGCCGCTGCCGGCGAAGATGCCGATGCGCTGGCCGCGCCCGCACGTCAGAACGCCGTCGATGGAGCGGATGCCCAGGGCCAGCGGCTCCGTGATCTTCTCCCGGCTCAGCGGCGGGGGGCTGTTCCCATCGAGGGGACACTGCTGGTCCCCCGCGAGGGGGCCTTTGCCGTCGATGGGCTCGCCCAGGCCGTTCAGGACCCGGCCCAGGGCGGCTTCGCTGAGCAGGATGTGCCGGGGCGTCGTCCGGGCCGTGACGGCGTCGCCGGGAGAGATGCCCTCGATATGTTCCAGGGGCAACAGGATCAGATGGTCGTTTCGAAAGCCCACGACCTCTGCGAGGACCCGCCGGCCGCCGCGGAGGTGAATGCCGCACAATTCACCGAGCCCGAGGACCGGACCGGCCGACTCCACCGTCGAGCCGGAAACGCGGACCACGGTGCCCTGGCAATTCAGCAGGCGCACGCCGTCCAGGGCCGAGTAGTACTTGTGGAAGTCGATCGTGCAGCTCTGTGTCTGTGCCATAGTCTATTGGACCTTCTGCAGCGCCCCGCTGATGCGTTCGAGGTGCTCTTCGATGAATGACTGGACGATCCCCTTGGGGGTCTGGACGAGGCACTCGCCGCGGCCGAGGCTCCCGTCGGCCGTGAATTCCAGCTCCGCCAGCGGGCTTTGCGGATTCTCCCGCTGAAGCTGCTGGCAGCGCGGCAGGTCCTCCGGATGCAGGCGGACGACGACGTTCTGACGTGTCGGGGCCTGCTGGAGGGCTTCCTCCACGATGGCCTGGATTTCGTAGTCGCCCTTACCGGCCTTGTACATCAGGATCTTTCTGGCGATCTCGACGGCGAGCTTGGCGATCTCCCCGTGGTTGCTCGCCAGCATCTGTTCGTAAGACCTGTGGAGGCCGGCGGCGACACCGTTGACGGTTTCCAGAAGCCGGGCCAGCTTGTTCCTCTGTTCCTGCAACTCCCGGGTCAGATCCTCCGATTGCGGATTGCGGATTTCGGATTGTGGATTCGTGGGTGCGGGCTCCATCCGCCATCCGCCATCCGCCATCCGCAATTGCTCCGGGTCCACGACACACGCGGTGGCAATCGGCTGCATCAGGTTGATGATTTGCATCGGGGACATCGGATCACTCTTCGAAGGTCAGCTCTCCCTTTTTGTTCAATTCCCGCAAAGCGCTCAGGATTTTCTCCTGGGCCGCCCGGACGTCGTCTTTCTTGGGTGCGGCCATCAAGGAGGCCTCCTCGGCCACCATGGTGGCGGCACGCTCGGAGATACTGGATTTGATCTTGAGAACGATGTCCTCCGGAGCCTCGTGCAAGGCGAGGGCCAACTGCCGCTCGTTGGTGCCGCGTAGCGCCTGCTGCATGGAGCGGCCGCTCACGGAGGGCAGGTCCTCCCAGATGATCATGAGGTTCGTGATCTTGTCACCCGCCTCCTGGTCTTTCTGCCGGATGGCCTCCAGCACGCCGTCGCGGACCTCCTTGTCGAGGTTTCGCACGAGCACGGCGATTTGCCGCAGGGATTGCTCGGGACGAACCTGGACGGCCGCGCCGGCCTGCGGGCCGGAACCGGCGCCTTCCAGACGTCCCTGGACCAGTTGGGCGATTCTCATCTTGGCTTCCGGGGTGGTGCTGCCGATGCTGGTCATCCGGCTGATCGCGCTGACTCGCACGCTCTCGCCGAGCAGGCCGAGGAGCTCCGACCCCCTCTTGGGCGGCAGCTCCGACAGGACGACCGCCACCGCCTGGGGATGCTCCGTCTCCAGGACCGCCGCCAGCGTCTGCAGGTCCGCGGATCGAATGGAGAGGAACGGGTCCCGCCTTTGCAGGAGGTTTTGGATCTCCTGCTGGATTTGTTTGGCCTGGTCGTCTCCGACGGAGTGGTGAAGCATGTCCCTCAGGAAGCTCTTGAAGTGGAACCCGGCCTCCGGCTGGAGGGACTTGCAGAACTGGCGTGCCACCTCGGCCGTTTGCCGGGTGTCCCGGTAGCCGGAGGCATCCAGGTAGCTCAGCTCCACGGCCAGTTCCTGCACGGTGGCGGCGTCGACGCCCTTGAGCAGCTCGGCGGCGGTCGCCGCGTCGAGGGTGGTCAGAAGAATCGCCGCTTTTTGTTTGCCTGTCAAGAGCACGTTGCCTCTACTCCTTCGTAGTACTGGCATGGGACCCCCAACGTGATCGATCACGTTGGGGAACTCATCCTGCCCGTGTCTTCATGGGCGAGAGGCCCATGCTATTCCTTTTCTTGGATCCAAGTGCGGAACATCTGCCGGACTTGTTCCGGGTTCTGCCTCAAGGCATGGGCGATCTGCTGGCGGACTATCGCCGGTTCCGCGACCAGTTCTCCGGGCGGCAGCAGGCCGCCGGGACCGGCCTCTGAGGTCGCCTGCCCTTGCGCCGGCGCCAGGGTCTTGCCTCGCGCGCGGCTGAAGATCCTCAGAACGATCAAGGCGCAGATGGCCATGATGCCCAGGGAGAGGTGGCGCGCCAGCGCGATATACCGGGACCAGTCGGCAGGCTCCTGCTCGGCGGCCGCCTCGGCCGATCGGTGAAACTTGGCATTGACAACCTTGAGAGCGTCGCTTTCCTTGAGGCCCAGCGCATTACGGATGATCAGTTCGACGTCCGTGATTTGCATGAGGAGGGCCGGCTGGCCGCCCGAGGCCGGAGTGTTGGCGTCGGCCGCCAGATCGACGAATACGGCCACCGATAGGGACTTGATCGCGCCGGGCAGGATCGTTTGTTGTTTGACGGTCTTGCCGACCTGGTACTCGGTCGTCGTGGTCTCATCTTTCTTGGTGGGGCCTGCGGCCGTTTTCTGGCCTGCGGCGCTGGCCTCGGTCGTCGAGTTGTTCGTGGTTTCTTCTCGGATGGGGACCTTGCCCATCGGGTCGTAGGTCTCCGTGATCGTGCTGACGCTGTTCATGTCCACCACGGCACTGACCCGGACGGTGGCCCGGCCCGGACCCAGGACGGTGGTCAGCATATCCTCGGCCTTGCGGGCCAGGTCCTGCTCGACGCGTTCCCGGTAGTCGTGGACCGTGCCGGCCCCGCTCGCCATCGCGCCATCGGCGTTGCCCGAGAGCAGGTGCCCCTCGCTGTCGATGACCGTGACACTCTCCGATTTGAGCCCCTTGACGCTGCCGGAGACCAGGTGAGTGATCGCGGCGATGTTGGTGCCGGCGAGCCGGAAGCCGGGCTTGAGCCGCAGGACGACCGAGGCCGTCGTCTGCTCCTGCTCCGAAGCAAACAGCTTCTGCTCGGGACTGACGATGTGCACGCGCGCGTGAGCGACGCCGTCGATCATCTGGATGCTCTTGGCCAGCTCCTCTTCGAGGGCGCGCTTGAGATTGATATTCTGGACGAAGGGGCTGACACCGATCTTTTCGTCGTCGAAGAGCTTGTACCCGTCTTGCCCTCCGGCCGGCAGACCCTCTTTGGCGAGGTCGAGCCGGAGTTGATAGACTTGCTCCTTGGGGACGTAGACCGCGGTGCCGCCGTCCCGCAGTTCGTAGGCGATGCCTTTGGTGCTGATTTTCTCGGTGATTTTGGATGCCTCGGCCGGCGGCAGATCCTGGTACAGCAGCCTCATGTCCGGCGTGCGGGCCCAGAGGATCAGCAGCGCGCCGATGGCAACGGTGGCCAGGAGGACGGCTGCCAGCAGCGCCCGCTGTACCAGGCTGATCTTCTGCCAGACCAAGACGACTTTGTGCAGGAACTCCATGGAAGTTTGATGTTCGATGGTTGAGGGTTGATTCATGAATCAAGAATCTTCCATCAACAATCTCACTTTCCTATAACGGCATGTTCATCGTTTGCTTATACGCCTCAATCAGTTTGTTCCGAACGCCCACGAGGACCTTGAAGCTGACGTCGGCCTTGGCGACGGCCGAGACGACGGCGGTGATATCGTTGTTCTTGCCCGTCAGCAGGTCCTGGATCGACGCGTCCGACGCTTCCTGCAGGTCGTTGACCCTGGACACGTACTTGCCCGCCGCCTCGACGGCGTTGAGAAAGCCCGGTTTGGCGGCGCCGGTGCTCTCGGCATTCGGCGTCGGCGACTGGATGTTGGGCAGCATCGAACGGACGTTGGGATCGAAGTTGACCATTTTTCAATTCCCCTCAGGATGTCATGGCGAGCGTAGCGCGGCAATCAGCGCAGCAGCTCCAGCGTGGTATCCATCATCTTCTGGTAACGTTTGAGGATGGCCGCATTGGCCTGGTAGGACCGGCTGGCCACGGTAAGGTTCATCATTTCCACCGGCAGGTGCACGTTGGGCATCATGATGTAGCCGGATTTGTCCGCCTTGGGGTTCCCGGGGTCGTAGATTCGCTGCAGCGCGCTTGTGTCCGGGACGATCTGGCTGACCTCGACGCCGCTGACGCCTTCCGTCTGGGCTCGGAAGATCGCCTCGAGCCGGTGGTACGGTTGGCCCTGCCCGGAGTCCGCCGTGCGGGCGTTGGCAATGTTCGAGGAAATCACCTCCATGTGCTGGTTCTGGGCCCGCATCCCGGAGACGGCGATATCGACCGGGCCGAGTACACTGTGAACTGTCATTGAACGAAATCCTTTCCGCCAGGTGCCATAGGTCGCCCGCCCTTGCACGGCGACCTGGGCGAGCTTTCCCTGCCTACGCTCCCGTGTTCACCGCCTCCTCCGCCTGGGCGAACTTCTTTCGCAGGAGCCGCACGAAGGCCGTTTGGCGAAAGGAGTTCTTGAGCATCTCCCCGATCTCCATTTCCATGTTCACGTCGTTGCCGTTGGACTTGACCGGCGTGGCCTTGGGCTGAAAGATCTCCGGCTCCAGGTCGTCGGGGTCCGCTGCCCGCTGCGACTTCATGGCCTTGGCCAGCAATTCCTCGAAGCGCACGTCCAGCCGGCGATAGCCCGGCGTCTCGATGTTGGCGATGTTGCTGGCAATCGTCCTTTGACGAAGCTCTTCCGCCTTGATTCCCGACTCAAGCAAACCGACGATACCAACCGGTTGTGGCATACCACATCCCTTCCAAGTTCGTACGAACAGCCTGTGCCAACCCCATCGTAGCAACGGGCGTGCCAGAGGGATTGATTATTGACGATTGATAATTGAAGATTGATGATTGAAGCAGAAGTCCGGACTCCTTCGTCAATCATCGATCATCAATCATCCTTCATCAATTCTGACGGTGTCCGGTTTCTATACACACGGCCGGTTATTTGACATGGACCGAGGTCGCGATCGCGCGCCGCCCACCCGGAGGGTTCTTCCCTATGCTCAGAGCATTCCTCCGCAGACCCGGCCTGGAATCGGTCCCGCCCGGCTGTCACGCTCTTTCGACATCGAGGTAAAGGCTCTTGAATCAATGACTTAGGGCGTTCTGTTGCAGGCGTCGTCCGGCTGGCACGTGGATTGCTGCTGTTATCACTGGAGTTCTGCAAAATGGAGATTAGGCCTATATTCTTCCAGGAAATCTTATTCTTCGATCTCCTGGAAGAATCGGCGTAAGTTCTTCTCTGGCCCGTCGTCACGGTTTGGGAAAGGAAAATCGAGAAAAGAGATCTTTCCTTCCCAAAGTAGGCCTAATCTCCATTTTGCAGAACTCCAGTGATCATAGTCTATAAGGATGGTGGACATGAATGCTCCCGCAAATCCGAGTGCCGTGTTGTCATCCAGTGATGGCGTGCGTGAAAAAGGGCCGATGCGGCGAACGACGGCAAAGCCGCAGCAGCGTTTTGCCGACGTCCCCGCGCTGGCTGGCCTCCAAGAGAAGACAAAGCCCGATAAAGGGGCCGCAGACAAGGCCACCGTCCACGTGGGGCCGGAATCTCAGCAAGGCACCCCGGAAACGCACAAACGCAGCAATCGGTCTGTGCCCGACAGTGGCCAGGCGGCGATAGGCACTGGTTTATCGGACCAGCCGGCAGTGCTGCTTGTGCAGCCCAAGAGTCACATCGTGAACGCCGATTCCCCGTCGAAGTCATTCCCCAAGAACGCAGAACGCAAGATAACAGAGGATGGCGAACAAGGGACGAAGGGCGGGGAGCAGAAGCAATCGCCGAATCCAGTCGCGCAAGAGTCTTCGCCGCAAGAGACCCTGATCGGACCGGTCGGGTGTTGGTGTGCCGTCCACCCTCAACCTTCCAGGAATACACCGTCCCCCAAGGAAGGACTATCGGACGTTGCCGCCCACGCGACCGGCAATAGGGCGGCAGCCCGCCCAGACCAGGCAACGGCCGAGGTGTCACAGCCTGTGCCGGCCGGCATGGGTCGCCAGGTTTTGCAACCGCCGCAGAAAGAGGGCAAAGAGAACGCGACGGCGAGCACCGAAACCGAGCCGGGGAAGGCGGAGCACAAGGGACAGGGGGTCACGGCCGGAGAATCCGCCGAGAAGCCACAACGCACGCGGGCGGGAGGCAACGAGGCGCCGACGAACGCAGGCTCGAAAGCACCTTTCACACCGGCGCCTGTGCCGGCGGATCGGCCATCTGTCACAATCGCGAACCCGGATCAGGCCTCCCCAAAGGCCCCCTTGGCGAGCCGGGAGGCGGCTGTCCAGGCCCCCGAAGGACCCCAGCGGGGGACCGCGGCGTCTCGCACGGAAAGCCAGCAGCGGACGACCCCAAGACGTGAGGACACGCCGGCGGCCCGGAACCGGCCGTTGGAAGTCGATGGACCGGGGGAAAAGAAGACTCCGTCCTCGCAGCGTCAGGAGGGCGCGACCGTGCCGGCGGAGCCGCCGGCTTCTTTAGCCGGTCAGCCCGTTGTCGCTACGCCGCGTCTTTCTCTCGATGCTCCAACGCCCAAGGTCGCCGAGGTCGGCGCGACGGCGAACCCCATCCGGAGTGTGGGCGAGCAGATCCTGGACTCGGTGCGGGCCTCTACGACCCCGGGTGACAGGCAAATCGTCATTCGGTTGCAGCCGCCGGAGCTGGGGACGGTCGCTGTCCGGCTTCGGGAACAAGGCGATCACCTGGAAGGCACGATCGAGGTCGGCAGAAGCGACGTCCGCCGCGAGATCGAGCAGGCCCTTCCGGACGTGGTTCGGGGCCTCCAGGAGGCGGGGGTGCCCATTCGCCGATTCGACGTGACGAGCAGCGACTCGGCTGGGCCGGATCTCGGCCGGGGGCTGCCGCAGCAGGACGTGGGGGCGGGGCAGCATGGCTCGGGACAGCACCGCGAGCCTTTCCCTGCCGCCCACACGGCGTGGTCGCAGGAGACCACGAGGTACACTGCGCCTTCCGAGGAGCCGACCGGTGCCGACCGGCAGAGTAGTGCCCCGCCCGGCCGGATCGACATGCTTCTATAGGGTCTGTGTTCACCGATCCTTAGGAATTCAACTCCTGGGTGGCATCGCCAAGGGCTTGCCCCTTGACGATGGCGGCTTTGTGTCGCGGGCATCCTGCCCGCGATTCGAGGGCGGGACGCCCTCGACACGGCGCGGCCAAGATGGCCGCGACACAACCATCGTCAAGACCAAAGGTCCCATTCGGCAGGCTCAGGGCAGGCTTGGCGATGCCACCCGGCACACGCTTTGAATCCCTGAGGATCAATAAACGCCCTACCCTGTGGGGGCAGGAGGGGCGACATGCTGTCATTGGGCCCCGGCGCCTACCGGAAACGACTCCGCGCGCAGGGACGCCGGATCGATTTTCCGCGTATACCATTTCCCCCGGGCAATCTCAATCGAACGCAGAAATCCGTGCCGGAATCGTGTGAGCGAGAATCGCTCCACGACCGTTTGTCGCGCTCGCCGTCCCATCAGGAGTGCGAGCTCCTTGTCCGCCAGGAGCATTCGCGCATAGCGCTGCAACTGCGCGGGGTCGTCGCTGAGGAACCCGGTGATGCCGTGGCGGATCGGAGAGGTCGGGTGACAGTTCCCCAGGACCGGCAGACCGGCGGCCATCGCCTCTGCCATGGCCATGTTGTAGCCCGCCTCGAAGCGCGGGTCCGCCGTGTGGATGTAGAACCGGTGGGACTGGAGAATTGTCTTGAGGTGATCCCAGTTCTTCGCGGCTTCGACGCCGGGCAGGTCCGGGTTGTGGCCGACGAGCGTCACGGGGACGCCCTCGAACGCGCGCTCATGGAAATCCCAGAGCAGGATCTGCCGGCGGTTGTTGATGAAGTTGCAAATCCGCAGACCTCTCGGCTGCTCGCCCGAACAGAGCGGATAGTCGTCGGCATCGATGCCGAACGGCACGATATCCTCCGTGAATCCCCAGGACTCGCCTTTGAACATGGACGTGGCGACGACGTGCCCCCCCACGAGGTCGATATAGGTGCGGAGCATGTCCCTCATCTTCTGCGGATCGACGGTGGATCGCTCCTCCTGCAGCCGGCCCTCCAGAGTGTGGTGCAGCACGAGCATCCGTGGCTCCGGGCGGAATCGGACGTCGAGCAGGTCCGTGGTATTGTGCGCGACGATGCAGTAGTACTCCGTCGGCGACGCAAGCGCCTCCGGCAGGGTGACGAGGCGGGCGTGGGCCGGCAGCGGCCGCATCCGCTCATCCCATCCTTTATTGTACTTGCCCCGCAAGTTTACAATGATGTCGAGCCGGTAGCCCAGGATGCCGAGCTGGTGAATCCAGGGCTCGTGACAATTGAAAACGAGCAGAGTCTTGTCGGTCGCCATAGGCGGTTATGTCCCGTGATTTGTAAGACCTGGAGTTCTGCAAAATGGAGATTAGGCCTACTTTGGGAAGGAAAAATCTCTTTTCTCGATTTTTCCTTACCAAACCGTAACGACGGGCCAGAGAAGAACTGACGCCGATTCTTCCAGGAAATCGAAGAATAAGATTTCCTGGAAGAATATAGGCCTAATCTCCATTTTGCAAAACTCCAGCAATAAGATAGTATCGGTCATCGATGCGGAGCCGCATCAGAGTTTGACGGGGAAAGTGAGACTTCTGAAGTTGGAAGTCGGATGTTTGAAGTCTGAAGTAAGAGGCCACTCTCCCCAATCAACAATCAACGATCAGACTTCACACTTTCTTCGCCTCCTTGTACTTTTTTCCAGATCATGCCATAAGGGCGGATCTCGGCTGCGAGCGGTATCACTACTGGTAAGCGGCTCATTAAAGGCCCTCCGTTCTTATCGCTATTTGGTATATGCAAACCCCTTAAGTTCCCCATCTTGTCTTCGATAATCAACGTAGCAGGCCAAGAGCGTTCCTTGTGCCCTTGGTCAGATACAGGATTTCGTAAGGGGCCGTATTGGGGTCTTTTTTAAGGAGTTGAGCACATGTTAGCAATCAAGAACAATATGATGGCCGCGAACGCCGCCCGCTATCTGGGCAAGAGCTACGATGCTTTGGCCCAGTCGGTGGAAAGGCTGTCGTCCGGTCTGCGGATCAACAGCGCCAAAGATGACGCGGCCGGCATGGCCGTTCGCGAGTTGATGCGGGCGGATATCTCCGTCCTCGATCAGGGCGTCCGGAATACGCAGGACGGCATCAGCATGCTCCAGACGATGGAAGGAACAATGGCCACGATCGACAACGCCCTCGTCCGCATGAAGCAGTTGGCGGAGCAGGCCTCGACGGGGTCCTATTCCGCCGCCCAGCGCGTCATTATGAACAACGAGTTCTCGGAAATGGCCGCCGAAGTGGACCGTATCTCGAAGTCCACCAAGTTCAATGGCATTGCCATGCTCAACAAGACGGACCCGGACACGGTCGATGCCGCGGCCGATGTGAAGATCCGCTTTGGAACCGGCACGAACGACGAGATTTCGATCGCGCGGAGCGACATGACGCAGAGCGGTCTGGGCATTACGACCGGCAGCGCCGGCTTCCAGCTCATATCCGGCTATGGAGTGTCCAATGCGAGTACCGAGGACTGGGTGAGCGTAGAGGATAGTGCCGCCGCCGGGACTCAGACGATCACGATTCAATTCGCCGATGGTGGCGTGCTAGAGGACGCCATTTCCATCGAGTTGGATACTGGCGCGCTCGGGGCCGCACAGGCTTACTCGCTGCAAGAGGTTGTCGACCTCATCAACGTGGCAAGCCAGAACCAGGACAATGACGCGGACGGCGTGTCCAAAAACTACCAAATGGCCGAAGTGGTCGCAGGGGATGGAACCAATGGCAGAGAGGCCAACCAGTTTTACCTCCAGCTCAACTCGAGGCTGGCGGGTGCGGACACCGTGACGATGACATCGATGCTCAGCGCCGCGACGGGGGAGTCAACGCTCGGTATCGTGAACGACTCCGGTGCCGTCCTTGCTTTCGACGTGACCGAGGACATCGATCCCGACGATCTCGTCACCCCCGTCACCGAAGGTTCCATGGGCGAGCAGGCCGGTACGGGTATCAACCTCCTCACGGCGTCGGCCGCCCAGGATGCGATAGCTGCCGTGGCGGCCGCCATCGGTCTCAAGGACACGGCCCGTGCGGCGTTCGGGTACAAGATCAACCGTCTGGAGAGCACCGGTGAGGTGCTGGGCATTCAGTCGGAGAACCTAAGTACCGCCGAGTCGCGGATTTCGGATGTCGATGTGGCGACGGAAATGGCGGTCCTGACCCGCAACCAGGTGCTGGCACAGGCCGGTACGGCGATGCTGGCCCAGGCCAACTCGATTCCGCAGATGGCACTGACGCTGCTGAGAGGATAGTCAGCGCGGGACAACACGTTTGACGCTCATTAGGGGGAGATGGCTGCGGCCCCGTCCGTCAGTCATCTCCCCATTGATAATTGATGATGGATCATGGAGCATTGGAATGATGGAATGATGGAAGAATAGGAAGCTCGAAAGGCGTTCCCCCATTTCCAACATTCCAGTATTCCAGCGGTTCATTCTGTGCCGGGGACCAGATCATGAAGGGAATCGAGGTATATCAGGAAACGGCCATCGCCACCCAAAGCCGGGGACGCCTGATCGTCCTGCTGTATGACGGGGCGGCCAAGTTCATGAGGCTGGCGATCAAAGCCCTGGAAGAGGGTGACATGGCGGCCAAAGGCCAGTATCTGAGCCGCGCCCAGGACGTCATCAACGAGTTGAACGGCGTCCTGGACATGGAGGGCGGCGGCGAGATCGCCCAGAACCTGCGGCGGTTGTACTACTTCATGAATCGACGCCTCTGGCAGGCCAATGCCAAACGCGATCCCCAGATGATCCGCGAAGTCATCACCCTGATGGACGAGCTCAGCCAGAGCTGGAAAACAATCACGGGATGAAAGTGTGAAGTGAGACTTTTGAAGTGAGAAGTTGGATGTTTGAAGTTTGAAGCAAGAGGTGACTCTCCCAAATCAACAATCAAAGATCGCACTTCACACTTTCAACTCGTTTCTCAGAACTTTCTTATCAACCCCACCTCGACGACGTGATTATCGCCGTCCGCGCGGTCGTCCCTTTGCTCGAAGCGATAGCCGCCCGTGATTTGCCAGTTCTGCGAAGGGAAGTACGTCACGCCCAATTCATAGATGTTTGCCGTCGTGCGCGTACCGTCGCTTGTCCCGTGCGTGTGCCGGTCGTAAGCGACATCCACGATCAGGTCGCTCGTCAGATAGTGCGACAGTTGCATAAACAGGTCGCGGGATTCCGGACCCATGAAATGGCCGATGACCCGCCCGTCGTAGGTATATCCTGACGTGTAAAGGCTGTGCGTGTAAAAGACGCTTGGGTAGCCGGGGACGATGTCATCGGCATACTCAATCCGGAAATCCGTCCGGCCGGTTTTCAGGATGTCATTGAACTGCACGCCCAGCAAGTCCCCCCATTTGGTCGGCATCAGACCCGCCTCGTCTTCGCCGGCGGCATCCGCATACAGCTTGACGGATCGCAGGAGCCCATTCTTGGGCAGCGGCACGAGAACCGAGCCGTCGAAGCCGGCCAACTGGTTGTTCTCGGCCTCCTCATGGGCAGCCACCAGCGGCTTGATATAGTCGAAGAGACCAAGGCTGGGCTGCCCTTGTCCCCCGAAAACCACCACTCGTGACGCCCCCAACTCCACCAACGGATGGGGCTTGATGTTGAGCCGAATGCCCGACAGATCCGCGTGCGGGAAGTCCCGATCCGCTTCCAGCCGGGCCAGGAACCATTCGGCCTTGACGGGGCCCAGCGCCCGGAAGACCCAGGGAAGCAGGATCGGCCCGGGGTTGGAGATCTTGAGCATGTCGAACGGTCGGGCATTGTTGCTCATCAGGATCGAGCCGTGCTGGCCCGGTCCCCACCAGAGCGAGTCCCGCCCGGCCTCCAGCTCCAAGGGCCCGAGCCCCACCTTGCCGTAACCTTCGATCAACTCGACGTCGTTGCCGCCTTCGCCCGAGCCGGCGTACTCCGGGTGCAGGTAGAAGGCGAACGTGTCGAACAGAGTCCCGCGCGAGGCGAGGCCGGCCCGGTAGTTTGATCCGCTCTGAAACACGTCGCCCCGCCGGTTCTCCAGGTCCGGCATGTGTTTGGCGTATAGATACTTGACGTAGGGGTCTTCCAGGGGCTTGAAGCACGTTGTGCCGTCATACGAGCTATCGAGCACGCCCAATTGAACGAGCTCGCCGCTATATTCTCTCGTGAGCCTTTCCACGAGGGCCGCGAGGATCTCGGGCGCGTCCTCCGTTTGCTCGAGAGCGTCCTTCGCCTCTGCCACGTGTCGGGCCATCTCGAGCCGGGACAGGGGTTTGGTCGCCAGCATGGCGCTGTCGATCAGCCCGTAATTGGCCAGCTTCTCGACGGCGCCGTAACTCCAGTGGCCCAGCGGGACATTCGTGGACACCGAGGCACGGGATGGCAAACTCGGCAACACGGACAAAATGAGGAAGACTGCAATCCTTCGCATGGGCCCATCTGTGACAAATTTCTGCCAACCAATCCTTAGTAGCATAGGCGCGAGCGCCCATGGATTCCGGATCACGGGCAGGATGCCCGTGCTACCAGAGGTTCAAAGAAGTAAACCATGTCCGGCGTAAGGTCAAGTGAATTGTGTTTGGCGACCCATGCGGGTGCGCAACTGCGTTTTGTGGGAGATCAATCCCCCTCTGTCATGCTGAGCGAAGCGAAGCATCTGGGCGACGACATGGAACGGGACCCCCATCGCGACTGGTCGCGATGGGGACCCGAACCCACACCTGTCATTGTGCTCCGCCCAGATCCTTCGCTGTCGCTCAGGATGACAAAACGGGCGCACTACGCCCACGAAAACTGGTCGCACACCCCGTGCTTGACAATCCCGGTATCTCCCGCTGCAATGTAGGTCGCCATAGGAGTAATGCGGTGACCGATCCCATTCTGTGCGGCGCCGTTGCGATCCGTGTTCAGGGAATTTCCCGTGTTCGACCAGACATCTGGAACCTTGTTCAATGAGTTGAACGCCACGGTATTGCCTAATGGGCGTATAGAGCTCGAATGGAGTTCTGTCGACGACTCGATTGGCCGGGATCAGAGACTGCTCCAGGACGAGTTGTGGAAGCGGATGGGAGGGGACTATGAGTCGTTCCTGCTGCTGCTGGGTTTCTCCGATCCGTCGGTGCCGCTATCGGTCTCGCTGGATTACTGGAGAAAGGTGACGGGGCGGTTCGCCGAGGAGTTGGTCAGGACGCCCGATCTGGAGGTCCTGAGGCATAAGGCAACGGTCGCTCTCACCGATGCCGAAGCCGGCGCGATGCTCGACAGCGCGCCCTTCATGCCCGGGTCCGAATATCTGGACCGCGGTTTGCTTGATGATCTGTGGTCCAAGCTCAATGCCACGTACCAGCGGCAGGTCAACTCGTATGAAGGATCGGTTGCCGACTTTGTCCGTACCTTGAGTCCAAAGGTGCACCTTGTTGGCCGGGTCTTCTTTCATCTCGTTGAGAGCAAGAAAGATGAGTATCCGTTCGCCTTTCTCGCCACTTACTCCACCGGCCTGGACCCAAAGGGCGGCTGCAAGCACGTGCCACTGAAGCACGCCCTGACCGAATACGGCGCCGACAGCAAGAAGCTGCTCGATCTGCTTGCCACCGTCCACCAGGCGGCGGCCGAGAGCCAGTTTCTCTCCGGAGTCATGGATAGCGGCGAGATCTTCCATCCGTTGGCCCTCTCGGCCGGCGAGGCGTGCACGGTCCTGAAGGAGATCCCGATCTATGAGCGGGCCGGCATCCTGTGCCGCATCCCCAACTGGTGGAAGAATCGAGCGGCGGGGCTTCGCCTGAATATCCAGATGGGCGAGGCCCGGCCCAGCTCGCTGGGGATGGACGCGATTCTCGATTTCCATGCCGGGTTGCTGCTGGGCGATGCGCCCATCTCCGAAGAGGAGGCCCGGAGGCTGCTGGACGAATCGGAGGGCTTGGCTTTCATCAAGGGCAAATGGGTGGAGGTGGACCGCGAGAAGCTCGAACAGACCCTGCGGGCCTATGAGAAGGCGCAGACATTGATGGCCGAGGAGGATTTGACCCTGCGTGAGGCTATGCGGCTACAGTTGGACGCCGACAGGGCCTTGGGCTTGTCCGAGGAAGACGTCGAGGTGGAGGTCTCCCAGGGGCAATGGCTTGAATCTGTAATTGCTCGGCTTCGCGAGCCGCAGCGTATTGACTCGGTTCGAGTGCCCAGTCGGTTCAAGGCGACGCTGCGGCCCTACCAGCGCCAGGGCGTGGACTGGCTGTGCTTTCTGGATGGCCTACGGTTCGGAGCGTTGTTGGCCGACGACATGGGCCTGGGAAAGACGGTGGAACTGCTGGCCATGCTCAGTGTCCGGACGGCGGAGAAATCGAGGCAAGGGCCGAAGACCAGCCTGCTGATCCTGCCGGCCTCACTGATTGGTAACTGGACCAACGAGATCGAGCGTTTCCTGCCGTCATTGAGATACTTCATAGCTCATCCATCCGGCGGAGCCGACAAGGACACGCTACGGCGCGGCCCCGCACTGGATGACGTCGATCTGGTGATAACCACCTACGGCCTGTGTCAGAAATACGCCTGGCTCCAGAACGCTCAGTGGGACCTGGTCGTGTTGGATGAGGCGCAGGCGATCAAAAACCCCGGGACCCAGCAGACCCGGGCGGTCAAGAAGCTGCACGCCAAGAACCGGATCATCATGACGGGCACGCCGATCGAGAATCGCCTTTCCGATCTGTGGTCGCTGTTCGATTTCCTCAATCCGGGGCTGCTGGGCACCGTCGAGGAGTTCGGCGGGTTCAGCAGAAAGCTCAAGCGCGACTCGAGCGGCTACGCCCGGCTGAAGAAGGTGGTGGGTCCGTACATCCTGCGCAGACTCAAGACGGATAAGACCGTCATCTCCGACCTGCCCGAGAAGATCGAGATGAAGACCTATGCGGAGCTCAGCCGCCGGCAGGTCGTTCTGTATGAGGACTTGGTCAAGCAGCTTCGGCAGGTGTTGGAGGAACAGCCGGACGGCATTCGCAGAAAGGGCCTGATTCTCGCTTCGCTGATGAAGTTCAAGCAGTTGTGCAATCACCCGGACCAGTACCTGGGTCAGGGCGGGTTCGCCGAGCTCGACAGCGGTAAATTCCAGCGGCTTCGGCCGATCTGCGAGACGATCTTCGAAAAGAGAGAGAAGATGCTTGTCTTCACGCAGTTCAAGGAGATGACGGGGCCTCTGAAGGGATTCCTCGATGCCATTTTTGGTCATGAGGGCCTTGTCCTGCACGGCGGCACACCGGTGGCAAAACGCCGGCAGATGATCGAGCGGTTCCAGAGCGACGAATACACACCTTTCCTGGTCCTGTCGCTGAAAGCGGGCGGTGTGGGACTGAATCTGACGGCGGCGAATCACGTGGTGCACTTCGACCGCTGGTGGAACCCCGCCGTCGAGGATCAGGCGACGGATCGGGCCTTTCGCATCGGGCAACGCAAGAATGTGGTGGTCCACAAGTTCGTCACCAAGGGGACGGTAGAAGAGAAGATCGACACGATGCTGGCGGAGAAAGCCGAGCTTTCGCGGCAGATCATCCCGGACTCCGGCGAGGCATGGATTACGGAAATGGACGACAAGGAGTTAGTGAGGCTGTTCACGCTGTCTTTATAGAGGAGACCCTATGGCGTACTACAATAACTATGGCTATCCGCCCTACGTGTCCGTGGCCGAGAAACGGGCCCGGGCGTGGCGCAAGCTCGAACAATTAAGAAAGAAGCACCCGGGCATTCGCCCGGTTGTCATTGAAGGCAATACCCTCGTCCGCACGTGGTGGGGCAAGGCGTGGAACGGCAATCTTGGCAAGTATGCCGACTACGCCAACCGGGTCGGACGCGGACGCAGCTACGTGCGGCACGGGGCCGTCCTGGACTTGCAGATCAGTCCTGGTCAAGTCAAAGCTCTGGTGCAAGGCAGACAAGGAAGCCCGTACACAGTCGCCATCAAGATCAAGCCTGTCAGCGAGCCGGTCTGGAAACAGATCAAGGCCGCCTGCGCGGGCCAGCTTGCGTCTTTGCAGGAACTGCTGGCGGGGCGGTTCCCCCAGGGCCTGATGGAGCTGTTCACGGCCAAAGACAGCGGGCTGTTTCCTTCCCCGAAGGAGATCGAATTCAAGTGCAGTTGTCCCGACTGGGCCTACATGTGTAAGCATGTCGCCGCCGTCCTTTATGGCATCGGGACGCGGCTGGATGAAGACCCGAGCCTGTTCTTCGTTCTTCGCAAGGTGAAGATGGACGACCTCATCACCCAGGCCGTTCGCGAAAAATCCGAAAAGCTGTTGAAACAGGCGAAGAAGAAGACCTCCCGCGTGATCGACGACGCCGACCTGGGGGATGTGTTCGGCATCGAGATGGAGCCCGCTGTAGCGGTGGAGAAAGAAAGCCTTCGGACCAAGCGCCGCTCTGTACGCAGCGAAGGGACCGCCAGCCCCAAGTCCACGGCCAAGGCTCAACGCAAGGTCTCCACGCAGAGGACACCGAAGAAGCGGGCCAAGTGAGGGACTGAGCCGACCGCCAGAACCTGCTCTCAAAGTGCCGGCATAAGGGGCAGCCAGTGGAGGCGCCAACTCCCTTCGCCGCTGGGTGTGAGGGTCTCGTGATTGCCGTCGAGTCTCCGCTCGAATTCCCGCTGAAAGTAGCCGGGCACGCGCAGCCGCGGCCCGGACGGTTGTGTCACCTCCAGGTCAAGGGCGATCGATTCGGGGTCGAAGGGGTTGGCGGTGGCGGGCACGCCGGTGACGGAGATCTCGACACGTTCGAAGACCTCGGGCTTGCCGGCGGGCAGATCGAGACTGAGTTTCCCACCGGCATTGCCGGCCCGGGCGGTGCTCAGGAGCGGCAGGAGAAGGAAAACGGCGATGTGTGCAAACTGGCTGGTTCTCATGTCAACAACCCCTTCTTTACTACAGACACACAACAAGTACAATTGCCTGGAGGGCATGGTCAAGCGAATTGTGGTTGGGAACCTGAAATACGAAGGTGGCGTTGTACTCTTGAGACAACCGTCCCAACCGCCCAGAAGTGTCGAACCTTGAAATCCGCTGAGTTCCGATTCGCTGCTAAAGACTCCTGTAACCGCTGTCCGATAATAGTCACTCAGACAGGGTAGTTTTGCCTGTGTGGCGGGATGGCTCGATGGGGCTGGGATCGATTTCAATTTCCGTGAATGACCGATAGGCCCGCGAAAAAAGCCTTGACAGTACTGCTGGACGCGATACCATTTTGGGCGATTGCTCCGGCATGAGAAGGAGTATTGAGGCAGACAGGGTCGGAGGATCCTGTCACCTGTAGGAGTAGAAGCCTTTGGGAGAGGCAGTTTCCGGCGGTGGGACCTGTCTCTCTGGGCTGGGTTTGTTTGAACGCAAAGGATTGTAGAATGAATTTCGAGGGCAGTTGGACTCAAGGCGGCCTGAGGGGGTGTGACTGTCTCGAACGCTGCTCACGCCGGCGTCAGCGCAGACGGACGGTCGTCAGTTCGTGTGATCGAACGGGCGCGACGCGTACCCGCGTGACGGTCGTAGTCGCGGCGTTGATCGTGCTTGCCCTGGCCAGTCTGCCCGTTATGGCGCAGGACGCCGCCCCGGCAACCCCAAGCTCGGTTGGTCAGGCGGGGACCGGTCCGACCACGATCTCCCCGCAACAGGCTCAGCAAATTCAGGACGCCTTAAAAACTCAGAAGGTGCAAACACCGGCTGAGCTGCAACCGCAGGCTCCAGCCGGTCAGGAGCAGACACCCGAGCAGAAAGCGGCTCCACAGGGACGGCGAACACCCGTCGCCCCGACCGAGCCTTCCACCACCGAACGGCTGTTGTCGGGTCAGTTGCCCAGCGACGTTTCCACAAATCTTCGCCAGTTCGGATACGACGTGTTCAGCCGGCCGGTGAGCACGTTTGCCCCTGTGACCGATGTTCCCGTCGGGCCGGACTACGTGATTGGGCCGGGGGATGCGTTCACCTTGACGATGTGGGGCCGTGCGGACGGCCAGTTCCCGTTGCAGGTGGATCGGGATGGTCAGATCGTTCTGCCGGAGGTCGGCGTCCTCAAAGTGTGGGGGATGAAGTTCGGCAGCTTGGAAGGCTATCTCCAGCACGAGCTTTCGCGTAAGTACACCGACTTCAAGATATCGGTCACCATGAGCCGGCTGCGGACGATCCAAGTCTTTGTCGTGGGGGAGGCAGCGACGCCGGGCACGTATACGGTCAGCTCGCTGTCCACGGTGATCAACGCGCTGATGGCGGCGGGCGGCCCCTCCAAAAACGGCAGTCTTCGCGAGATTCGCCTGACCCGGACGGGCCAGGACCTTGTGAAGCTCGACCTCTATGATTTTCTCCTCGGGGGCGACAAGACCAAGGACATCCGGCTGCAGGATGGCGACACGATCTTCATTCCGTTGATTGGCCCCGTTGTCGGCGTCGCGGGCAACGTCAAGAGGCCGGCGATTTATGAGATGACCGGACCGACGACCCTGAAAGGGGCCCTCGACTTGGCCGGCGGCGTCACGGTCGCCGGCTGGCTCCAGCGAGTGCAGGTGGAACGGATCGAGAACCACGAACGGCGCATCGTGGTGGACCTCGACCTGTCGCCGGGCGGCGCACCTCAGAACCCATCTGCGGCGGCGAGCACGGCCCTGAGAGACGGCGACGTGGTCAAGGTTTTCCCCGTGGTCTCGCAGGAGGCCAAGGTCGTCTTTCTCGAAGGACACGCGGCCAGACCCGGCAAGTACGAATGGAAGCCGGGCATGCGGCTCAAGGACATCTTGAGCTCCTACGAAGTCCTTCTGCCGCAGCCGAACACGGAGTATGGCGAAATCATTCGGCTCCTCCCGCCCGATCTGCACCCTACGACGATCCCATTCAACCTGGGTCAACTGCTCGCGGGTGACGCGGCGCAGAATATCGAGCTGGCTCAGTACGATACGATTCGCACGTTCCGGTGGGATAAGCGGATCTCGGAGAAGGTGACCATCTCGGGCATGGTCTACGATCCCAATGCATATCGCCTCGTCCCGGACATGAAAGTGCGCGATCTGATCGATGCGGCGGGCGGTCTGCAGAAGAACGCCTACCTCCGCACGGCGGAGGTCACCCGCCGGCACATCAGCCAGGAGGGCGTGGCGACGGAGAAGATCGAGATCAATCTCGAAAAGGCGGTTGCGGGCGATCCCGAGAACAACATCGTCCTTCGTGATTATGATTACCTGGTGATTCGGCCGATCCCGGACCTCCAGTTCAGCCTGACGGCCGAGATCGTGGGCGAGGTGCGTTTCCCCGGCGTCTATCCCATCGAAAAGCAGGAGACGCTCAGCTCGCTGATCGAGCGGGCGGGAGGCTACAGCGAGCAGGCCTACCTCAGGGGCGCCGTCTTCACCCGCAAAAGTGCGATGGACATACAGCGGCGCCGGCTGGATGACCTGATCCGCCAGGTCGAGCAATCCATGCTGAGCAATGCCCAGCGGCAAATGAGCGGGGCACTCGACGCCGATACGGCCAAGACGGAGCAGGCGGCCCTGGCGGCGAAGAAAGAACTTCTGACGAAGCTGCGGGCCGCCGAAATCACGGGACGCGTGGTGGTCCGGATGACCCCCTTGGAGGAGTTCAAGAGATCGAAATACGATTTCGAGCTGGAGAGCGGGGACAAGCTGGTCGTCCCGCAAACGCCCGGCGTGGTGCACGTGGTCGGCGAAGTCTTCAATCCGACCTCCCTGGTGCACGAGCGGGGTGAAACGGTCAGTTATTACCTGCGCCGAGTGGGCGGAATGACCAAGGAGGCGGACAAGAAGCAGGTCAGCGTGGTCAAGGCGGATGGGTCCGTGATCAGCATCGCGCAGGGCAACCGCGGCAGGCTGATCTCCTGGAACTCGGAATATAACCAGTGGTCCTTCGGCGGGTTCATGAGCCTTCGACTGGAGCCCGGCGACACGATCATCGTGCCTCGGAAGATGGACAAGTCCATGTGGCTGCGGGACACCAAGGACATCACGCAGATTCTCGCCAACATCGCCGTCACCGCCGGCGTGGCATTTGCCGTATTGAGATAACCCCGGAAGGATGGAGTGTAGTGACGGACCCTCAGGCAAAATCCCAGCAGCCGCCGGCTAAAGTCGCGGTCGATGAGGAGATCAATCTACTCGACTATCTCCGCGTGGTCTGGCGCTATCACTGGATGATCGTCGCTCTGTGCATCATCGCGATGAGCCTGACCGTAGTCACGTCGATGCGGAAGCCCCGCCCGTTCCAATCTTCCGTCACGATTGTGCCGCCTCTGGATATCCTGCAAAAGGAATCCGGGGGCGCTCTCGGGGCGCTGAACAGCCCTCTGCTTCGCCCGGTCATGGACACCGCCGCTGGGGGTATTGCCAAGAGGTACGTGGGGATCCTTGAGAGCCGGGAAGTCGCCGATGCCATGGTCGATCGATTTCGTCTGATGGATACGCACGAGAACATTCGGTATCGGTTTGAAGCAAGGAAGCAGCTTAAGAACAGCACCGCTGTGAAGACGACGGATGGCGGGGCCGTGGGAGAATCTCAGTCGTGGATCGAGCCCCCAATCGCTCGGCCGCCATCGCCAACGCCTAGGTGGACGAGCTTGACGTTCGCCTCGAATAAACGACTTTTGTCTTGAAGCATGTCGAGCTTTTTCTATAATGGCCGTCATGCTGTGGGATGATCGAGCAACGCGCAGTGCCCGTGTGTGAAGGCCGAAGGTCATAAGGGGCACGGAAGTAACGGCCGGGCAGGATACAGGCATGGAGCAGGCAGCACACATTCGCAGTATGGATTCGAAGCAGACGACCACGATGGCAAGGACTGACGTCGGCACGGCGCAGGGACGTCTCTCGACACTGCATTTGTACCCGGGCCGTTCCGCCGCGAGGGTGGAGACACAACCGAGCAAGGAGGCGGCCGCTCGCCTATCGGTCCGGGTGCCGAGAACAGGCGAATTCCTGATCCGGCTCTTGGATATCGTCGGCTCATTGGCCATCCTTATCCTGGCGCTGCCGATGATGATCGTCTCGACGCTGCTCATCAAGATCACGTCGGCCGGTCCGGTTCTCTATAAGCAGGAACGGGTCGGCCAGGGTGGCAAGGTTTTCACCCTGTGCAAATTCCGCACGATGATCAACGATGCGGAAAAGCACGTCGGCCCTGTCTTGGCGACGAAGGATGATGAGCGCGTTACGCCGGTCGGCCGCATCCTGCGGCGGATGCGGATCGATGAGCTGCCCCAGATCTACAACGTTCTGCGGGGCGACATGAGTCTTGTCGGTCCCCGGCCGGAGAGAGCCTTCTTTGTCGAACGTCACAAGGCGCTGCAGGGCGCTCGTTTGGCCGTCAAGCCGGGATTGACGGGTCTGGCCCAGGTGCGAAGCTATTACGATCTCAAGCCCGCACACAAAGTTAAATATGACTACCTGTACATTCAGAAGCGGTCGGTGCTTCTGAATATCTACATCCTCCTGCAAACGATCCCGGTCCTCTTTGCCAGAAAGGGCTGGTAAGCCAGTTGTCAGTTCTCAGATCGCAGTTGTCAGTAGGATAGCAGCTCTTGGACCGTGAACTGCCAACTGACCACTGTCAACTACGTGGGGTACACCCACGGTTTTCGATATTCCCGCCGGAGCAGGGCGTTGGCTTGCGAGTCGCCGACGCACACTTCTTTTTCCCCGTCCCACCGGACGCTTCGTCCCAGCTTGTAGGACAGCATTCCCAACAGGCTCAGATTCGTCGAGCGGTGGATTTCCTCGATGTCGCTGATCGGTCGTCGGCCCGTCTCGATGGCGCTCAGAAAGTCGGACCAGAGTTCCTTGATGTTCTGGTCGTCCGGCTGGTTGAGCTTGGGCTCCTCGTGAATCTCCTGTCCCCCTCGGCCCAGCGGGTAGAAGGTCCAGCCCTTCTGCCAGCCCATGTGGAACGTCCCCTTCGTTCCGTAGAAAAAGCACCCCACGCTCTCGGTCTTCTCGGCGGGATTGCCCGCGAATTGGCGGTGCTCCCACGTGACCGTCAGATCGTCAAACTCATACGTTGCGACCTGATGGTCCGGGGCGTCGGTCGTCTGCTCGGCGTCGGTGAGGATCGGCTTGCCCTTGATCGGCCGGCCGCCGGTCGAGTACACAGTTTTGGGCCACTGTCTCTCCATGATCCACAGGACCTGGTCGAGCCAATGCACGCCCCAGTCGCCGAGCGTGCCGTTGCCGTAGTCGAGGTAGCTGCGAAAGCCTTTGGGATGCATGCCGCCGTTGAATGGCCGCAGCGGGGCGGGCCCGCACCACAGGTCCCAATTCAACCCCTTCGGCGGCTCGACGTTCTTCCTCGGCTGCTCCGGGCCATCGCCTCCATACAGCACAAAGCATCGGACCATCCCGATCTTTCCGGCCTTTCCCTCCTGCAAAAACTTCCTGCCGGAGACATTGTGCGGCGAGACACGCCGGTGCGTCCCCGCCTGGACGACGCGATGGGCCTCTCGGGCGGCTTTGACCATCGCGCGACCCTCGATGATCGTATGGCTGATCGGCTTTTCCACGTACACGTGGGCGCCGGCCTTGACCGCGTCGATCATCGCCAAGGGATGCCAGTGGTCCGGTGTGGCCACGATGGCGATCGCGGGCTTCTCCTTCTCCAGCATCTCGCGATAATCCTCATAGAGCTTCGGCTGATCGCTCACCCACTTCGCCACCTCCGCGGCGCACTTGTCAAGCTGCCGGCGGTCCACGTCCACCAGGGCCACGATCTTGCACCGGCCTGACGCCGCTGCCTCCCGCAGGATATTCGTTCCCCACCAGCCGGAGCCGATCAGGGCCGTGCGATACACCTTGTCACGCTGTGCCGTGGCGACGGCGGGAAAGCCTAAGGCCAGTCCCGTGGCAATCGCGCTTTTCAGAAACAAGCGGCGGTCGATGGACATGATTTTCTCCTTCCTAAATATCGGCACAAGCTCTGCGGATCTCGTCTATCGGCGATTTCATCAGGGGTCTATTCTACCGACGAGATCGAGGCCGTCAACGGGGTGCGGCGGAGCCATCCCAAGATCGTGGTCAAGCTCGATGATGAGCACGAGCGAAAGATGGTCACGCAGTTGTTGTTGGCTCACACCATCCCCCCATCCCGCTCGACCTACGTTCCTTCTTCCTTGCTTTCTTGGGCGGGGTCGGAGTTCGGTCTTTGTCCTTCCGAGGGTGAGTCGCCGCCTCCGCCCAGCACGGCGTACAGTCTCACCTGATTGGCAAGCTTTGCCAGGTGGAGCACAACAAGCCCCTGCTGGGCCGCATAGAGAGAGCGCTGCGCATCGAGAACACTGAAGTAGCTGTCGATGCCCTGGTCATATCGGGCCTTGGACAGGCGGTAGGTTGCCGCCACGGCGTTGACCAGGGATTCCTGCGCCGAGACCTGCTGATCCACCGTGCCGCGGGCGGCAAGGGCGTCGGCTACCTCCCGGAAGGCATTCTGAATCGCCCTCTCGTACTGGGTTACAGCGATTTCCCGCTGTACTTTCGTGACCCGCAAGGCGGCCCACGTGCGGCCGTCGAAGATCGGCATCGCCACCTGCGGCGCAAAGCTCCACGTGCCGGAATCGGAGCCGAAGAGTCCGGAGAGCTCGCTGCTGGCCGTGCCGACGGCGGCCGTCAGAGAAATGCGCGGGAAGAACGCCGCGCGAGCGGCGCCGAGGTCGGCGTAGGTCGCCTTCAGCAGACTCTCGGCCTGGAGAACGTCGGGCCGGCGCAGGAGCACCTCGGAGGACACGCCGGGGGAGATTCCTGGCAGAGGGGTGATGCCATTCAACCCCGTCGGCAAAAGCTCACCCGGCGCGGGAGCGCCCAGCAGAAACATCAAGGCGTTCTTATCCTGTGCCACCAGTTGGGTAAAGCGGGCGACGTCGCCTCGGGCGGCATCCACCTGGGTTTGTGCGCGGTACAGGTCCAGCTCGGGCGTCAGTCCACGGTCGTAGCGCTGCTTGACCAGGTGGTAGACGTCCTGCTGCGTCGTGAGGGTGGTTTGCGCCAGGGCCAAGCTCTCCCGGTCCGCGGCCAGGACCAGATACGCATTGGCAACAGAGGACACCAGCAGAATCTGCGCCCCGCGGCGGGCCTGCTCCGTGGCCAGGTATTCTTCCAAGGCCCGGTCCTTGAAGCTGCGGATGCGCCCGAAGAGGTCGGGTTCCCAGGAGAAGACGCCGAGATTGACGCTGTACTGCTCCACGGTCTGGCGTGCTTTGCTGGACGAGAGGTCGGCCGGCACCTGCTGTTGGCTCCCGCTGGCGACGGCACTGACCGCAGGCCACAACTCGGCGCGCTGAATGCCGTAGAGGTCTCGGGCCCGTTCCACATTCAGCACGGCCAGCCGCAGGTCGCGATTGTTGCTCAAGGCCGCCTCGATGAGTTTCTGAAGCTTCTCGTCGGAGAAGAACTGCCGCCATTTCAAATCCGGGGCCTCCGGAGCCGTCATTGCCGTCGGGGTGTTCCCATAGGCCGGACCGCTCGGCCACTCGGCGGGTGCCGGAGCCGGCGGCTGGGTGTACTTCGGAGCCAGCGTGCAGCCGGTCGGGACGATGGCAATTCCAAGCAATAGAAGCAGAATGTTCTTGTTCATTTTATCGATTCCCAGATTGACTCGACTCAGCGATCTGAGCCGGTTGCTGCCGGTTGCGTTTTTTGCCGAAGGTCTTTTGAATCAACACGTAGAAGAGCGGGGCAAAAATGGTTACCAGGAAGGTGGAGGTAACCACGCCGCCCAGCACCGCGGTGCCGATGGCCTTTTGTGCCCCTGCGCCCGCCCCGTTCGCAAACGTCAGCGGCATCACGCCGAATCCAAAGGCCAACGAGGTCATGACGATGGGACGCAGCCTCAGTTTCGCCCCTTCCAGAGTCGCCTCGATCAACCCCATCCCTTGTTCCACCCGCGCCTTGGCAAACTGGACGATCAGGATCGCGTTTTTCGTGGTCAATCCGAGGGTGGTCAGCAGTCCGATCTGGAAGTAGACGTCATTCGGGAATCCCCGAAGCGTCGAGCCGAGCACGCCGCCGATGACCCCCAGGGGCAGGGCCAGCAGGATCGAAATGGGTATGGGCCAGCTCTCGTACAAAGCCGCCAGGCACAGAAAGATCACCAGAATGGAAAAGGCGTAGAGCGGGGCTGTCTGGGTGCCGGCCTGCCGCTCCTGGTAGGAAAGCCCGGTCCAGTCATAGCCAATCCCCTGCGGCAGTTTCTTCACGAATCCTTCCATGACTTCCATCGCCTCGCCGGAACTCCTTCCCGGCGCCGCCTCGCCTTGAATGTTCAGTGAAGGAAAGCCGTTGAATCGCTCCAACTTCGGGGAACCGGAAGTCCAGTGACCAGACGCAAAGGAAGAGAAGGGAACCATCTTGCCTGTGCCGTTGCGCACGTAGAGTCTTTCCAGATCGCCGGGCAACATGCGGTAGGGAGCGTCGGCTTGGGCATACACCCGCTTCACACGTCCGCCTTGAATGAAGTCGTTGACGTACGCGCTGCCGAAGGCCGCCGAGATCGTATTGTGGATCGAAGTGATGGGTAGCCCCAAGGCGCCGGCCTTCTCCCAATCGACGTCAACCCGGTATTCGGGCACATCTTCCAGGCCGTTGGGCCGGACCTTAGCCAATACCGGGTTCTGCGCCGCCATGCCGAGGAGTTGGTTGCGGGCTGCCATCAGGCCGTCGTGGCCCAGACCGCCGCGGTCCAGCAACTGAAAATCAAACCCTTTGGCCATGCCCAGTTCGGTGACCGCCGGCGGCGCGACGGCAAATACCATCGCGTTGCGAATCTGGGAGAACTCCCTCATGGCTCGGTTGGCGACGGCGGTGACCTTCAGATTCGAGTCCTCGCGGAGCTTCCAATCCTTCAGCATGATAAACGCCATGCCCGCGTTCTGTCCCCTGCCGGCGAAGTTCGTGCCGGAAATCGTCATGCAGGATTCCACCGCGTCTTTCTCGCGCTCCAGGAAATGGTTCTTGACTTGCTCCATGACCTTCTCGGTCTGCTCCAGGGTCGAGTTCGAGGGAAGCATGGCCTGAACCAGCAGGATTCCTTGATCTTCATCCGGGAGATACGCGGTGGGCATCCTCTGGAAGAGCACGACCATCGCCCCCACGATTCCCAGGAAGATCAACACGTAGGGGGTCTTGTGGGCGAGTGACAGGCCCACCATTTTCAGATATCCATCTCGGGACCAGAAGAAGACACGGTCAAACCATCGGAAGAACGGACGCAGGAACCAGATTCCCCCCTCCGCCGGTTCGTGTCCCTTGGGCACCGGCGCCAGAAGTGATGCACACAGGACCGGCGTCAGGATCAGGGCCACTGCCACCGAAAGAAGCATGGAGGCAACGATGGTCACGGAGAACTGACGGTAAATGACCCCCGTGGAGCCGGTGAAGAACGCCATCGGACCAAAGACCGCCGAGAGCACCAGCCCGATGCCGATCAACGCACTGGTGATCTGGTCCATGGACTTGCGGGTGGCCTCTTTGGGGGAGAGTCCTTCCTCGCTCATGATTCGCTCCACGTTCTCCACCACCACGATGGCGTCGTCCACCAGCAGGCCGATGGCCAGCACCATGGCGAACATGGTCAGCATATTGATGGAGAAGCCGAGAAGCCCCAGCACCGCGAAGGTGCCCAGGAGCACCACCGGCACGGCGATGGTTGGGATCAGGGTGGCCCGCAGGTTTCCCATGAATAGATACATCACCAGGAACACCAGCACGATCGCCTCGAAAAGGGTCTTAACCACCTCGCCGATGGCCACCCTGACAAAGGGGGTGGTGTCATAGGGATAAACAACTTTCATGCCGGCGGGGAAGAATTGGCTCAGCTCTTTCAGCTTGGCCCTGATGGCATTGGCCGTGTCCAGGGCGTTGGCGCCGGCGGCCTGCCGGATGGCCAGCCCGGTAGAGGGCCTGCCGTTGTGATAGAGTTTCAGATCGTAGAATTCGGTTCCCAGTTCCGTCCGCCCCACGTCCTTGATCCGCACGATGGATCCATCCGGGTTGGTGCGGAGGGGGATCGCGGCAAACTCCTCGGGCGTCTTGAGCAGGCTCTGGACGATGATGGCGGCATTCAAGCGCTGGCCTTCTACCGCCGGCGCCCCGCCGAACTGGCCGGCGGAGACTTCCACGTTATAGGCCCGCAGGGCCGCGATGACATCCTGAATTGTCATCCGGTAATCCGTCAGCTTGTCGGGATTCAGCCAGATGCGCATGGCGTATTGGCTGCCGAAGACCTGCACCTCACCCACCCCCGGCACCCGCGAAAGCACCTTCTCCAGGTTGGATTGAATATAGTCCTGCAAGTCATGGCCATTCATGCTTCCATCTTCCGAGACCAAGCCCACGATCATCAGATAGTTCCGTGTGGACTTGCTCACCTGCACGCCTGAGAGTTGCACCACCTGCGGCAGGCTTGCCATGGCGAGCTGGAGCTTGTTCTGCACTTGGGCCCAGGCCATATCCGGATCGGTTCCCGGGGCGAACGTCAGCTCCACGCGGGAAGAACCGGACGAATCACTGGTCGCGGCCAAGTACAACATCTTGTCGAAGCCGGTCATCTTCTGCTCGATGATCTGCGTCACGCTGTTTTCGACCGTTTCCGCCGAGGCCCCCGGATAGAAGGCGGTGATCGCGATGGATGGCGGTGCGATGGGGGGATACTGCGATATGGGCAGACTGTAGATCGCCAAGCCGCCCGTCACCATCAGGATGATGGCGATGACCCAGGCGAAGACCGGACGCTCCAGGAAGAATCTCGATAACATCTACGTACCTCCGTCAGTTCGACTTGGCGTCCCCGGGTTTCGCACCATCTTTTCGAGCGGCCTCCGGAGGGGCCACCTTCACGGCGGCGCCGGGCCGCACTTTTTGAATCCCCTCGACAATCACGCGATCGCCGGCCGCCAGACCTGAGGAGACGAGCCATTGGTCGCCGATGGCGCGATCCAGCGTGAGCATCCGCGGTTGGACCTTCTCCTCGGGACCCACGATCAGCGCGACGGGATTGCCCTTGGGATCGCGTGACACGGCTTGCTGAGGAATCAGCAGGGCCTGCTCGTGGACGCCTTCCTTCACCACCGCCCGGACGAACATGCCCGGCAGGAGAACTCCTTGCGGATTGGGA